>CAIMTJ010000110.1 GCA_903844385.1 uncultured Burkholderiales bacterium
ACGAGTTTGAACTTTGAAACCTTGTTCAAAAAAACAACTCCATTTAATCATTGATTATTCTCTATATTTCAATAACTTAATTAATTTAATTAAAGTAATGTATAGAATGTTTTTCACCTCTAAACTCGTCCACTGGCTTGAAATGATGGCCCGTATCGGTCAAGGCTTGATGGCCAGATGGCCTAAGCACTGGTGTGCGTATGGCTTGAGCTGGGTGTTGTGCCTACCGCTGTCTGGCCATGCGGGCGCCTACGCAGACTTTATCAACGCGGTAAAAAGCAATGACACCCAAGTGGTTCAATCGCTGTTGGTCAGGGGCGTGGATCCCAATACGCCCGATGAAGCCGCCAATCCAGCCCTCTTTTTAGCGATTCAAAACAAGGCCTGGAATGTGGTCAAGGTCTTGGTCTCGGCCAGAGGCATTCAATTGGACGAAAGAAACGCCCATGACGAATCTCCACTGATGCTGGCCGTGATCCAAGGTGAAGTCGACATCGCCCGCTTGCTGATTGATAAAGGCGCAGATGTCAACAAAACCGGCTGGACGCCGCTGCATTATGCGGCCAGCAGCGGACACATCGAGCTCATTCACATCTTGCTCGATGAAGATGCTTACATCGATTCAGAAAGCCCCAATGGCACGACGCCACTGATGATGGCTGCAGGCTATGCTCAAAACCCCTTGGCCTGCAAAGTTTTGCTCGAAGAAGGTGCTGACCCCAGCGTCAAAAACGACAAAAACTTGAGCGCCCTGGATTTTGCGTTGAATGCCAAACACGAGCTCGCGGCCCAGATGATCGAGACCTACCTGAAGGCTTGGAACGCCAAACAAAGCCAGACCGCCAAATGACCGGGGTGTCTAAGACACCGCGGCTTGTGACCCCCTGAGGGTGTCGGTCTACTTAAACCCGCAAAATGAGATCTCTCAATAACTTAACATAATATACATCGTATCAAATAGAAAAGACAGGCCAATGGTGCCGTCTAGTTCAATTGACAGCCAGCCCATACCCATCGCTTGGTGCCAACTCGCGCTTCATCGGCCTTCAAAAATCGGCCTTCATTAATCGGCCTTAATTTGCGCGGTTTTAACCACCTGGGACCATCTCGTGACTTCAAACTTAATGAGCTCTCCCAAAGCATTGGCGCTGCCGGGGTTGGCCTCAATGCCGTGAACACTCAACTGTGCGGCAACGCTTGGGGTTTTCAGAATTTGAGAAACAAGAAGATTCAAATCTTGGGCCTGACTTTGGGGCATGCCTTTGGGGCCCAGTAAGGCGTACCAAACATCGACCTCAAGTTTGGGATAGCCTTGCTCTTTGAATGTCGGTACATTGGGGGCCAACTCAGCACGCGTTTTGCTCATGACGGCCAACATTTTGAGGCGACCCGATTTGACCAGTGGCAAGACCGTGTGCATGGGCACAATCATGGACGAGACATGGCCCCCAGTGACATCGTTGATGGCATTGGCGGCAGCCTTGAAAGGAATGTGAAAAAGATTGGCACCAGACTCCATCTTAAAAAGTTCCATGGCCAAGTGCTGGGGGGTGCCGTTGCCGGGTGAGGCGTAATCGAGTTGAGCGGTTTTGGCCAAAGCGATGAATTCGGGCAAATTGTTCGCAGCCAAACTACTGGGCGTGACCAAGCAAAGCGTGCCCGTGCCCAACAGCGTGATGGGAACAAAATCCTTGATCGGATCAAACGGTAAATTGGGGTTGACAGCAGAGTTGAGCGCAAAGCTCGTCGACGCCACCAACAGCGTTGAGCCATCTGGCTTGGCACGAGAGACAAAATCATTGCCAATGTTGCCGCTGGCTCCAGGCTTGTTCTCCACCACCACGACTTGGCCCAACTTTGAGCTCATTTGCTGGGCCAAAACCCTGGCCAAAATGTCGGCCCCTGTGGCTGGCGTGGTAGGCACCACCAAGGTGATGCCAGTTGACGCGGCCCACGTCAGCGTCAAGGGCTGCAACCACCCCAATATGCAAAAAAAGAGCATCCACATCCGTGTGATTGACTTCAAGAACGCCATCGATAGAAAACACGCCATGGGTTAAACTCATTCAAAAATTAAAAAGGGGATTTGCCTTCAATTTTAAACCCATGATTCTCATCGGCCCATCCGCAATTACCAAGGCTCATGGGCCGCAAAGCGAGCTTATCGAGCACCACTTTCCACAAAAAACCCAAGTTTTCCACTCTAACTCAGAGGTCTTCAAAGACCCCAAACACATGACAACACAGCACTCTTCCAAGTCCACGACAGGCCCAGCCCCCGCCTTGATCCAACTGATGTTGGCGGCCCTATTGATGGGGTTTGCACCCTGGAGCCAGGCACAGAAATACCCCGTGAAACCCATCGCCATCACCTGCCCTTTTGCCGCCGGTGGCTCGGCCGACATCATGGCGCGATTTGTCGCTCAGCACCTCGCTGAAGCCATCGGATCCCCCGTCGTTGTGGAAAACCGCATTGGAGCGGGCGGGGGTGTTGGGGCCAATTATGTGGCTAAGGCCAAGCCCGATGGCTACAACTTGCTCTTGGTCACTGGTGGCTATCCCGCACAAGCAGCCCTGGCGAAGAATCCGCCCTTTGATCCGGTCAAAGACATCACGATGATCTCCACCGTCACGTTTTATCCCTTCATTGTGCACGTGTTGGCCAGCTCGCCCCACAAAAGCCTGGCAGACCTCATTGCCGCGGCCAAACTCAACTCCGCCAAGATGAACTACGCGAGCTCGGGCTTTGGCTCCATCCACCATCTCTCCTCGGAGCTCTTTAACGTGATGGCGGGCACTGAAATCGTTCACATCCCCACCAAGGGCGGCAGCAGTGCCATGACCGAACTGATGGGAGAGCGGGTGGACATGCTGATTGAAGCTCCCACACTGTCCCTGCCCTTCATCAAATCGGGCAAGATCCGGGCCCTGGCCGTGACGTCAAAAGAGCGCAACAAAGCCCTCCCCGACGTGCCCTCCGTTGCAGAGAGCCTTCCAGGCTATGAGGTGAAGTCCTTCATTGGCATCGGTGCTACCGGTGGAACCCCACCGGAGATCATCAAACGGCTCAATGCGGAAATTCGCAAGATCATCGACGACAAAGATCACCACAAAACCCTCGCTGACCTTGGGGGAGATCCACAATCGAGCACCCCTGAGGAGATGCAACTCTTTGTTGACAACGAATATCAAAAATGGCAGCGCGTGATCGAACTCAGAAAGATTGAACGACAATGACCCGGCAAGCGCCCTCCCCGTTCTCACCCACTTTCAGCGCGGAGCGTTTGAAGCTCTTGAGCAGCGATATTTTGCAAGCCAAAGGCATGAACCAAGAGGAGGCCAACAGCGTGGCCGATGCCCTCATTTGGGCCAACTTGCGAGGCATGGACACGCATGGGGTGAGCCGCATACCGATGTACATGAGAATCATCGACAAAGGTGAGATGAACCCCAAAGCAAGTCTGGAATTGATCCACGACACCTTGGCCGTCAAAGTGATCGAAGCGAACCGCTCTGCAGGGCCCTTGGCCATGGGGTGGGCGAGTGACTTGGCCATGGACATGGCAAAAAAAGCCGGCATCGGCATGGTGATGGTGAGAAACACCACCCACACAGCTGCACTGGGCATCTATTCAGAAAAAATCGCCAAAGCCGGTATGTCTTGCCTTGCCATGGCGGCATCGAGACCCAATATGGCCTACTTCGGCGCCAAAGCCGCTGGCATCTCCACGGCGCCATTGTCCTTGGCCGTTCCAGGCCCCAAGAACCAACCGATCATGTTGGACATGGCATCGAGCGTGGTCTCCATGGGCAAACTCTTGCAATACAAGGCCAAGCAGCAAGCCCTGGAGCCAGGTTGGGCGCTCGATGAGGAGGGCAACGAGACCACCGACTCCCAAGCCGCCTCGATTCCCCTCCCCCTTGGCGGGCCCAAAGGATCGGGCCTGTCGTTGATGTTTGAGCTCATGACGAGCGTGCCCTTGATGAACCCCTTGATTGGACATTTTTTCTCGGGCGAGGTCGAGGCTCAACGGCATTGCCAAAACGCCATGCTCATTGCCATCGATATCTACCAATTTTGTTCCCCAGCGCAATTTCAACAAGAAGTCGCGCAATGCGTGCGAACACTCAAAGCCCTGCCCATTGACGACAAGGTGGGGGAGATTTTGATGCCCGGCGAGCGAGGCTACCGTGAGCGTGAGCTTCGAGTCTTGAGCGGGATCTCTATCGCGCCTTCGCTGCTCAAAACGCTCAACGAGCTCGCCCTACTCTTGAACGTGACGCCTTTGGGTGGATGAGCGCTCAGTCTTTCAAGGGCAAGTGGCGATGAATCCAAGCCTGCACCAAGTCGATCACCATGGCGTTGCCCTCACCGAGAATAAAGTGATCCGTGTTGGCAAAGAGATGAAGGTCCGTGGGTTGTCCCGCGTGGGCAAACAAGTCCACTGATTGTTCGGTTGGGGTCACCGTGTCGTTGGAGGGGTGCAGCAGCAGCAGTGGCCTTGGGGCAATTTGACCCACCACGTCGTTGGCTTTGAAATCGAACATGCTTTGGACCACTTCGAAGGGAAACTCTAAAATTGAACCTGGGGACAATTGGTCGCGAAGTCCAGGTTGAATTGGAACGATATCGTAGCGTGGCACCCTCATCGACTCACCCAAGGCGGCCAAGCGCTGGCCTTCGCGCATCATGTCGGTGAATTTTGTCCACGCCGCCTCAGAGGCATGTTGCTTTCTGAATTTCTTCTCACCATCCCCCCAGCCCCCCGTTGAGATGCATGCAGCGATGCGCTCATCAACGCCGGCGGCATAAATGCCCACAGCGGCACCAAAACTGTGTCCGATGACACCAATGCGACTGGGCGCGACACAGTCTTGAGTTTGCAAGAAATCAATGGCAGCTTGGGTGTCCCTCACTTGTTCAAGACAAATGACCCGGCCGCGCTCGCCTTCACTGTCACCACAACCGCGCATATCAAAGCGCAGGGTCACGTATCCCAGGCTCTCAAAAAGCTGGGTCGCCGCCATGGATATCCCCCCATTTTTGTTGCTCCCAAAGCCGTGAAGGACCACCATGGCAGCACGTTGTTCACCCGCTGCGATCCCATCAGGGATGTGCAACACGGCGGCGAGGGTGAGGCCATCGGACGTGAAGGTCAGTTCTTTTTGCATCGTGCGTTTCCTAGCTGGTTTTCATGAACAAATACGTCAAGGGTGGGCGTGATGGGGACTGCCCTGGGGTGAAGGACTTGACCCATGAGCATGGTGTTCATGCGGCCAAAGCAAATACACGTCCCTCTCGTCTTTGACCAAACTCACCCGCCGCCCAACGGGCAAACAGACTTTCAAGGGCACATGGCCAAAAGGCAAATCGGTCAACACGGGCACTCGGGTTTGGGCTCTCAAGTAAGAGACCACCGCCGCCATGTCAAAACCACGGTCATGGGGGGTTAATTTGTAGTGGGTGAACTGCCCCAGCACAATGGCCTTTTGTTGATTCAAAACACCCGAATGCAGCAACTGGGTGAGCATGCGCTCGATACGATAAGGGTGTTCGGCAATATCTTCCAAAAACAAAACTCCCCCTTTCACTGAGGGCAAAAACGGGGTGCCCACCAAGGAGCACAGCACACTCAAATTGCCACCCCACAGCAAGGCATCCTTGGCCAAGAGAGTTTTTTTCACGACTTTGGGGTCGGATTCATTCACAAAGGAGCGAGCGTGCACGCGAGACATGGTCCAACCTGTCCCCTCGGATTGAGACTCGATCACGTCGTTCAAGCACGCCAGGGTGATCTCATCCGGATGGTCGCTGGCCAAATCATCCATGATGCTCGGACCACTCCAAGTGACTTGTTGGGTTTTGGCAAGAACAGCATTTTCAAAGGCCGTGAAATCACTCAGGCCAATGAAGCGAGTGCCTTGTTGAATGGCTTTTTTGATGTTGGCGTAGGCCAGATGAGGCAATAGCCGCGTGAGGCCATAGCCCCCCCTCGACGTGAGCACGACATCGGCCTGGGCGGCGCAGGCGCGCTCGATGCTGCCCAAGCGCGCTAAATCATCACCCGCAAAACGCTGATGAGCGCTCAAAACACTGGGGTCGAGCTCGACCTCGTGGCCCCAAGTTTCCAAGAGTTTCACGCCCCTTTTAAACGAGCGCTTGTCTCTGACGGCACCACTTGGAGAGATGATGTAAATTTTGGACATAGGGGCAAAGTGTAATGGCTGGCCAAGCACAATTATCAGCTTTTTTTGGGCGCTCCTCTGAGGCTTTGTACCCGCTTGCGGGCTTCACGCGTTCTGAGGTGTCTTAAGGGTCGCGAAATTGAATCCAAGACCTCGCGCGGAGGATTGGAATGATTGCTCCCAAAACGACCCCAGCACTGTCCAAAAGCTCACTTTTCAACGATAGAATGAGAGGGTGAGGCAGCAAGTTGTGATGGAACATTATTTGCTAAGTTTAAAAATAACTTTTCATCAACCCAACATGGTGCCCAGGCAAATGCCCAATGAATTCTCTTGATTATTGTTGCCTTGTTTGTTTGATACTGTCAACGGCGCACGGCGCTTGGCGAGGGTGGACCGCTCAAGGCTTTTATTGCCTCATGGCCTTTAGTTTGTATGCCTTTGCCCTTAAAATCAGCACCGGACACTACACCCCCTATTTTTTTCCCGATGCGGACATTTCGTTTCGCAGTGTCTTGCGCTTAGAGATCGTCTCGCCCTTGGTGGTGATCTTTTTATTTTTACTGCGCCGTTTTCACAACCTGGTCTTCATCACCCACAAATCCGTTCCCGGTCACCACGTGGCAGGTGCTTTTTTTGGTTTTTTGACCGGTTTTTTTGGGCTACTTTACTTGTTTGTCTGGATCAACTTTACGGACTTGAAAACCCAAGATTGGTGGACGAGCTCCTTGGAATACCAATTGAGCCAAGACATTCCGGAGTTGATCAAAGTCGTGGTCAAGACCTTGGTGTCTGAGATTACTTGACGTTCTTGGTCTCTTCGACGATATAGACCTGGGCCTTGTGCACCCATTCGTCCACCATCATGGCGGCATTGGCAACACCGACGGTGGCGACAAATACGCCTAGAAAAAATGAAATGATATAGCCCATGGTGCAATTCCGTCCCAATAGTTGACGCCTCAAGAAGTGAGGGCGCTCAAAGGTTCTCCCGTATCTCACATCAAACCAGCCAGAGCGAGAAAGCCTGATTGCTTGATCGTCTAGGGAGAATCGACCTGGGTGCTCAAAACTTGAAGGGTATCAACAACAAAGGCTCCCCATCATGGGAGCCTTTGCGTTGGGTGTCATAGCGAGCATCTCAGCCAGACGCAATGACCTTGCAGGAAAACGGCAAGCTCACAAGTGCGTCAGACGCGACTTGATGTCTTCTTCGCTCAGGAGTTCGACCTCTTCGGCGCGCTCCTTGGTGATCCATTTGCGAGTGACCATCAATTTCAATATGGTTTCGCGCTTGGCACTCAATTCATCTTCCATGACCTGCTCACCAAAGAGGAGGACCATGATGGTTTTGCCCACAATGTTCAACAAAATACCGAACAAAACCAAGCCCATCAACATGGTGACACAAGCAATGAGCCTTCCTCCCGCCGTGACAGGGAACATATCCCCATAGCCGGTTGTGGTGAGGGTGACCATACACCACCACATGGCAGCAGGAATCGAGGTGAAAAAGCGCTTGTCCTCGGGCACCACATTGCCACCAATGGGGTCAACAGGCATGAACTTTGAAGCTTCTGGGGGCGCATCGGCTGGTAAAGGTGACTCCTTGAGGTGGGCATCCAAAGCTTCTTGGCCTTGGGCGAGCGCCTCCGCCGAGTAAAGATTGCCTTCCACGTAATACATCAACGTCGAGGAGATCATCACAACAGAGAACAAGGCAATGAAGTAAATCTTGAGATTGGTGAGAATAGGGTTGGAGGATTGGACGCTTTGGGTGATCTTTTGCATCGCAATGCGAGCCAACTTCAAGACCCGCAACACCCGAACGACTCGCAACACCCGCAAGACCTTGGTGCCTTGCAAGGCCGACAAATTGAGCATATTCAAGAAAGTCGGCAAAATGGAGATCAAATCCACCAAGCCCCAAAAGCTAAAGAAATACTTCACGCGGTTCTTGGCGAAGTACAAGTTGCCCAAGTAGTCGACCGTGAAAAAAGCCACCGCGATGTACTCAATGATCAACAACCAATGCACCTGCTCGGTGGCAAAGGGCTCGATGGTTTCTGCTGCAATGGACAAACAGGAGGCAAAAATCCAGAAATTGATCACCGCCACCCAGATTTGAAAAACCTTGGAATCGGGCTCCGTGATCATTTGTCGATAAAAACCCGAATCACTGTGATGATGATGCGTGGGTGAATTCATAAAACTCCTTCTATACCAAGAGATTGGGCACCATGAAGGTGCCTCGTCAGATCCGCATCGGTCATGGTTGGCCTAGACGGAGAATCCGAAAAAGACCCACATCAAATTGCCAACTCAACCGCGCAGAGAATAAGGGCTCCAATATATCATTGTTTTTTTCCGTTTTCATGAAAAACAATGTTCTTTGTTGTCAACGGCTGAAGATGCCGTTGAGGGTTTAACCTGATGAGCGGAGCGTCAAATTTGATGGCGATCTCAAGGCGGTGGGTGCTCTTGGTGGTGTGAGTGGACATGAAAGCCTTGGCTCGCCTTCCAGGCAAAGACTCATCGCATCCACTGATCCAAATCATGAACGCCAACATGGGCCCACCATAAAACGAGCGGAGCCATCAGGGCAAAAAACAGCGTAGAGATGAGCACCGCTGAAGCCGCGGTGTTGCCAAGCGGTGTGAAACGCTGGGTGTAGATGTAGTTGACCACCGCCACGGGCATCAAGACTTGTTGGACCAAGACCTCAGCCACGAGATCTGGTAAATCGAGCAATCGCAGTAGCACTAAACCACTCAACCACCCAGTCAATAGGCGCGCACCGGCGAGCCTAGCGCCCTCACCCACCGAGGATTGCCGGATGGTCGACAGCGCATACCCCAAACTGATGAGCATCATCGGTACAGCCAATGAACCCACCAATTTGGCACTGTTCAGGATCGGGGCTGGCACTGCAATGGCAAAGGCTTTGAGCAGCACCGCAGCGCCTCCCATGAACGCCACCGCATAGGGAAAAGAGCGCTTGACCGTTTGAACGGATGAGTCACGCCGATTGGCCCAAACCAACACGCTCACCGCCAGCGTATGTTGGACAAATGAAAAGATGGCAAAAAGCGCCACAGCGATCACCAAGCCCTCGTCGCCAAAGGCCAATTGCGACATGGGCAGTCCCAAATTACCGGCGTTGGGAAACGTCGCGCAAGGCAGCAAAAAAAGAACGGGCAACTGTAAGAGTCGCAAGAGTGCGGCGGCGATCAATGCCATGATCACAATCAACAACAAGGCCGCCACAGCCACTTTGGACAGCGTCGCATTGTCAAGTTGTGTCGAGACCAAGGTGTAAAACACCAACGACGGTGTGGCAATGGAGATGGCCAAATTGGAGACAAACTCAGCCGGGTAAGCTTTTTGACGCACGCCCCAATAAACCCCAATGCCTGTACAAACGATGACCGGCAGCAGTTGGGCAGCGAGTTGCCAATAGGCCTGCGCGAGTTGGAGTTGATTCATGAACACAGCCAGGCGGGTCTAGTCGGCCTTGATATGGTTGTCCTTGGCCACCTCACGCCAAAGTGCGATCTCTTGTTGGATCAACTGGCCCAATTCCTCGCTCGTGCTGCTGGTGGGGATGACGTCCAAGGCTGCAAAGCGTTTTTTGATGTCCGGATTCAATAACACTCGAGCAAGCTCCTCTTGCAGGCGCTTGACGATGGGCTGAGGAGTCGCCGCGGGTGCCATGATCGCTGTCCAAAACGCAATATTCAAGTCCACGCCAAGCTCGCTCAAGGTGGGCACACTGGGCATGCTGGGCAAGCGTTCCTTGGAGGAGACCGCCAAGGCCCTCACGCGAGCGCCTGCCAGTGCGGGTGAGGCAGCCCCTGCGTCAACCAAGCTCATGCTCACGTCACCCGTGATCACAGCCGTCACCGAGTCGTTGCTGCCTTTGTAGGGGATGTGGAGAAAACGCGTACCGAGCTTTTGATTAAAGAGCTCGCTGGCCAACTGAAAAGACGCCGAGGAGGCGCTGTAGTTCAAGCGTTCAGGGTTTCTTTTGGCGTATTGGACCAAGTCCTCGAGGTTTTTAATCGGTGAATTGCTCGAGGTGAGCAAGAGCAATGGGAATGTGCACAACAAGCTCACGGGCGCAAAATCTTGCGGTGCATAAGGCAGCTTGGCATACAAAGCGTGGTTGAACACCAAGGGGCCACTCGCCCCCATGAGCAAAGTGTAGCCATCGGGCTTGGCGTGGGCCACAAAGCTTGCGCCCACAATGGAGCCCACCCCAGGTCGATTTTCTACCACGACGGGTTGCCCCAAACCGACGGAGAGTTTTTCCGCAACCAAGCGGGCAATCACGTCACTGCTGCCGCCAGCAGAAAACCCCACCACAATGGTGATGGCTCGAGTGGGATAGTCCAGCGCCTGCGCATGGGGGCTCAACAGGCCCCAAACGGGCAGCCAAACCATGAAGCCCCAGAACTTGTTGAGCCACCAACGCGACCGAGTAGGACGCTTGGAAGTGAATGGGGTGGGAGTGAGTGGGTGAAACAATGAGAGCATGGTATGGCGCTTGGAGGGATTTTTGAAGGCAAAGCGCCGCAAAATCGGTTAGCAGTTAAAATAAGTTTAACTCAAAGTGGTCGGGGACTTCTTGGATCGGTTGGCACCTGCAGGTGTTGGCCTCATCCAGGCCCTTTTAACCCACCACGCGAGCACGCTCCCCGCTCCAAGTTCCACACCCCCTTATTTTGAATTCCACCCCCACCGAAGATCAAAGCCTCCTGCGCCCCTTTCAAGAGCCCATTTTTCGCATGCTCTGGTCTTGTTGGCTCATTGCCAATATTTGCATGTGGATGAACGATGTATCGGGTGCTTGGATGATGACCTCCATGAATGTGACACCCGTGTGGGTGGCATTGGTGCAATCGGCCTCCACCTTACCGGTCTTTCTTTTGGGATTGCCTTGTGGCGCTTTGGCCGATATGTTGGATCGGCGTCGATTTTTGATATTCACCCAAATTTGGGTGGCGGTGGTGGCGTCGGTTTTGAGCCTATTGGTGTTTTGGGGAAATTTGTCGCCGCTTTCCTTGCTCATTTTGACCTTCTTCAATGGCATTGGACTGGCCATGCGCTGGCCAGTCTTTTCCTCAGTCATTCCCGAATTACTCCCCAAGTCTCAGCTGCCCTCGGGGCTGGCCCTCAATGCCGTGTCCATGAACACCTCGCGCATTGTGGGCCCCTTGGTGGCAGGCGCCTTGATCGCCTCTATGGGCAGTGCCTATGTCTATTTGCTCAATGCTGTGTTGTCGATCGGCGCGGCATTGATGATGTCTCGCTGGAAGCGGGTGCAAGAGCCCAACCCTCTGGGTCGTGAGCGACTTTGGAGTGCGATGCGCATTGGCGTTCAATTCATTGCCCAGTCGGAGCACTTCAAGGGCGTCCTCATGAGAGTGGCGGTATTTTTCTTGAGCTCCACGGCCTTGATCGCCTTGCTGCCCTTGGTGGCCAAAAATCTGCAAAGTGGGGACGCGAGCACTTTCACCTTCATTTTGGCCTCCATGGGCTTGGGGGCCATCTGTGCAGCTGGCTTTATTCCCCGCTTTAGACGGCGTTACTCCCGAGACGAGCTCATCATTCGGGGGAGTTTTTTCCAATGCCTGGCCATGCTGGTGGTGGCCTTCAATCACATCACGCTCATCACCATGGCGGCCATGTGCCTGGCCGGCGCGGCTTGGATCACCACCGCCAACACCTTGGGCGTGTCGGCTCAAATGGGGCTACCCGACTGGGTGCGTGCTCGCGGCATGTCGATTTACCAAATGGCCATCATGGGCTCAACCGCCTTGGGGGCAGCCCTCTGGGGTCAAGTCGCCACCTTGGCAAGCGTTCAAATCAGCTTAGTCGTGGCCGCCTTCACCGGTTTGATCGGCACTTTTTTGATCAATCACTTCAACCCTGATCCGGGTTTGCAAGACGACTTGACGCCATCACACGCTTTGCTGCCCCCCGTGAGTGACAAGCCGCCTGAGACGGGCCACATCATGATGACCATTGAATACCTGATCGATCCCAAACAAGCAGAGCAGTTCAAAGAACTGATGCAAGAAAGTCGAAAAAGTCGCTTGCGCCATGGTGCCTTATCCTGGGAGTTGGTGCTCGACATGACACGACCAGGCCGATTTGTGGAGATGGTCGAAGATGAGTCTTGGATTGAGCACTTGCGCCGATTTGATCGCATGACCGAGGCCGACATCTCCATTCGGGACCGAAAAATGGCCTTCCATCTACCCGATACCCCACCGGTGGTCAATCGCTATGTCATGCAAAGCACTGTTCAAGCTCATCATTGAGCCTGTTGTGCCGGGTCACCCAAGCCAGGTTCTCCAAGCTGGCGCTCGCCCCAAAGCGAGCTGTCAATCCATTTTGAGCTTGGCCTCGCTCACCAACTTGTCGAATTTAATGGCCTCCGCCGCCACATAAGCACCAAACTCGGCCACGGAATTGGCGGGCACGGCCAAATTATCTTGTTCCATTTGCGCTTTGAGCTCGGGTTGGGACAGCAGTTGATTGACTTCTTTGTTCAAACTCACAATCACCGCATTGGGCGTGCCCACGGGCGCGAACAAGCCCCCCCAAAGCGAGTAGTTAAACCCAGCAATGGCCACCTCAGCAATCGTGGGCACTTGGGGCAAGGAGCCCATGCGTTTGGGCGTGGTGATGGCCAATGCGCGCAATTTACCGCCTTTGATTTGGGGCATGGCGGCAGATGCACTGCTAAAAAAAAGATCCAAGCGCTGAGCCATCAAGTCTGTCATCAAGGGGCCCACACCCTTGTAGGGAATGTGCACCATCTCGGCCTTGACGCCCAGTGAGAGTGCTGTCGCCGCCAAATGACCTGGCGTGCCCGCCCCGACACTGGCAAAACTGAGTCGGCCGGGCTTGGACTTGGCCGCCTCGATGAGGTCGTTGACGGTTTTAAAGGGAGAATCGGAGGCCACCAGCAAGACCAAGGGGGCATTGCCAATCAAGACCACTGGCACAAAATCTTTCAACGGGTCAAAACCCATGTCTTTGATCATGGCGCGGTTGACCGCGATTTCTCCAGTTTGGCCCAAGAGCAGTGTGTAGCCATCGTTTTTGGACTTGGCCGCCAAGCGAGTCCCCACCACTCCCGAGACCCCCGGGTGGTTGTCCACCAACACCGGCTGCTTGTAAATCAAGGTCAAGCGTTCGGCCACAATGCGCGCAAAGGCATCCCCTTGCCCACCCGGGGCATAAGCCACGATGATGGTGATGGGTTTGTTGGGGTATTCCACATCGGCAGCCCAAGTCCAGGCGGATAGTGAGACTAAACATAAACACACCATCGCCTGAAGTCGAGAGATCGGTCGATGGGCTTTGAAGAATAATTGGATTTTCATGGTTCTCGCAATTGAAAAGAGAACGCCCTGAGTCGGGAGTTGATGGGTGGGTTGCATGCGCTTGGACACCTTGACTGAGGACAAACGCGTGCAAAAGACTGCAAAGATGACCTCAATGGAGCACCTGCTGATCATAGCGGATCAGCCAGCCCAAGGACCCAACTCAAGATTTTCCCTCATGTGATGGGACTGCCATTGAGGATACACTTTGTGAAAGTTCCACTCATTCACAGCCCAATCTTGGAGAATATCTTGAAAGCACACCTCAGCGACTATCAATTGATCACCCACAGTGTTGACAAATCCCCGCAGGCCGCAGTGGTCGTGGATGAGATGGTTTACCCCGCGGCCAAACTGTTGGGTAACCCCCAAATGAGCAGCGTCATGGCCATCATGCAGTCTTGGAGCGCTTGCCATAAAACCCTTAAAACCCAGGCCAAAGCGATTCGCAATCGTGAAATTCGACCCAAGGGTGTCGCCTTGAAATCTTGCAAACTCTTGGCTCCCTTGCTGTACCCAGGACAAATTTATTGCGCCGGAGCCAATTACACCGACCATATGCAAGAAATGGCCCGGGTCACAGGTCTGCCTCCAGGCCCGAATATGAAGGAGATGGGTGAGATGCCATGGCACTTCATCAAGTCTTCACGCTCGAGCATTGTTGGCCCAAATGCCCGAGTGAAATTACCTGCTTACTCAAAAATGGTGGACTGGGAGATTGAATTGGCCGCAGTCATCGGAAAAACTTGCTCTCAAGTGAGCGCCAAAGACGCCTTGAAATATGTCGCAGGCTACACCATCGCCAATGATCTTTCCGCACGTGACGCCATGCGCAGGCCCCATAATCCGCCCTCCTCGCCCTTTCACATGGACTGGATCGGGCAAAAATGCTTTGACGGTGCTTGTCCCATTGGCCCATGGATTGTGCCGGCCGACCAGATCAAAGACCCTCACCATTTGGCGTTGAAATTGTGGGTCAATGGCGAGTTGATGCAAGACTCCAATACCGAGCAGTTGATCTTTGATACGGCTGAACAAATTGAAGCGCTTTCGACCCGCATCACATTGCAGCCAGGTGACTTGGTGCTCACGGGCACCCCCGCTGGTGTTGGGATGGGCAGAAAATTATTCCTGCACCCAGGAGACCTGGTTCGTTTGTCGATTGAACAAGTTGGAGAGTTCTCTCACACCATGGTGGCTTGACACTATGGACTGGCCCCAATCTCACGTGACCCACTGAACCTGCACCAGCCCCAAGCAGTCCCCATCTCTCATCGAGACCCAGGGGAGTAATGGGTGAGTAATGGGTGAGCATACGCCTGAACAAGCCAATGCGCCTGGGTCTATGGGCGAGAGTGACGCTCGCCCGCGTGTTTATTGTGCAAGGGTGTGCACCGTCTTAGGTAAATAGGGCTGAATTTGAGCGTCAATTGCACCAAAAGTGAGCATAGCATGTCAATTCAATGAAATTGACAAGAGACAAGGTCTCACGGAGTCAAGGCTTTTGGCACAAGCATTGCTAATCTGGTAACGGATCCCGAGTCTACAGGTTGAACCCATCAATCCACTGACACGGGATGCCACTGAAGAAACCCGGCACTATGTTCAAGTGCGGCAACGAAACCAGGGATAAAGCTCTCCAAAATCACCACCATGCAACAAGGCAAAGCAAACCAAGCCAATTCATCACATTCAGGGCAATGGGTGAGTCCCAAGAAGTCTGAACAAGAGGAGCGCGTACGGATATACCGCCTTAAAATTCGCGAATTGATGTTGGCACTTCAATCGTCGGATTTGGTATGGGCCATTGGCGCGTATCAATCCTTGTTTCATGAAAAGTTGCTCGAAGGCCCCCGAGAACTGTTTGAGGAGTTGGGCACGAAGCTCTCGAGG
>CAIMTJ010000111.1 GCA_903844385.1 uncultured Burkholderiales bacterium
GATGGGTGACTCGATTGAGATCGGTGAAGGCGCGCAAGACGTCGCCATTCACCTGCGTCTTTTAAATGCCCAAGGCGCACGTGCTCGACTCCACACCAGCCCCCTTCTCCTGGCTCCAACCGAGATGGGCCTCATCGAGCATGCCATCGAGGTCAAAGAGTTCAAGATCACACCACACAGTGGCCACAGCTGGTTTTTCCTTGAGCTGTATGATGAAACTGGGCGATTGAATCTCATGACCAACCCGATTTATTTTGACAAAAAATAGCTTCACCTGAAACGTTGCGCGCCCAGACTGATGTCTAGCAACGTGCTCGTTTAAAGAGGCAGACCCGCTGAATCGAAGAGCCCCTCAAAGAGGGCCGTGCTCAAGTAACGCTCACCAGAGTCGGGCAAGACCACGACAATGGTTTTACCCTTGTATTGAGGATCTTTGGCCAGGCGCAATGCCACGGCGGCGGCGGCTCCACAAGAGATGCCACACAAAATACCCTCCTCGCGGGCCAGTCGTCTGGCCACTTCAATGGCCTCTTCGTTGCTCACTTGCTCGATCAAGTCGACCAAGGACATATCGAGCACGCCAGGCACAAATCCCGCACCAATGCCTTGAATTTTGTGAGGTGCGGGTTTGACCTCCTGGCCCAGTCGCGTTTGGGTAAGCACTGGACTGGCAGACGGCTCCACCGCCACACTCAAAATCGCTTTGCCCTGGGTCTTTTTAAGGTAACGCGTAACGCCTGTGATCGTGCCGCCAGTACCCACCCCCGAGACAAAGATATCGATTTCACCACCCGTGTCTTCCCAAATCTCTGGGCCGGTGGTGGTTTCGTGAATAGCAGGGTTGGCCGGGTTTTGAAACTGCTGCAAGAGCACATATTTGGGGTCACTCGAAGCGATTTCTTCGGCCTTGGCGATGGCGCCTTTCATCCCCTTGGCGCCTTCGGTGAGCACAATCTTGGCGCCATAAGCCACCAACAGTTTTCGCCGCTCGATGCTCATGGTCTCGGGCATGGTGAGCGTAATGGGTATGCCCTTGGCCGCGGCAACAAAGGCCAAGGCGATGCCGGTGTTGCCACTGGTGGGTTCGACAATTTCTTTGCCCGCTGAGAGAAGGCCTTTTTTCTGAGCATCCCAAATCATGGCCGCACCGATTCGACACTTGACCGAATAAGCCGGGTTTCGCCCTTCAATTTTGGCCAACACCGTGGCGTGTCCTCCTTGGTTGATGCGGTTCAAGCGAACCAAGGGCGTGCGTCCAATCGAGAGTGAGTTGTCTTCAAAAATATGCGTCATGTCAATGTCTCCGTTCGTGGTCCTGTGACTATAACAAGACTCTTTGGCTCATGAACCCATCGCAGGCAAGACGGGTTCAATTCATGGGTTTTCCCTAGGGGTCGACCTCCACAGAGAGCGTGAAGCTTCTCGACAACGAACAAGAGCTGGTTCACAATGGCAAACCCCTTCAATCCTCCTTGGATTGAGGATTCAACTCCTTCATCACGGATACACACCATGATCACTCAAGAACTCACCGACTGGGGTCGTCCTTTGCAACAAGCCATTCGCCCTGACCTCGTGCCACAGGGCAGTGAGGTCTTGGTCGGGGTGAAGTTCTGTGGGATTTGTCACTCTGACGTGCACATTCGAGAAGGATTTTTCGACCTCGGTGGCGGGCGAAAATTCAACATGGGGGAGCGCGGCATGAAGCTGCCCACGGTTTTGGGACATGAACCCTATGGGGTGGTCCTTGCGGCTGGGCCCGATGCTCAAAACGTCCCCCTTGGAGAGGATCGCTTGGTTTATCCGTGGACCGGTTGTGGGCACTGCCCTGTGTGCGTCTCGGGCCAAGACAACTGGTGCCAGCAGCCGCAATACATTGGCATTCAGCGCCCAGGCAGCTATGCCACCCAGGTCTTGGTCCCCCACCCCCGATATTTGGTCGATGCCAGCGGGATTGAGCCGAGTTTTGCTCCCATCCTGGCTTGCTCGGGTCTCACCACCTACAGTGCCATTCAAAAGCTTTTGCCCACCTCCCCCGACCATTGGATCGTGGTGATGGGTGCTGGTGGCCTGGGGCTGATGGCCGTGGCCATCCTCAAGGCGCTCGGACACGAGAGCATTGCCGTGTGTGAAATCGATGAAAGCAAGTGGCCCAGTGCCCTGGCGATGGGCGCCAAGGCCACCTTCAACCCCAGTGATGAAAGCTGTCTGCAGTCTCTGAAAGCCTTGCCCATGGGCATTCACGGGGTGCTTGATTTTGTGGGTGCCCCCAACACCGCCAGCCTGGGTATCGCCTCACTCAGAAAAGGCGGGCGCTATGTGATCGTCGGTCTTTTTGGGGGAGAGTTGCCCATTTCTCTGGTCACCTTGGCCCAACGGGCTGTTTCGATCATGGGCAGTTATGTGGGCTCTTTACAAGAATTGCATGAAGTGGTGGCGCTGGCCAAAAGCGGGCATCTCAAATCCATCCCAACCCAGACTTGTGCGATGTCGGAGATTTCCTCCGTCTTGGATCGTCTCTTGGCCGGCACGGTCCAAGGCCGCATCGTCGCTCAAATGCAGACCCCTTGAGAGACAAGCGTTGCCCTACAATTGAGACTGCTTGACCTTTTGAGACCACTCTTCCTACTATGCAAGACATGACCGGCAAAGATTTCCTTGTTCACGTGACCGCCCAAGCTCTCGCGGCTCGTTTGGCGCCACTTTGTCTGTGCGCTGGCTTACTTTGGGCTGCAATCCCCTCGGGTTGGGCACAAGATGCAGCGGCTGCACCGGCCAAGACTCCCCCCATTGATTTGAGCCGCTACGCTGGTCCTTCGGGCTTGGATTTAACAGGTCGCGATCTGAGCTTGAGTCCTAGCCAAGACCTGTTCAAATCGATGAATGGCCAGTGGCTCAAGACCACAGAGATCCCCAGTGACAAATCCTCCTATGGCACGTTCATGGAGTTGCGCGATCTCTCGGATCAACGCCTTCAAACCCTCATCACCGAGCTGCAAGACAAAAAACACCGTCACACGGCCTCCGAGGCCAAAGTGGCTCGTTTTTTTGAAACCTTCATCGACACCTTGACCATTGATCGCCAAGGACTCACCCCACTTCGCAGTCAACTCAAGGCCATTGAGGGCATCCAATCGGTGAGGGATTTGGTCCAATACTTGGGCGCCAATTTATACCGCATCAACTCCCCCTTGGAGATTGGCATCTCGCCTGATGAAAAAGAGCCCACCGTCAACCGCACCATCATTGCCCAAGGGGGCTTGGGAATGCCCGACCGGGATTACTATTTGAAAGCCGATGACGCGCGATTGGCCAACGCCAAAGCCCAATATCTGGTCTACCTGAGCACACTGGCTCAACTGAAAACGGACCCCCTGCACACCGGCTCGCCCAGTCCCAGTGACATGGAGCAAGCGCAACGGGTGTTGGCCTTGGAGAGCAAGATTGCGCAGGTTCACTGGAGTCGCATCCAAAACCGTGACACTTTGAAGCGCTACAACCCGATGAGCCTTGAGCAATTGCAGCAATCCGCCAGTGCTTGGGACTGGGCTCTTTATCTCCAAAGCGCCCATTTGGGCAAGGTCAAGCGCGTGATCGTCTCTCAGCCCGATGCGATTGAACAAATTGCCCAATTGTTGCTCAAAGAGCCCTTGCAAGACTGGAAGGATTACTTGACGCTTCAAGCTCTGAACTTGAACGCGTCGGTTTTACCCAAGGTTTTCAGACAAGCCCACTTTGAGTTTTACGGCAAAGTGCTCTCGGGTGCCAAGTCCCCCTTGCCGCGATGGCAAGAGGGCATTCAAGCGCTCAATCACACCTTGGGTGAAGACATTGGCAAACTCTATGTGGCTCGATATTTCAGCGCCCAAGACAAAGCCCATGTCCAATCTTTGGTGGCCGACTTGATGCAGGCTTACAAGGTCTCCATTGACTCGCTTTCTTGGATGAGCGCAGCGACCAAACAAAGGGCCCAAGAAAAATTGGCCACCTACACGATCAAAATTGGATACCCCGATCGTTTCCGAGACTATTCGGCTCTACAGATCAAGGCAGCCAACGCCCTGGGCAACCGGGAGAGATCGCTGGCGTTCGAATATGCCCGAGCGGTGGCCAAGGTGGACGGCCCAGTTGACAAAACTGAGTGGCACATGAACGCACAAACCGTGAACGCCTATTACAACCCCACACAAAACGAGATTGTGTTTCCTGCCGCCATCTTGCAGCCCCCGTTTTTCAACGCCAAAGCAGACGATGCGGTGAACTATGGCGGTATTGGTGCGGTGATCGGCCACGAGATCAGCCACGGCTTTGATGACCAAGGCTCTCAGTATGATGGCCTGGGCAAACTCAACAATTGGTGGACCCCCGAGGACCGCAGTGCCTTTGAAAAAGTCACTCTCGCCTTGGTCAATCAGTACGATGCCTATGAACCCATCCCCGGCGCACACGTGAAGGGCCAACTCACCTTGGGTGAGAATATTGCTGACCTCTCGGGCTTGCAAATCGCCTTCAAGGCCTACCAAGCGCACCTGGGCGCTAAACCCTCCCCCGTGATCGATGGCTTGACGGGCGAGCAGCGCTTTTTCCTGGGATTTGCACAAGTTTGGCGCAGCAAAAGCCGTGAACAAGCCTTGCTTCGACAAGTCACCACCGACCCGCATTCACCCCCCGAATTCCGTGCCAATGGAGCGGCGATCAACCATGACGCCTTTCAAGAGGCCTTCAAGACAAAGCCCGGTGACGGCATGTACAAGGCACCTCAGGACAGAATACGGCTTTGGTAATGTGCAAAAGTTGAAAAAAGCGCAGTATTCAAGAGCGCTTGAACTCTTGAATTCAGCGTCGATAGGCCTCATGTCGTCAAGATGAAGCGCTTTTTTACTCATCAATGACACCCTCGAGTTCATCCCTTTCGCGCCTTGCCCAGAGGGCAAGCTTTAAAATACCGGGTACTTGCAATCAGACAAAGGAATCACCCATGAAAAATACCACTTTCTTGTGCGGCTTGAGCGTAGCGGCCCTGCTCCTGGGCTGCGCGGGCGCCACTTATCGCCCCATTGTGGACACCCAGGGGCTTGACTTGAACCGCTACGAGGCTGACCTTCAAAGCTGCCAGCAGTATGCCCGGCAAACTGCCGATGGCGTGACCTCTGCAGCCGTGGGTGCTGTGGCCGGGGCTGCTTTGGGCTCGGTTTTGGCGGGTATTGCCGGTGGAGACCGACGCGCGAGCGGCAGTTTTGCGGCGATTGAAGGCGGCATCATCGGGGGTGCGAGCGGTGAGACCAACCAGCGCAACATCATCCGTCGTTGTTTGGCTGGTCGAGGCTACCGGGTTCTTCAGTAATCACCGCCTGGGCTCAACTTGGGTGCAGTGGGTGGCCAACTCACTGGAGCATGGGTTGCATTCGCTTAGACAGTATTTTGAGCCTGAAGGCTCAGATCATGCGCCTTCGATGATGCGGATGTCTCGCTGTGCGCCGTCTCCCAAGGCCGCCAAGGCGGTGGCGTATTGTTCACTGTCGTGAACGGCCACGGCCTGGGCAACACTGTCAAACTCAATGAGCACCACACGCTCGTGCAGGCCGATTTCATAGACTTGACTGGGCATGCCACGAGCGAGGAATTTGCCACCACCGGCCAAGATGGCAGGACCGGCCAATCGGCCGTACTCAGCCATTGCTTCTGGTTTTGAAATGGAACGGTAGGTAGCAACCCAATAAGCTTTTGCCATGTCTAGTCTCCTGCGGTGTTGACGATGGAATCATTCTAAGCTGAAACTTTCAGGCGGTGAGACCAAACCAAGCTCTGAAGACATCCCACCCCCCACACGCAGAGTCGTGTGGATTCGAACACAGTCGGGCACAGTCGGGCACAGTCGGATCAGTTCCATCTCGAAGCTTCATGCGTTAAGATGGCCAAAGCCCCCAAAAATGGCAACAGGGTTCGTTTTTTTTAATTATCTTTTGCGATTGCTGACCATGACCTTGACTAGGATTCGTATTGTGCTGCTCAGTTTATGCCTGCTTGGATTTTCAAGCTTGAGTGCGGCGTTTTCACTGCCCATCCCCAAAGGCGTGATCGACAAAGCCTTGGAGAGCAAATTCCCCAAAGAGCGTTACGGCATCAAACTTGAAAGCCCTGTGACTCGCTTCAAAGCCGATGTTCAAAAGGTGGAGTTGTGCGGTGTGTGGCGCTTGAAATTGCCGGCCAAGAGTGGGGAGTTTTGTGTGGACTTTCGCCCCCTGTGGAACAAGGAAAAGGGTGACATTGAATTGTCGGCCTTGAACATTTTGAAGCTCACTGCGGGCAGCGATCAAGAACTGCCCAGTCAAACCGCCCAGTTGCTCAATGCCATGGTCTTGCCTGTTTTAGACGGCAGTGCTCTCTACCACGTCCCCGACATGGTGGGCAAACGCCTAGAGTCCTTGAGAATTGACACCAATGCATTTGAACTCGTTTTTTAAGCGTCGAGACTTCAATGCTCTCACGGCTGGCTTGACCTGCTGGTCTTGGGCAGGAACGGGTGGGGCCATTTGCACCCTGGTGCTCATGGTTTTATCGCCTGCCCAAGCCGCCAAAAAATACACCCTGTATCAATGCGGAAGCCAAACCAATTTGGACAACTGCACACAAACCTGCGTCCAAGCCAATCGCTATGACCCCATCACCATTGAGTTCATACCGCGAGAAATGAGTGGCGAAGTGATTGCCAAAAAACACATCTTGGGGGGCATTGTGGCGAGTACCTTCAAAGGCTGCAGCATCTTTGATGAAGAGAGCTGGAACTGTAAAGAAGAGATCGATATTGGGGACTTGCACTTGGTCATCAAAAATGCATTGACCAATGAGCTCTACACCTCCATTGAGGTGGCATCCAACCGCAGGGTGACCTCGTCGTGCGCAAAACCAAACCCCTAGCGCTCAGCGGGTCATCAAGCCCGTGGCCAGCGTGTTCAATGCATCAGTTGTTCAATTGGACGGACACATCTTTTTGATGATGTCGCTTTGGCCAGTGAGGACGGATTCGATCACTTTGAAGTCCACACTTTTGGCAAAATAGGCCTCAATCAACGTGTGGGTGATGGCAATTTTGTTGTACAAATCCAGGTTAATGGGTTTGCCAACCACAAAATGCTGTTCTTGCCAGATGACTGAGCAGGTCTCTTGTGCAGAAGCTTTCTCAAGGGGCGCCACCACCTCTTTGCTGTACTTGTCCTTGCAGTACTCGCGAATCACGGCCACCGCAGTCTCGTTTTTGCTGCCATCGCCTTTGAGCACTTTCAAACGCTCCTTGAAGCACTCATCGTAATTGGAGTAACTTTGTGACTTGTTGATTTGCCCCCAAGCCGCGAGCGTGCAGCACTGCAGTGCCACCATGATGCCCAAAAGCAAGACACGCCGCAAAGACTCCGTCCTCGAATTCATGATGCAGTTCATTGACATCTCCGTTGTTGAACGCCAAGCCATTGGATTTTGCGCTGAGGTTGTTCAGGCCGATGGGCTTCTAAGCCAAGGGGGTTTCAACGTGCCCCAATTTTCACTTCGCACCCCAACACCACCCACAAGCGGCCTTCGGCGCCCCCCAGAATTGGTCGACCTCTCTCGATTATCGACCAAAATCGGCCCTTTGGCGCCACCCTCAATGCTTATTCGAGCGTTGACACTGGCCACTGAAGATCGAATGAGTTTGAATCTTGAGGGAATTGCTCAAAGCGGTTCTTTTGATCTCGACAGTGACCTGTAAATTTTGGCGGTTCAGGTCAAAATCCTCTTCAAAACTTTTCTTGATCGCTTTGTCCTTGGACTTGGGGTGATCCTGCACCCCACAATGAATGTGGTGTTCCTCCCATTGGTCACACATGACGGCGTTGAGCGTTTGCTGAATCAGGGAAAAGTGACGTCGTGCGTCCAGTGTGGTGTCCTCAGTCTGAACCACCCCAAAGCGATCGGTCTGGGTGTGGTTCACCTCCGTGCCTTGGCAATCGAGCTCAAAACTCACCTCTTGCTGAGAGCATGAACTGAGCACCAGTGCACACCAGCACAGCGAAAAAACCAGGCCTGCAGGGTGTAGACCCCTGCCCTCAAAGCGTGCAATGACGCTCAAGTCTCTCCTCACTGTGGTCCCAAAACCTGCGTTGAAACGGGCAAAGTGACGACATCCACGACCGCGCTCTTGCCCGATCTCACCCAGCTCAAGGCTTCGAGCAAGACACTTTGGAGCTGCGCGATATCGTCGACTCTAAAAGCCCCCGCCCCAGACGCTGCTTGGGCAATGTCGGCAAAACGGGACTGCGCGCCCATCGAGATCCAATAATGGTCGGTGTTTTTGGCGACACCCTCCGGATGGACCAATAGCGTGGAGACTTTGGGCGCCCCCCAGCCTCGGTTGTTAATGACGATGCACAACTGAGCCGCGCCATAGGTCTGCGCCACCCAAAATGCGCTGCTGGGCACGCCAAAAAGATAGCTGCCGTCGCCCACAACAGCAATCACCTCGGCTTGCGGTCTGGCCAACTTGATGCCGATGGCGGCGTTGATTCCCCACCCCAGGCCACTGCCCCCGTTGGCATAGTAACTCCCGGGTTGACTCATCTGGAGGGTGTTGAGCAGTCGTTCGGTGGCCGTGGGTGCTTCAAACACGATCACGGTGTGCTCATTGACCAACGCTTTGATCGCCTCACTCAAGCGCTGGATGTTGATGCGCCCACTCTCGGGGGTGGGCATATCGGGCAAAGCTGTGGCGGCTTTGGCCGATTCAATCCAGTGCTTGCGTGCTTGAACAAGTTCGGCATCGAGGCTCAAACTCAGGGCTTCATGGTGCAGTTGTGCCAAGCACAGGGCACTGTTGGCTCCCCAAGTTTTTTCACTCGGGAAGTGCCAAAAGCCCAAATTCGATTTGATCGGGTCAGCGTCGATGAAAAAGAGTCGACAATGGGCCTGAGGGCTCACTCGCGAGACGATCCAGGGCACATCGATGTCGATCATCAGTATCAGGTCCGCTTGCTCAATGAGGGAGTTTCTGCGATAACCCACATGGTGAGGATGGTTGCCGGGGAAGTTCATGTATTGCGGATTGAGCTCACACACCGCCACGCCCAAGGTCTCTGAGAGGGCCACCAAGTCCAACACGGCCTGGGTGTTGCGTCCCAAATAACTGGTGAGTACCAAAGGACGCTGGGCTTTGGCGATCAAAGTCACCAAGGCTCTCGCGTCGTCTGCGCCCATCCCCAGGTCTTGCACGGCGGGCCAATGGTCGCTTTGGCGCCTCAGACCCATGCTGGGCTCTTCCCAAACTTCACGAGTACCCGTCAAATACACCGGGCCCATTGGAGAGGAATTGGCAATTTGTCGCGCTCTCAAGAACACCTCATCGATCATCTCCCCGGCCCTCACCTCATAGCACCACTTCATGTACTGGGCTACGATCTCGCTTTGTCGGTGGGCGTCTTGGGTGTAGTGAATGAACTCGCTGCGGGCACCGACTCGAGTGCCATCGGTGGTGACCGGTGAGAGACCCGCCACGATGATGCAAGGCACTCGTGAGCGCGCTGCGTTGCTCACGCTGCAGCCCAAGTTTTGTGTGCCCACATCCACATGGACCAACACCATTTGTGCTTGTTGATGGACCAATGCGTAGCCGTGCGCAGCACTCAAGGCGGTCATCTCATGCGGGCAAATGATGATGTGAGGCATCTCCAAGCCCTCTTGATGCAGCTGCGCCAAGGCCTCGATAAAGGCGGGGTGATCCGAGCCCAAATTCACAAAAAGGTATTTCACCCCCAAGCGCTTCGCTTCTTGAAGCAGTCTCTTGGCGGCTGTGTTCGTTGAAGGACTCGCCGGGGGATGAGGGGTCGCCGCGAGCGGGCTCGTTGTGTGTGAAGGATTGTTCATGAAACTCCAATGAGAAAGCTATACAAAGGGTCTTGGGCAAGATGGCCTGGACCTGGGCTTGGGCCTAGTCCTATCCAACGCCACACGCTCAGTCTCATCAAGGGCTCCAATCTGGCTCGCCCAAGCGAGCTCACACACACCGATCGTGGTGAGCGCATCACCTAAGCCGTGGTTCAAAACCAAACAATTGTTTCGGACTGTGCCAAAACAGTTGAGCGCGCTCACTGACACTCAGGTGCCCTTCGAGCAATTTGATCATGGGCCCATAGTCAAGGCGCGAGGTGGCTTTCAAATAGGGCCAGTCAGACGCCCAAACACATCGCTCTAATCCAAAAGCCTGGAGCAAGGCATCCATGTAGGGCCGTGTGTCGGCAAAGGGGTAAGCTTCTTGGCTGAACTTGGCCAAGCCTGACAATTTAATCACCGCGTCATGGCTGCGCCCCAAGTGCAGCAGGGCTTGAAACCCCGTTTGCGCCAATCCATCGGCATGGGGTGATAAATTGGGCCGGCCACAATGGTCCACCATGACCCGAACCCCGGTGCGCTCAATCCAAGGCAAGACCTCTGTGAGTTGATCATCTTGGACTTGAAACTGCGCCCAAAGTCCGAGTTTTTTCAATCGATGAAGCAGCGGCTCGACATTGCTGTAAAACGCGACACCCTTGAGCGAGATGTTCAAAGCAATGCCGATCACGCCCTTGGCCTTCAAATCCTTCAATTCGTCTTCAGAGCAGTCATGGGCCACCACGGCGATGCCCTTGAACACCCCGGGGTGCTGGGCAATGGCCGCGAGCATGGCGCGGTTGTCAAGGTTGTAGCCAGAATTGGGGCCCACCAAAAGGGCATGGCGCACACCGTAACAGGCCATGACCTGGGTGAAATAGTCGGCACTCCCGACCTCTTGGCCCTTGGGGTGATAGGGGTTGTCTAGGGGATAGGGGTATGCCAAAGGGTCGAGGATGTGGCAATGGGAATCAATTTTGGGTTCTTCCAAAATCGAGTGAACTGGGGTCATCTTGAAGTTACTCCGATGTCGGCCGTCAAACCAAGCTCAGCGCTCAGTGGGCCTGCCCAGCATTTTGGCATAGCCAAGGACCCAGAAGTCTGGGTCTTCATCAGGCAACTGACCCGGCGACAGAACTGGGCGTTACCCAAAAAACTTGCGCTGAAGGTGAGCAGCCATAAAAAAAACGATCCGAAGATCGTTTTGGGGTGTCCTCGGTCCATTGAGCCGGTGAGAGCTCAACAAAGAGGTGTCTCAATGGCTGGTGGCTGCGACGGGAAGCAACTCATTCAAAGCCCGTGCATAGGCCATTCGCGCTGTTTGAGCAATCGCCATGTCACGTTGGAGTTCAGCAATTTTGGCGTCGGTGGCTTGCAAAGAGAGCAATTGAGCCCGTGCATCCTCGCTCAACTCAGAAAACTTGTACTCTTTGTCGTCAATCTTAATGGTGTCCATCGTCATACTTTCATAAAAAGAATTCATCTTCAATTATAGCGGACAAGCTGCGTTTTGAATAGACGACCTGGGTTTTCTTCGACGTGGCGGTATGGCCTAGACACCCCTGCCACTGGGGCACCATGGCGAACTCTGCTCTTCAAAGCGGCCGCCAACCAGTTGCCAGGCCTGTGACCATCAAGCCGCCCATCCCTGCAGGACCCCTTTGACGCTCCCGTCATCGTTGGACTCGCTTCAAGACCACCCAAAACTCTAGACATAGGCTGGCCAAAGTTGGCCACTGTGCTTGACCGTCTCCTCATACGCCTCAGGGCCAAGCGCCTTTATCTCCAAAATCGTTGGCTGGCTGAGAAACATTCTCAGTGCATATTTCACTTTAGAAAACTTATATAAGTTATTGTTTTATATATATAAATATTGATTAATTGAGCATTCAATTGAGCATTCAATGGAGCTCCCCTTCGTGCACACCACCAAGCCAAGGGGCGGACAAGAATTGCCGTAACAAGCGTAATCGGCCATAATTTGCCGTAACACGGCGTAATCATCGGTAACCCGCCGTAATCAATCGTTACCGAAGTAACGCGTCACATTGTCCGCTCCTTTTGAACGCTTGCCCCGCAAGCACCGGATTTTTGAAGCGACAGCACGGCCTCTGGCCACCACGAAGGAATCAACATGATCAATAGCGCCACGCACAGTCCGAGGCTCATGGGCAGCAGTTATACCCCCCCGGTGGGGCAGCAACAGGTGGAATTCAAAATGGCCGGTGGTTTTAAACCCCCCGCCATGGCACCCGATGTGCAAAGCAAGTTCCCGCCAAAGCCCGCCTTGGCACCGCCCCCAGACATGGCCAAAGGTCTTGACGCGCTCAATTTAACACCGCCAACAGGCATCCCCCAACCCCCGCCTGCTCCTGCCCAAAGCCACCTCAATCCTCTGTCCCACGAAACGGTCAATGGGGCCTATGTCAAATTGGGATTTGAGAAGCTGCACGCCCACATCAATGACACGGTTGCGCAGCAAAGAAAAATGGCTCAAATCGCTTTCGAGCGCAAAGTGGTGGTCAAAAAAAGCAGTCACCACAAGGTTCAAATC
This sequence comes from uncultured Burkholderiales bacterium, assembly GCA_903844385.1. Classification (GTDB taxonomy): domain Bacteria; phylum Pseudomonadota; class Gammaproteobacteria; order Burkholderiales; family Burkholderiaceae_C; genus Limnohabitans. The sequence continues at coordinate 12,449 of CAIMTJ010000111.1, forward strand.
TTCAACTCCAGTTTGAGCATGGTTGAGCAAATGAATCAAAAAGCCTTTGACGCTCAACAAGTCACCTCCAGCGCGCAAGCCTTGAAGGCCTACGTCAACACCATCAGTGATCACAAAAACGCTCGACAATTGGAAGCCAAGAGCCAAGTGAGTCTTCAAATAGGTCAAGCCACGCTCGACAACAACCTCGCATCAGAAAAAGTCGCGCACTATAGCCGCACCATTGAGGCGCAAAACTCCAAGGACAACGTCAAAGACAATCAACGGGTGAGCAAGGATCAAAACCGCGAAAGAATCCTCGCTGGCAATCAGCACTACAAAGCACAAATCAACGACAAAGCGCTTGTGCATCACCAAAGCTTGGACTCCACCAACCAAACGCTCAGGCGCACCACACTGGCTCACCGTGCCTATTCACAGCATGTCAGTGATGCTCATGTTGTTTCAAAAGCCAAGAACATTTACCATTCGCAAGGCGAGCAAATCAAGGTTGAAAAGCAAAAAACAACCCACAACCGCGAAACCGCCATCCACGACCATTACCAAGCGTCTGACTTCAAGCGAGCTGCTGCGGCTCAACTCTACAGCGCCAACGATCGCGCAGGCAGCAAAGCCTTGACCATCAAGGACCGCTCGGGGGCGATGGCTTACTGAGCCTCAACACCTCAACACCTCAACACCTTAGTAGTGAGCTGGAAGGGTGTTGAAGGATAGGTTAAGAAGGATGGGCGCGAGAGCCTTGAATCGGGACTGAGCACTCGAGCCTATCCATCTTGAGGGGTCAGCGGGCAAGGCGAGTGCCCTTGGGTCTCAATGCACCACGTCGATCACGTCACGCTTGCCGCCCTTATAGGTGTAGAGCGTCAAGGCGCCGTTTTTAATGTCCCCCTTGGCATCAAAGCTGATCGTACCCGTCACCCCTTTGAAGCCTGAGGTTTGAGCCATGAGTGGCAAATACTTCGCGGGTTCAGACGAGCCAGCCTTGACCATTGCCGCCACCATCACTTGTATGGCGTCAAACACATAAGGGGCATACAGTTTCACATCGGTGCCAAAACGCTTTTGATAGCGTGCGGCAAAATCGTCGAGCTCTTTCCTTTGGTCCTTGCCCACACCACCGGCCTCAGCACAGACGACCTGACCATCGAGCATGGCTTCACCAGAGAGTTTGGACAACTCGCTCGTGCAGATACCGTCTCCGCCCATGAACTTGGAACTCAGGCCCAATGATTTCATTTGTTTGAGCATGGGCCCACCCACCGCATCCATCCCCCCAAAGAAGACAATGTCGGGCTTTTTGGCTTTGATACTGGTCAAGATGGGACTGAAATCGGTGGACTTGTCGGTGGTGAACTCTCGCGCCACCACCGTCCCACCAGCCGCGACCACGGCTTTGGCGAACTCATCGGCCACCCCTTGGCCATAGGCCGTGCGGTCATCAATGACTGCAATCACACGGCCCTTGAGTTGTTTCACCGCGTATTGCCCCAGCACGCCCCCCAGTTGAACATCATCGGCCACCATTCGAAACGCTGTGTTGAAACCTTGACGGGTGTACTTGGGGTTGGTGGCGGAAGGCGATATTTGCGGCACCCCCTCGTCGTTGTAAATTTTAGAAGCTGGTATGGTGGTGCCGGAGTTCAAATGGCCAATCACCCCTTTGACATGGGCGTCCATCAGCTTTTGCGCCACCGCGGTGGCTTGTTTGGGCTCAGAGGCATCGTCCTCACTCAAGAGTTCAAGCTTCACCTTCTTGCCACCAATGACCACCCCCTTGGCGTTGAGTTCTTCAACAGCCAAGCGCGCCCCGTTTTCATTGTCCTTGCCCAAATGCGCAATGGGCCCACTCAAGGGTCCCACATGGCCAATCTTGACCACCTCTTGCCCTTGCGCGCAGACGCCAAAACCAGCACCCACTGACAAAGCCAACCAGGTCAAAGAGGCCAAGGCCAGCTTGGAGCGCACTGGGCGGGGGGTGAACAAACCGGTGCCAAAAGGTGTCGTCATAAAAAAACTCCAAAGTCTGAAAGGATCAACTGAACAGGATACTCAACCCACAGGGATGGCGAGGACCTCTCGCTCGCTTCTGGGGCAAAGGAGCCTCCAATATAAACCAAGATGGCCCGCCTGCTGAAAAAGAGTGCCCGCTTGAACGCTCACGCTTAGTCTTTCTCACTTCAACTCAAAACCCAGATGGTGGAGGTGGGTTTTGAGATTTTCACGCCCCCTCAACGCCTTCTCGCCTGACAAGCGACTCAAGGTGTGGAGATCCCACTCGCCTGGGGTGTTCATCTTTTGTTCGGTGTAAAAACGGTTCATGATGGTGTTGTACTCTCGAGTGGCTGAGTCAAACGCCAAGGGGTTGTACTGTTCGTGGTGAAGCACGGCGGACATGGGGAGCCTGGGCTTGACACTGGCAGGGCGCTTGGGGTCGGGATAGCCCACGCACATGCCAAATGCGGCAAAACTCGAAGGCGGCAGTCCCAGCTCCTTGGCCACCACCTCGGGCGAGTTTCGAATCCCGCCAATGTAGACCACTCCCAGGCCCGCCGCTTCGGCGGCGACTGCGGCGTTTTGTGCAGCCAAGGACGCATCGATGTTGGCCACTAAAAAAGCCTCCAAATAGTCCAAACTGCCATGTGGGACTTGGCGTTGTTCACCCAGCATTCTGAGCCGCGCCATGTCAGCGATCCAAACCAAAAAAAGAGGGCACGCGTCAATTTGTTTTTGTTGGCCTGAGACCGCATTCAACCGCGCTTTGCGCTCAGGATCGGTCACACTCACCACACTCCAGGTCTGAAAATTCGATGAGGTTGAGGCCGATTGAGCCGCCGCCACCATCATCTCCACCGTGTGCTCAGGCACGGCGCGTGTGTCAAACGCACGCACAGAGCGGTGCTGAAGTAAGCCGTCAAAGGTGTGATTATGGAAGTCACTGAGCTCAGTCTCACTCAAGTGCGCCAAAGGATGATCGTGAGAGCCGTAGCGGGCGTTCAAGCGTGCGGATAGGGTCATGAAGGGTGGGGTCAATGTTAAAAGGAATAAAACCAAGACGGCCTCAAAACTCAATGGGGTCTTGGAACTCCCCTGTGCTTGAGACGGGGTTTATTTTAGTCAAGTGCGGGGCTCGTGCACTCAGGGATTGTGCTCACCATCTTGGCGATCGTTGGGATGCGCTCAAGGGGGATTGGAATGCAGCGCTTGAGACGGCCAGGCTCGGGTTCAGTGCTTTGAAGTGGGCTCATAAAAAGCGCAGATCACGGCGCGGTGATGCAGACTGTAGGCTCGAGGCCTCAAGGCCGCAAGGCCTCAAGGGCATCAAGGGCCTCAAGCCCTCAAACTCTCAAGCCCTGCCTGGGGTGTCAAACGCACCACGCCAGCGTCTCACGAGCGCTCCCCTTGCTCAGGCCCGCGCAAGACCTCCTCCAAGGTCGAGGCGATGAGCTCAGGCAAAATCGCCTCCAACTGATCCATCACACGGTGAGTGACCTCCTGGGTGATCATCCTCAAGTGCGTGTCTTGGATTTGGCTGGGCGTGGGTATGCTGGAGTCCATGGTCCCGCCCGGCATGAAGGCTGCTCGCGGGCTATCGCTGGCAGGCGTGCTGAGCGTTGAAGGCTGGAAAGCCTGAGCGCTCACAGCTTCTTGATGGACCGCATCCACCTGATGAGCTCTCGCCATGGCAAAAGAGTGCTCAGGGCTACTCGCGTTTTGGGGGCTGAGGGTGGGAACTCGCTCTAAAAAACCTGGGTCTTGTAAGACCTTCAAGGACAACAAATCCTCTTGGGCTTTCAAGTCATGGGTTTGCCATTGCGTGGATGGGGCACGCGAGTGGCTCTCATGTTCATAGGCATCATCCATGCAAGGGGTCCTTGATTGTTCAGGAATCGGTGTGGGGGGTTCTCAAGAGATCATGGAGAGACCTTTTGGGCAAGGGTTCAAGCTGAAGCCGTTTTGGCTTTCAAGTCATGCTTGATGATGGCATACCCGCGGTCTTGGTAGGTTTTCCAGCGCGCACGTGCAAACTCGCGGTCCATTTTTTCCAGGCTCACCAGTTCAATCACCCGCTCGAACTTCTCAAAACCCACGGGCACCACATCCTCCAAGTTCAAAAGAATCTGATGGTGCGGCAGCGCATGCAAGTCGCTCACTTGGTCAGCCAAGACGATGGGCGTGCGCTCCAAGACATAGGACGGGGACTCGAGCATGCAATGAGGAATGAAGTCTTGCGCACTCAGAGTCCACAACGCAAGGTCCAAATTCTCCAAGTTCGAAGCCGTCCCGGTCACCATCACGTTCGCTTGCAAATGGTAGGCCTTGCGCAAAAAGCGACAGGCGTACTCCATCTTGTCTTGTGCATTGAAGTGAAAGGTGATCTCGGTCATCGAGTGTGCCCAGGCGACTTAGCGCTTGGCCGTTGTTTTGCCCAATTTCTTATTGTTGAGGGATTGGGGCGCTTTTTGGGTCCCCGGCGAGGCGGTGGCTTTGGGGGCCGTCAAAGCGGGCTTGGGCTGCTTGGACTGCTTGGCCTGATCAATCAGGAAAGACAAGACCATCGGCAGTGGCCGGGCCGTGGCGCCCTTGGCCGGCCCCGAACTCTTCCAAGCCGTCCCTGCAATGTCCAGATGCGCCCAATTGAGCCCCTGAGTGAAACGCTCCAAGAACTTGGCCGCGGTGATGGAGCCCGCACTGCGGTCACCAATATTGGCGGTGTCGGCAAAATTCGATTTCAAGCCCTCAGCGTACTCCTCGTCCAAGGGCAGTCTCCAGCAAGGATCAAGCGTTCTCTCGCCAGCAGCCAACAACGCTTGGGCCAACTCATCGTTGGGCGTGAAAAGACCACTGCGCAAATGACCCAAGGCAATGATACAAGCCCCAGTGAGTGTGGCCATGTCGAGCACCAAGCTGGGCTTGAAGCGGCGGGCATAGGTCAGTGCGTCGCACAAGATCAAGCGCCCTTCTGCGTCGGTATTCAGAATTTCAATGGTTTGACCACTCATCGAGGTGACCACATCGCCAGGTTTGATGGATTTGCCATCGGGCATGTTCTCGCACGCGGGAATCAAACCGATCACGTTGATCTTGGGCGAGAGTTCCCCCAAGGACTTGAACACACCCAAAACCGTGGCGGCCCCACACATGTCAAACTTCATCTCGTCCATGCCAGCGCCTGGCTTTAAGGAGATGCCGCCGGTGTCAAAGGTAATGCCCTTGCCGATGAGCACCACGGGAGGCGACTTGTCCTGAGCTCCTTTGTAGTGCATCACGATGAAGCGCAACGGCTCATTCGAGCCCTGAGCCACCGACATGAACGAGCCCATGCCGAGTTTGGCGACTTCTTTGGGTCCGAGCACTTGAACGTCGATTTTTTTGTAGCTCGCCAGCGTCTTGGCCGCCTGTCCCAAATGGGTCGGGGTTGCATGGTTGCTCGGGCGGTTGCTCCACTCCTTGGTGAAATTCATCCCTTGCACGCGAGCTTTGCCCTCGTCAAAGGCCTCTTGCAAGGCGATTTGATCCAAAGATCCCTTAAAAAGCGGCTCCACACAGAGCACCGCCGTGGCCAATTTGGCCAATTTGGCCGACGGCTTGGTGGTCGTGTAGACGTACAAGCTCTCACTGAGGGCTTGCATGGCCGATGGCACCCGCTCTTGAGCGATACTGGGCAAGTAAAGAGACAAGTGTTTACACTCGGGGCTGGCGTTTTTGGCCTCTTTGGCCGCAGCCGTCACGGCCTGGCGCACTTGTTTGGCCGTGCCCAAACCGCAATGGGCCAAGATGACTGGGTTGGCTTTGACACCCGCCACGTTCCATAAAGTCAAGGTTTTACCCGCCTTGGCCTCCAGATGGGCTTTTTGAAGCGCATGAGAGACGGCTTGCTCGATCGCACTTTGGGGCTCGTGGGACGACGCCAAATGGTCGTCATCGATCAAGATCAGCAAAATTTCGGTTTTTTGCTGATGCAAAGAAGTCAAGGATAGTTGTTTCAGTTCAAAGTTCATGTTTAAGGTCTTCTAGAATCAGGCCATGTTGTTTCAATCTTCAATCCGTCAAGAGCTCACCAAGAGTTTTGGTGCCACCGTGGTGGTGTTGATCACCATCGTGCTCACCATGATGCTCATTCGCACCTTGGGTCAGGCCTCCAGAGGCTATGTTAACCCCTCCGAGGTGAGTTTGGTGCTGGGCTACACGATGTTGGGGCATTTGCAGACCATTCTCACCATGAGCTTGTTCATTGCCACGGTCTCCACCCTATCTCGCGTGCACCGCGACAGCGAAATGGTGATTTGGCTGTCTGGTGGCGCCAAGTTGCTTGATTTTTGGCGTCCTCTTTTTTCGTTTGCTTGGCCCATTTTACTTTTAATCTTCGTCTTGGCCATCTGGGTGTGGCCATGGTCCTATGAACAAAGCCAGGACTTGAAAGACCGTTTTGAAAAAAGGGGAGACTTGGAGCGTGTGGCACCCGGCCAATTCCAGGAATCTTCCAACGGTCAGCGTGTGTTTTTCATTGAAAAAAATCTCGCCAGTGACAAAGAGGGGAAAAATGTCTTCATCGTGAGCAATGAGCGCGATCGACAAACCATCACCACGGCGCGCAGCGGCCACATTGAGCAGCAAAACCAGGTGCGGTTTTTGATGCTGAGCAATGGGCAACAATTGGAAATCTCCAACACCGACCACAGCCTCAAACTCAGTGAATTCACCGAATACGCCACCCGCATCGATCACGACGCGTTCGCCAAAAATCCCCCGATTGCCCGCACCACCTCCACTTGGGACTTGATCAAAGAGCCGAGCTTGAATCACCTCGGAGAGTTGAGTTGGCGTCTCGGTGTGGGCTTGGCCGCGTTCAACCTCGTGCTCATCAGCCTCACCTTGGCCCAAGTCAACTCACGCAATGCGCGTGGGCGACAAGCGTTGTTCGCACTCTTTATCTTCATCACTTATGAAAACATGGTCAACCTGGGACAAAACTGGATTGAGCAAGGAAAAATGGCCTTTGGCCCCTTGATGCTGAGCGTGCATTTGAGTGTGACCCTGGTGTGTGTGTTGATATTGTGGGCCCGCAACAAGGGATTGGGTACAGAATTGAACTCAGCCAGTCTCTTTGGCTCAGTGGCCAAAGTCTCGCGTTGGGCGTTTCAAACCAAAAAAATCGTCCCATGAAAACCATACAACGACTCATCTACAAAGAGATTGTGAACGCAGTGAGCTTTGTGATTGTGGGCTTTTTGGGGCTTTTTTTCTTCTTTGATCTGATCGATGAACTCCAATGGGTGGGCAAAGGGGTGGGGTTGAACCCGGCGGGCAAACTCGATTTGGATAAAATTTACCTGCTACCCCAAGCCTTCTCCTATGTCACGTTGATTGTGCCCAGTCACATCTACGAGCTCATGCCCATCGCGGTGCTCATTGGCACCATCTTTGTGATGGCACGTTTAGCGCAAAGCTCGGAGTTCACCATCTTGCGCACATCGGGTCTGGGGCCAGTCAAGGCCTTGCGAGTGCTCTCGGGTTTGGGGCTGGTTTTTGTTGTCCTCACCTTTGTCGTGGGTGACTACGTCTCACCCTTTTGTGACAGACAAGCTCAGCTGCTGCGCTCGAAATACTTGGGTCAAATCACTGTGGGTCAAACAGGTGCATGGTTGAATGAGAAACAAACCCTCACCCGCCAAGCGGTCAATGTCGGATCCATCACCCCGGAGGGCAACTTGAAAGAGATCCGGGTGTATGAATTCAGCACCCAAGGCCAATTGTTGTCTCTCACGCAAGCTCACCTTGGTGAATTCGTCCCTGAGCAAGACTCTTGGCTGATGCACGACGTTCAACGCGACGAATTCGATGGCCAACACGACACCCAAAGCTTGAGCCCGGACTTGAACATCAAAGTGGTCAAACGCCGGCAACTCGATACCCTCTTGTGGCCCACGACCATCAAGCCCGAGATGGTGGCGGTCGCACTCTTGAAGCCAGAGCGCATGAGCACCATTGACCTGTTTCAATACATCCAGCACCTGCAATCGAATGCTCAAACTGCCCAACGCTACGAGATCGAGTTCTGGAAAAAAGTCTTCTACCCCATCAGCTGCTTGGTGATGGTGATGCTCGCGCTGCCCTTTGGCTATTTGCATTTCCGAAGTGGCAACATCGCCACCATGGTGTTTGCAGGGGTCATGATTGGAATCAGTTTTTTCCTCATGAACAACGTTTTTGGCTACATTGGCAACTTGAATCAGTGGGTACCGTGGTTGGCCGCGGCGGCCCCGGGCCTCATTTATTCTGTCATCTCGCTCACTGCCTTTGGTTGGCTCGTGCTCAAGCAATGAACCCTGGGTGCACCAGCGAGGCCCTCTCCAATGTCCTCGGGCATCAAGGGGTATGTCACACAAATGACATGTGAGTTTTCATATACTTGTCAAATTCCTTTCACACTTTGTCTCCAACTTTTTTCATCTGAGGCGTCATGCCTGCAGTGACTGGACTTGACAAACCTTCATGCACAAACGTCTCGTCTCTCACGCACTGATCGCTTGGGGCTGCAGTCTACTGGCCTCTTGCGCATCTGTTGAACAGCAGTTGCTGCAAACGGCTGGCAACGCCATTGCTCTACAAGGTGGTGCCAGCGAGGACGACTTGGAAATTGCGCAGCATGCCAGCGCTTTTTACATCAAACTCAGCGAATCCATGTTGAGTGCAGCACCCGCTCATCTGCCACTGGCCTTGTCCACCACTTCCACCCTCACGCAATATGCCTATGCCTTTGTCTCGACACCGGCCGACCAAATCGAGTCACAAAACGCCAAACAAGCCTATGCGCTGAGAAAACGCGCAGCCTTGCTCTACGCCCGTGCCAAGTCTCACGGCCTCAAAGCCTTGGAGTTGCAGCAACCCGGTCTCATCGCTGCGCTTGCAGCTGGGAGTGCTCCACCCACACCAGCGCTCAACCACCAGCCACATCTCACGCTCAAACCCGAGCTCACCGGCTTGGCTTACTGGAGCGCAGCGTCTTGGGCGGGAGAGATCTCACTGTCCAAAGACTCACCCGAGGTCGTTGCTGATTTACCCCAAGTCATCGCCTTGGCGTCCCTGGCCTATGCAGCCCAACCCCAGTACGGTGATGGGGCATTGGCCTCGCTCATGGGCACCTTGGAAATGGCCAAAGCCGGGGGCAACAAAAAAAAGGCCCTGGACTATTTTGATTTGGCGCTCGAGATCAGCCAGCGCAATGATCCCGCCGCCTTGGTCTCCAAAGCTGAAAATTACGCCTTGGCCATGTCCAAGCCCGAACTCTTTGAGAGCTTACTCAAAGAGGCACTGGCATGCACCCCCCACAAAAACGATGTCGCCACCCAAGTGATGCGAACACGTGCGCGTTGGCTTCTTGAACACCTTGAGGATTACTTTTGAAGAACTTGATCAATGCGCCTTCTCCATTGAACACCCGATTTTGGCGGTGCACGCTCGCGCTTGTCGTGTTGTCGGGCTTGCACGCCCCAAGCGCTCTGGCAGCTTTGGCACAGCTCAAAATTGGCAGCTTGGTGCCCAAAAACTCCCTTTACCATCGTCAAATTCAAGACATTGGTGAGGTCTGGAAAAAAGGTCAAGACGCTAACGCCAAGCTGGTGATCTATCCAGACGGCTCGCAAGGGGGTGAGGCGGAAATGGTGAGGAGACTGCGCATTGGACAGCTCCAAGGCGCATTGCTCTCGGTGGTCGGACTCAGTGAGATTGAGCCCTCCATCTCGGCCCTCCAAGCCATGCCACTCCTCTTTAAGAACTGGGAGGAGTTGGACTATGTGCGCGAGCAAATGCGCGCCGGCATGGAGAAGCGCTTTTTGGACAAAGGCTTTGTGGTGTTGGCCTGGGGTGACGCGGGTTGGGTGCGATTTTTCTCAAAAGACGCCGCCTTCAGACCCGATGATTACAAGAAAATGAAGTTCTTTGCCTGGGGCGGTGAAAACGCCCAACAAGAGCTGATGAAATCTCTGGGCTACACCCCGGTTCCCTTAGAGCCCACCGACATCTTGCCCTCCATCCAAACCGGCATGATCAATGTCGTGCCGTCCACCCCCTACTTTGCGCTCGCGACTCAAATCTACACCACCGCCAACAACATGCTGGAGATCAACTGGGCACCCATCGTGGGCGCGATCGTGATCACCAAAAAAAGCTGGGACGAGATGAGCCCATCCTTGCAAGCGCAGATGCGAGCGGCTTGTGACACGGCAGGCGCCAACATCCGCGTACAAGCGCGCAAAGAAGTCGATGAGGCCGTGCAAGCCATGCAAAAAAGAGGTTTGCATGTGAACAAACCCAATGCCGAACAGCTCAAAGAATGGAGTGATTTGGCCGACAAGTTGTACCCCAAAATCCGCGGAACCTTGGTGCCAGCCGACACCTTTGACGAGGTGTTTGCTCACCTGAAGGCCTACCGGGCCCAGCACGCCAAATGAGCCTGCTGCTTGCTCCCTGCCTGCATGGCCGCCGCTTGAGGCCGGGTGTTCAAAGGCCTATGCTTGGGCGAGCCTCATGATGCCCAACTCCACAAACCGCTCACTGGACAATGCATTGGCCGGCGGCGCTTTGCTATGCATGATGCTCATTCCTGTGCTGGAGATGCTGCTGCGGCCTTGGCAAGCGCGCGGCATTGACAACGCGGCCTCTTTGGTGCAACACCTGGGACTGGGGATGTCCATGCTTGGTGCACTGGCGGCAGAGCGTCATGCCGGACTTGCTCGGTTGGGCAATGTCGGGCGTTATTTCAATCACCCCCGGGCGAGCCTTTACACACAGACGGCTGGCTTGGTCTTGAGTGCCGTGATGTGCGGAGGACTGAGCTTTGCGGGCTTGGAGCTCGCTGTCTCCGAATGGAACTCAAACCACACCTTGTCCTATGGAATGCCCTTGGCCTATGCCCAGGGATTGTTGCCCTTGGGCTTCGCACTCATTGGCATGCGTTTGGGTGCTCGCGCAGTCATGGCTTGGGGTGGCGACGCCCTGCCGGGTCTCCCGGGTCTCACGGGTCTCACGGGTCTCATGGGTTTGAGGGGTCTGGGCGCTTCAGTCTTGGCCCACGCGGGGGCGTTGGCCATGTGTGCTCTGGGTTACACCATCGCTCAAATGGGCCTCGTCGAAGATGCCCCCAAGGTCTTGGTCTATGCCGCACTCATCACCATGCTGGCCTTGGATGCGCCGATATTTGCCGTGATGGCGGGCCTGGCTTGGGTGCTTTTTGCCGGTGAAGGTCTGCCCTTGGCATCGTTGGCCTTGTCGCACTACCAAATCACCATCAATCCCTCATTGCCGGCCTTGCCGCTCTTCACCCTCGCCGGACTGCTCTTGGCCAGTGGCCAATCATCGCAGCGACTGAGCCGTCTTTTCATCAGCATTTTTGGTGCCGGACAAATCGGCACCATGATTGCTGTGGCGGTGCTTTGCAGTTGTTTCACGGCCCTCACAGGCGGATCGGGCGTCACGATTTTGGCCTTGGGGGGGCTGCTCATGCCGCTCTTGACCCAGGCCCATTATCCCGAGCGTCAAAGCATGGGCTTGATCACAAGTGCCAGTGCACTGGGTGTGCTGTTGGCGCCAGCTGTTCCCCTCATCATGTACGCCATCATCGCCAAGATCCCGATCAACACCATGTTTGTGGCGGGCATCGTGCCCGCCATCGTGATGGTCACTTGCTTGGTGGTTTTGGGCTTGGTGCTCAATCGAGGCCAGCGGGATCGCTCCAACCCCGCAGACCCGACAAGCACAGCGCAAGACCCAGCAGCGGCACCACCGTCCAGAGTCGCGCTGGTGATGCAATCGGCGTGGGATGCGAGATGGGAATTGTTCGCGCCCGTGGTGGCCATTGGGAGTTTGGTGAGTGGTCTCACCACACCCACCGAGAGTGCGGCGATCACCGCACTGTATGCGGCCCTTGTGCAAGTCGTCTTTAAAAAAGATATCGACGCCAAAGCATTCTGGGCATGCCTGACCCAAACGGCTCAACTCATCGGTGGTGTGATGCTCATCATGGGTTTGGCCCTGGGTCTGACCAATTACTTGATCGATCAAGGTATTCCAGACCAAGCCATCGAGCAGTTTCAAAGCATCACGCACAACAAGTATTGGTTCTTGCTCGGGTTGAATGTGTTTTTGCTCATCTGCGGGGCATTGATGGAGATTTATGCCGCCCTCATTGTGCTCGTGCCCTTGTTGCTGCCGCTTGCCATGAGCTATGGTGTCGATCCGATGCATTTTGGGATCATCTTTTTGGCCAATTTAGAGATTGGTTTTTTGTGTCCCCCAGCCGGCATGAATATCTATTTTGCCTCTGCGGTTTTTCAAAAACCCATCCATGAGGTGGTGCAATCTGTGCTCACGCCAGCGCTTGCGTTTTTCTTGGGCTCACTCATCTTGTCTTGCGCCCCGATCTTGGTCACCTTTTTACCCGACCTCTTTCAAATGAGCCGTTAAAATGGGTGTCCAAGAGGCGGGCTTTGGAGCGGGTCAGGATGGGCCATTGGAAGACCACCACCCCACCCCACCCGACTCGTCACCCTGTTGTGCTGTCTATGATTGAACTGAGCTGCCTTGAAATCCACCATCCTCTTCGCCCATGGCTCGCGTGACCCCTTGTGGCGAGTCCCCATCGAGTCCATTGCCAAGCGGATTCAAGAGCTCGACCCCCATGAGTTGGTGGGTCTGGCTTACCTCGAGCTCAATGAACCCGATTTGAAGGCCTGCCTTCAAGACTTGGTCCAGCGCGGTGCCACCGAGGTGAGAATTTTTCCGCTATTTTTGGGGGTGGGCAAACATGCCAGACAAGATTTGCCCGTCTTGGTCGGTGAAGTCAAAGCGCTGCACCCGAGCGTGCGAGTCGACGTGTTGCCCTCCGTTGGAGAGATGCCCCAAGTCATTGATTTTTTGGCCCAACTGGCCTTGAGCCCAAAAGATTAATGGATCGACAACCAAGACGCCAATGACACTGTCGGTCACACTCGAGCGCAGATTACTTGTTTTCATGCTCTTGGCGGCAGTGAGCCTTGCTGCGCAGGCCTGGAACCCGTTCACCCCCAAAAGTGACAATGAAGAGTTGCCACTGTCGGTGGAAGAATTAAAAAAAGTCCAAGAAAATGCCGGCTGGGCCAAAGAAGACGACAAGACGCTGATCTTTGAAGTTCACAATGACCTCAAAGGCCCAATTGCCTGCTCAGGAGCTCAGGTTGAACTCCATGATGGCAAACACATGTCCAGAGGCTTCACCCCCAAGCTCTTTGTCGCTCCTGGAAACTCTCGGTTTGCCAGCTTTCCCGGCATTGTCAAAGGCACCATGAAGTCCTACGTGGTGACTTGTTCTTGCTTTAAAAAGCAAGGCAAAGGTGAGTGCATCAACCCTATGGCAAAACCCTGAGTCCTCCTAGAAGAGTCCTCTCATTGGGTCTATAGGCTCAGGGGTCCAGACGCATCAGTTGATAACCATTGAGTCGAGTGAGCCAAGAGACATAAACCCGATGGCCATCCTTGAGCAGCAAAGGGTGATCAGAGTAGCCCCGGGTGGTCATCAACTCTTGAGCGGGCGACCACGTCAAGCCTTGATCGGTGGAGAGCATGGAATGCAGGCTTGATGTTTCACCATCAAACTGCTTCCACACCAACCACACCGAGCTGCCGCTTGAGAGCACAAAGGCGCGACTGGGGTTCAAGGCCGGGTTGCCGATTGGCATGGGCTCAGAGAAAACTTGGGCCCCCGGCAAGGCGTGAGCATAATAAAGACCCGATCGAATGGATCCTTGGGTGAACCAAGTCACATGCATCGCACCTGTTTCAGACACCGACACCGATGGCCCTTGATGAGGACAAACATCGGTTTGCCAGTGGTCGATCGAGACCCGCTGGAGCGCACTTGGAAGGTATTGATCACTCACCGATTGGATGGCGTGGTCTCTCACGCCACCGGCAAAAAGAGCCCGGTAAGCCAGGACGGCTCGATCATTGGAGTCGATGGCCAGCCCGATGCGGCAACACTCACAACTCTCGGGGTTGATGATGATTTCCTTTTTAAAGGTTTGACCCCAATCGCTGGTTTGCGTATAGGCGATAGAACCACCCAGAGCCACTTTGCCCGATTTGTTCTTTTGTGCAACCACGCGTTTATCAACCCAAGCCATCGAGACCACACCTTGTTTTTGAAGGCCCAGCACCGGGAAACGCTCACTGTCACCACTCTTTGAGATGGCCTTGGGCAAGGTGAAATGCTCAGCAAAATCAGTGGACAAGGAAAAATTCACCTTGGCATTCCATTGGGTGTCCTTGAAATACCCATAAACCACCAGGACATGGCCATCGTCATGGGCAATGATTTGAGCTCGGGCATCGGCACCCGTGTCAAGATTTTTCTGGTGCTCGGCAATTTCAACTCTCGGGCCAAAGGAGCGCCCCCCATCACGGGACTTGGCCACGGAGACGGCCCCTCCAGCGGTCCAAACCACAGCCAAGGTCCCGTCTGCGAGCCATGCGGGTGATGCCGCATTGGCGCAAGCCAATTCTTTCGAATGACAAGCCAGCGTTGCAGCCACGGTGGGGAGGTGGTGAGACGTCAACTCCTGCGCACCCAATGATGCACAGCATGACATGGCCAGACAAAGAAGGCCCTTCAAAAAATTCAATAAATTCATCCTGTCACCTTTTGTATTTCATCGCCGAACATTGACCCACACCGCCAAAACTGAGGCCTCCACGGCCCCAGAGTTGATTTAAAAAAGATGCTTCAAACCAAGACTGATGGTCCTCGGTGGCGAGAGCGTCTGCGATTGTGGGCTTGTGATGGTGTAAGTGCCGTCTTGGTATTGACGATTGAACAGATTGACCGCATTGGCAAAAACATCCGTCGCCGCGTCGACCTTGAAGCTCAAGCTCGCGTTGTAAACCACATTGGCGCCTTGAACCGCGTTGAGGGTGCTGCTTTGATAAAAGGAAAGTGCTCCGATGTAGCTCACTTGACCATAGATCCGAACACGGCGATCAGGATACCAAGTGCCCGCCAGTGAGGCAGTCTGTTGTGGGATGCCAGCGAGTTGTGTCTGAGTTGGCGTCGTGACACCATTCCAAGTGGCGGTGAGATGCGTGTTCGTGTAGGCATAAATGGCATCCACGGTGAGATCAGCGCGGGCTTTCCACTTCTCGCTCAATTCCACACCTTGCGATTGACCATTTTGATCGTTCGAGTAAAAACTCACCGAGGCCCCACAGTTGGTCAAATTTGGCGTGCCCCCCAAGGGTGCTGTGCTGCACAAATTGACGACCGGTTGCGGCAAGATGTTCGCCGTTGTGTAGGTGGACGTGGCGATCATGTTGTTGATGTGATTCAAAAAATAGGTGGCACTGAAGTCACTGCTGGGCGATTTGATGTCCACCCCCATCTCCCACCCCGTGAGTGTTTCTGGCATCAAATTGGGGTTGGCAATGGTGCTGCCATAACTGCGGGTTTGATTGTTCAGTCCTGGGGCTCTGAAGGCCTTGTAGAGCGAGGATCTCAACGCCACGGCGTTTGAAACATCGTAATGAACACCCACGGCAGGGTTGAACTGCGTTTTAGAGTTGTCGCCATAGGGGCCACTCCCGGGTGAAACACCATGGGCTGGCGTGGTGAGGCTGAAGCTGCGCAGGGTGTTGGTCCAATTGTCCAAACGCGCACTCATGGTCAACAGCAAAGAGTCGGCTGGCTGCCATTTCGTTTGAACAAAGGCGCCCGTAAATGTTTGTGTGCCCTGACCATAAGCTGTGCCGGTCACATTCTGAGGAAATGCGCTCGTCGGCGCACCATCGTACTGCTCGGTATCTTGAACGGCCAGTTGCCGAAGATCGGCACCGAATTGAACATCACGCAGCGTGGCATTGAGGGTCTTGGAGTAGACCGTGGAGGCGCCTTTTTCTTGATAAGACTGCCGACCATATTGAGTGAAATAATTCACGACGGGAGAGCCTCTTTGGGACAAAGAGGGTAGCGTCGACGACCCGCCATTCAAGCACGATGTGGCACTCACCAAATAGCAGCTCGACCCATTGGTCTTGTTGAACATCACGCGCTGAGCCCAGATGGTGCTGTCCAAACTGCCCCCACTGGCCAGATCAAGGGTGAGACCCCCACTCAGATTGGGCGCCTTTTGCAGGTTTTGGCCATAAACGCCATACAAATCTTGGTTTTGAGTGAAGTCATTGAGTTTGAAAAATCCTTTCACATCGGATGAAGGGCTGAAATAGGCCGACAGTTGATAGCTGGTGGTGCTATCGCTCGGCGCTGCTTTGCCGGGATACAGATCTAGGTACTGAGGCGGTGTGACTGGGTAGCCGTGCGTTTGAAACTGATGGGCTTCAAGCGCCAATCTCAGTGCATCAGAGACCACGACATTTTGAGTCAAGGACAAATTGGAGGTGTTGAACGATCCGTAGCTCAAAGCGAATTGACCCGAGTTCTCATGGGGGGTTTTGGTGATGACATTGATCACGCCCCCCACGGCCATGCTGCCCCAAAGACTTGATGATCCTCCTCGAACGATTTCGACCCTTTCGATCGTGGACAAGGGGACCCTGAACCATTGGGTGGTCAGGTAAAACGGGTCGACCATGGGAACACCATCGACCAGCACCAAAACTTTGGCATTGCCCAGGCCTCGCACCTTGGTTTGGGTGCCCGTGGGATCACTCAAATAGGAGGGGGCCCCCGAGAAATTAAAGCCTGGGATGGTCTTGAGCAACTCGTCCAAGGACTGAAACGGTGACTTCTCTAAATCTTCAAGGTTGATGATCGTCGTGTGAACTGGCATATCGGCAAGACGGCTCGCATTGCGACTGGCCGAGATGGTGATGGGGGCGAGTTGCGTTGGCGCGGTCGCATCGTAAGCCTCCTGCGCTTGTGAGTGCAGAGAGCCGCAAACGCCAATGGACAAGGCGGCCAAAATCAGCCCATTGAAGGTGAACTTTTTCATAATAACTCCGAGAACTTGGTAGATGAACCAAGTTCAAACATCAAAATTTTTCCATTGGCAATGCGCGCAATGGAGGACGACGTCGAGTGCGTTGCATCGACAGCGACGAAATTCAGATGTCGGCTGGAGGAGCCCTTGAAGACTGAGATGACCAAGCAACGCGGGTGCTGATGCGCTGGGATTGACCCAAGAGTAAGCGCACTGATGACGCATTGAGCCCCAGTACAACCTCGGGGTGAGGATCAAAGGACAATGCCACTGGGAGTTGGCACAAGGGACAATGGTCAACAACCTGAGCAGGGTGAGGCACCTTGCCAGACTCTGGGTCAACATGAACGAGCTGAACGCCTTGGGCCGTACACACCTCGAGGGTCAACAAGTGGCTTGGGCTCGAGCCCCAGAGCGTAGCAGCACTGGGCAACACAAAGGCGAAGAACAACACCCAGGGCATTGCCAGTTTGGCCAGGCTGAAGACTCGAAGATGTTGCATCTCTCAATTATAGCAGAGGCTTGATGAACCATCGTTTCGATTGCAATGCATGCGCACTCCAACCCATCAAAGCATCAAAGCATCCAAAGCATCGAGGTCACCCCGAAGTGTCAAGCCTTGTCAATGGCATCCCTGGCCAAACTCAACCCAAGCCAGTGCTCAGACCTCAAGGACTCTCGTCAACGCTTTGTTGGGGTATCGCCATGCCGATCTTGACGCTCTCGCAAAGACCGTCGTTTCGCTTTGAACACCTCTTTAGCACCCAGGCCGTCACGCCCGCTTCCTAGGCGCAGACTTGCATGCGATAAACATCGGGGTCGCGCTCGAGAACCACTGGCCACATAGTCCTCCAACACCAACGCTCGAACATGCTCACTTGGCAATCCACGCTCCTGGGTCAAGTGCTCAAAAATAGCGTCCGCCAAATCTTCAGGTGACAAGCCATAGGTTTTTCCAAAAGCAGACCACATCGAATCCGACAAACCCATGAATGACCAAAATGCTGAAAACTTTGGCGAGTAGGTCTCCAAAATCAATGGCATTGTTTTCTTAAAGCGTCCCGAGTTGGCCACCAAATCCCAATACTTGGCCATGCGTGTAAAGCGCTGAATGCTGCGGGCATCGATATCTTGGGTTTGTTGGATGGCATAGGGAGGATTCGGGTCATAGACCATGGCATGCGTGAGGGTATGGCGCGCAATGGGCGTTCCTCGCAAACGCTTTAATATTCCCAACTGAATTTCTTGAGGGCCGATGGATAACAGTCGATCAAAGCCCTGTGCAAAGCTTTCCATGGTTTCACCAGGCAGGCCAAAAATCAAGTCGGTGTGCAAATGCGCGTGCGATGCGCTCAATAACCAACGCAAATTCAGCTCGGTCTGAACATTGTCTTGACGCCGAGAAATGCGTTGCTGCACTTCCGCGTTGAAACTTTGAATGCCCACTTCAAACTGCAAGACCCCGGGTGGAAACTCGGTGATCAAACTCTTGAGGCGATCGGGTAAATTGTCGGGAATCACTTCAAAGTGGACGAATAATTCAGCGCCTGAGCCTTCGGTCAAACGATCTAAAAAAAACTGAAGTATTTGGACTGAGGTCTCAATTTTGAGGTTGAAGGTGCGATCCACAAATTTGAAATTGCGTGCACCTCGTTGGTACAGGATGCTGATCTCTTGAAGAAACAAGGCCAGATCAAAGCCCCAGGCTGTTTTATCGAGTGAGCTCAAACAAAATTCGCATTTGAAGGGACAACCTCGAGAGGCCTCCACATAAAGCACGCGGTGAGCCAAATCGCTGTCTGTGAAGTGCTGATAGGGCAACTCAATTTGATCCAAGGGCGGCTGCTCACCCACGATCATTTTTTGCAAAGGTCTGGGCCCCTCGATCAATGCCCGACACAATTTCGGAAAACTCACATCTCCCCAACCCGAGATGACATAGTTGGCAAGCTTGACAATTTCCTGTGATTGGGCCTCATGGCTCACTTCCGGCCCACCAAGCACCACTTGAACAGCCGGTCGACGCGCTTTGAGCTCACGCACCAGTTCTGTGGTTGGGGTCACATTCCAAATGTAGACACCAAAACCAATGATCTGAGGTTGCCCCACTTGCTCAGGGCCCAATTGATTGAGCAACTGCTCGAGCATGTCGCTAATTTGGAGCGAAAGCGTGAATTCAATCAGTTGGGTTTGATTGGCAATGGCGGGACTGCCATGTCGAGCCATGTTCGCGAGCAAATAACGCAGTCCAAGTGACGCATGGATGAACTTGGCGTTGAGGGTGCACAGAACAATGGAGGTTGGCAAAGTCGCGTTAACGGGCATGTCGTTGGGGTGGAATCTGACAAGTTGAGAGTGCAGACGGTCAGGTTGACCGCGGGCAAGCCCATTTGAACACATCTTGAGTGCAACAACCGTGACGCCGAGCGTTTCAAGACCGGGGGTACACGTGGATTATCCTTGAACTCTTGAATGTCTTCACAAAGCTCTCAGTCATGCCATTACTATGTGGATTTGAGACTGGTGTGGTGACCTGACATCTAAGATTGAAATATATGAATTTGAATTTAACTGTGTTTCAATATACAATTTTGATAAAATATTTTCAATAACCAATTTGGGAGATTATTTATGAAAAAGTGCTTCATATCACTTGCAATGTTGTCAATTACTAATATATATGCGACAGACTTATATAACAGTTCGAATGCTCAGTTGACAATTCCATCTGTCAATGTCTCGGGAACTAATTACAACAATGTTGTTATAACTGTGGGAAAAGTTATAAACATTGGTGGAACTGGAGGATTTGCGTTACAAAACTTTTTGGCTAACCTTTATAGCAAAACAAGAAAAACCGTTTTAACAGCGCAAGATAGTGCAACGCCGCCTAATCAATATGTTATAACCCAAACTCTTACTCCTGGTAACGATACAATTTTTGAAAATAAAACAGTAAATACAATTGATGTGACTTTATCAGCGACAATGAACGGTGCATTACTTGGAACTTTTAGCGCCCAGTATTACTACACAAAAGGGAATTTCAACAGTCAAGTAGGTGTAAATGGTTTTGGAAGCTACAAAGTTTACAGTAATAATGTTTTACCAATAAACGATAGATTGAATATCGGTGATTTTTTATTTCTTAATTCAAGTTTTAGCTATAAAGATAGCACTAAAAAGTCCATCAATAATTACTCGGTTTATTATTTGTCTTTAGAACAATCCAGCGATGCTAATTCTGCTTATTTGTGCACTACGGAAAACCAAATTGAACCCGGTGATGTTAATACAATACCACCTGTCAATAAGCAATGCTATCAAGTTGACAATAATGGAACATTATTGGGTTCTGTGAATGGTTTAATGAATATAAACAATACTAACTTGTATGCCACTGGAACAATAAAGTAATTACACCAATTCAACACCACGGTGTTTCATTTCACCATCTGCCTCACTCTTGATGGATGAATTGGGCAAGGTCACCGACGCGGCGACGAGATTGGAATTAAAATGGGGCATGATCCATCCGCCTTTTAAAGTTTTGTTTGTCTGCATGGGCAACATCTGTCGCAGCCCCACCGCTGAGGGTGTTTTTCGACAAAAAGCACTCCAACACCGATTGGGAGATCGATTGGAGATTGATTCTGCAGGAACTCATAACTTTCACCCCAACTCGCCTCCCGACCTTCGCAGCCAGGCCCATGCGCTCAGGCGCGGCTATGATTTGTCCCAACTCAAAGCTCGTGCCGTCACACCCCATGATTTTGAGCATTTTGATTTGTTGCTGACCATGGACTGGGACAACCGAGCACTTTTGGAAGAACGCTGTCCAGCGCAGTTTCGACACAAAATCAAAGGTTTTGCTGAGTTTTTAAGCGTCAGCACAGCCACTGTCATTGCGGACCCTTACTACAGTGCAGAAGAGGGATTCGAGCAAGTGCTCGATTTGATTGAAGAGGCTTCGTCGGGTTTACTTGAATTTGTTCAAAAAAGGGCTCTCCGACATGAGTGAACAAACCTTGAATGTCTTGGGCGAGCCTTTGGTGCCCTGCTCCTATGACCCGTTGACAGGTTATTACCGCGATGGATGCTGCAATACCGATGAACAAGACCAAGGGCGCCATGTGGTGTGCGCCCGGGTCACCCAAGAGTTCCTGGCGTTTTCGCTCCAGCATGGCAACGATCTCTCAACCCCTCGTCCGGAATACCGTTTTGCGGGACTCAAGGCGGGAGACCGTTGGTGTTTGTGCGCTTTGCGGTTCAAAGAGGCCCTTTTAGCCGGGTTTGCTCCCAAGGTGGTGCTTGAATGCACCCATGCCAAAGCACTCGAGTTTGTGAGCCTAGAGCAACTTCTCTCCTGCGCTCAGGTCTGAAGCCAAGTCTGTGATCTTGGGGGCCGCATTACACGGGCACATCCCCCACCACAGCAACTCGTTCCATGCGTCGCCGGTTCGGGTAATAGTCATTGCAAGCGTAGTGCTGGGTGGACTGGTTGTCCCAGAAGGTGATCGTGCCTGGACTCCATTTCAGACGGAACTGGTACTCTGGCACGTGGGCTTGCTCGCACAGGAGCGCCAAAAGTGAGGCACTCTCTGGCCCACTCATGCCCTCAATGTGTTTGGTAAATTGTGGGTTGACGTAGATGGCTTGCCCCTGAGTCACGGGATGGGTTCGGACCACAGGATGAGAGGGATTGGGGAACTTGATCTCCATTTCTCTCAGGCGCGCGCGATCCTCATCCGTGTCTTTGAAAAGCGCCCTGAAGTTGAGGAAGTCGTGGACCGCGCGAAGTGGCCGAATCATGTCTTGCACTGCTGGACTCAAACCGGCAAAAGCTGCTTGCATATCCGCCCACAAAGTGTCTCCCCCCACTTGGGGGCAGATGTCACACTTCAAAATAGAGTATTTCGTCGGTTGAAATCGAAACGTGGTGTCGCTGTGCCACACGTCTGTGGACAGCACAGGATTGTCTTTGTGGTTGTCAAGCACCATGATTTCAGGGTGAACACCCTGGGGGCGAAACGGATGAACTTCCAACTCACCAAACAAATAGCCCAGCGCCACATGCTCAGCTGTGTTGAGGGTTTGATCCCGCGCAAAAATAACTTTGTGCGTGATGAGTGCGCTCTCAAGACGGCTGAACGTCTCCTCATCCAAGGGCTTGGCGAAATCGATGCCATGCAACTGTGCACCAATGTTGGGCCCCAGGGGCTCAATTTCAAAACTTTGACGTTTTGCCTGTGGACTGAATGAACGATTCTGTAATGAGGACAGCATAGGAATACTCCTTGTGAAAATCAACGGTTGACAAGCGTCGGTTCATGCCAAGCACATGGCCTGATTCAAAGTGGCTGAATGCCGGCACTTTTAACGGCTTCGCGCGTGCGCAAGGCCTCGGCTTTCAAGAGCGTTTGGGCTTCTTCAGGACTTGTGCCCTTGATCTCGACCCCCAAGTCTCGCAAGGTGGTTTGTACCGGGGAGAGCTTCAAAACGGCTTTGATTTCAAGCGAGAGCTTTTGCACCAGCTCGCCAGGGGTTCCCCCCGGCGCATACATCCCAAACATGGGGCCTGAGACGATGGTGGGCAGGCCTGACTCGGCAAATGTGGCAATGTCTGGTAACGCATCCAGACGCCTTTCACTGGCCACCGCTATGGGCACCAACTCCTTGCTGCGAATTCGGGGGATGGCATTGATGGTGTCGGCAAACATCATGTCCACACGCCCGCTTTCGACATCCGTGAGCATGGGAGGAAAACCCTTGTAAGGCACATGCAACAACTGCGTGCCCGCGACTTGATCAATCATCGCCCCAGTGATGTGTCCGGTGGTCCCCTGCCCTTGTGAAGCAAAGCTCAACTTATTGGGAGAAGACTTGGCGACTGCCAAGAACTCAGCCACAGTTCTGAAACTCACACCGGGCCACGCAATCAAGACGTTGGGCGCAATCGCCACGATCGAGATGGGGCTCAAGGCAGTTTGAGCGTCATAAGGCATTTGTTTGGTCAAAAAGGGGGCGGCCGTGATGGGCGCTTGAACACTAAAGAGCAAGGTATAGCCGTCTGGCGCGGACTTGGCCACATAATCGGCACCAATCACGCCACCTGCGCCCGCGCGCGCATCGATGATGAATGGCACTTTGAGTCTCACGGACAAGTTTTCTGAGAGCAGTCGAGCGAGCTGATCCAAGGCGCCTCCGCCTAAAAAAGGCACCACCACGCGAACCGCTTTACTGGGATAGGCAGATTGCGCCAACACCGGTTGAGTCAAAAGCCATGCACCACACCAGAGCACTAAAAAGCATGAAGTTATGCCAAGGGCCGTGGTTTTGAAGCGAGTGTGAAGGCCAGTCCAGGCTGGGGGTTGGGAAGTGTTCAAGCACGGGGTCATGGGTGGTCCTCATGGATTCAGGTGGGATTGGTTTTGCGATTATGGCCAGACCCTGCTCCGCATGTACAGTCACGATAACCCTCACCACAAAACGCTTGGGGCCAAGCGCCAGCCCCTTGACAAGGCGACGATGGGCAACAATAGAAATAACCAATTGATCTATTAAATCAATTCAATATACAATTGAGTTATGAACCTGCACCAATTCAAATTCGTCCACGAGGCGGTCAAACACAACCTGAACTTGACCCTGACGGCTCAGGCCTTGCACACGTCTCAACCGGGTGTCTCCAAAGCCATACTTGAATTGGAGGCGGAACTGGGCATCGAAATCTTTGGTCGACATGGCAAACGCCTCAATCGCATCACCCAGCCAGGCGCCCAAGTGATCAAAAGCATCGAGGTGATTTTGGCTGAGCTCAACAATTTAAAGAAGATTGGTCAAGACTACAGCGCTCAAGATTCTGGCACCTTGAGCATCGCCACCACCCACACCCAAGCACGCTACGTTTTACCCCCCGTTCTCACGCAATTGAGATCCGGTTACCCCCAGGTCAACATCAGTCTTCACCAAGGCACGCCCCAACAAGCGGCCAAGATGGTCATGGAAGAATTGGCCGACATTGCCATCGCCACCGAATCGTTGGCTGACTTTGATGAGCTCGTCACCCTGCCTTGCTACCATTGGCAACATGTATTGGTGCTCCCTGCCGACCATCCTTTGAGCCTGCAAAAAAAACCGATCACTCTCAAACAACTCAGCACCTACCCCTTGATCACCTACCATCCGTCCTTCACTGGTCGACAACGCATCGACAGCGCCTTTGCCAAGCAACATCTCACGCCCAATATTGCGCTAGAAGCCATCGACTCGGACGTGATCAAAACCTATGTTCGCATCGGCATGGGGGTGGGCATTGTGGCCGAAATGGCCATTCAAGCCCAAACAGACAAAGACCTGGTGGTCAAACCCGCTTGGGATCTTTTTGGTCAAAACTTAGCCCGTGTGGCATTTCGACGCGGGACGTATTTACGCCAATATGTTCTCGATTTTGCCCAACTCCTGAGTCCTGAACTCACGTCAGCCACCATCCTCAAGGCCCTGGATACGCCGCTTGGAACTTAAGGCCCGCGCTTTGAACACCACTCTTGAGCGATGAACACTGTCCCGATTGGGCTCTTCGTGTGCTGTATGCTGGCCTAGGGGATGAACCTGGCCGCTCAGTTGAACCCGTACCAAGATGAAATAAGTCGTTTCATCCTATTCAATAGGTCTTCATTTCGCGGTAAGCTTATGCGCACGGCAGTGGCTGTGCAATGAGCCCTCAAGGCGGTTGAGACCGGGTAACCCAGCGTGGAAGTCACCGAGCTTGACCTGAGCACCATGCCCAACCCCATCAAGTGAACCCCAAGAGAATCGAACTCACATGACCCCTATTCTTGAGAGCAAGCTGCCCCAAGTGGGCACCACCATTTTTACTGTCATGTCCGCACTGGCCACTGAGCACCAAGCGGTGAACTTGGGACAAGGCTTTCCTGATTTCGCCTGCGACCCAGAGCTAGTCCAGCACGTGAGCGACGCGATGCTCGAGGGCTTGAACCAATACCCCTCGATGTTGGGTGTGCTCGAGCTCAGGAATGCGATTGCAAGCAAAGTCCAAGCCCTTTACGGCGCCCACTACGACGCGGCAAGTGAAATCACCGTCACAGCCGGTGCAACGCAAGCCATCTTGAATGCAGTGCTGGCCGTGGTGCGTTCGGGTGACGAAGTCATGGTTCTCGAGCCTTGCTACGACAGCTACATCCCCAACATTGAACTCGCTGGCGGCGTGGTGGTTCGAATCCCTCTCGATGCGGGGACTTTCAAGGTGAACTTTGAGCGCATCGCCAGCGCCATCACCCCCAAGACCCGTGCGCTGATCATCAATTCACCGCACAACCCAAGCGGCACCATATGGAGCCGAGAAGACTTGCTGGAGCTCCAAGAGCTCCTAGCCTCGACCAACATTTTCTTGATCAGTGACGAGGTCTATGAGCACATGGTGTACACGCCGCACGTGCACCACAGTGTGGCGAGCTTCAAGGGACTGGCCGACCGAGCTTTTATCATTTCCAGTTTTGGTAAAACCTACCATGTCACCGGCTGGAAGGTGGCTTATTGTTTGGCCCCACCGGCGCTCACCAGTGAATTTCGCAAAGTCCACCAATTCAATGTGTTCACCGTCAACACCCCGGTTCAGCACGGCTTGGCGCGCTACATGAGCGACGCATCACACGCCAACCATTTGAGCGCGTTTTATCAACGCAAGCGTGACTTGTTTCGCTCTGGTCTTGAGAACACTCACTTCAAGCTGTTGCCGTGTGAGGGTACGTATTTTCAGTGTGTGAGAATAGACGACTTGAAGGTGAGCGAGAAAAGCTTGAGCGAGTCCAAGTTTTGCGAGTGGCTCACAGCCGAAGTCGGCGTTGCCGCCATCCCGCTGTCGGCCTTTTACGCCCATGGGGACGATCACGGTATTGTTCGATTTTGTTTTGCCAAAAAAGATGAAACCTTGCAGCTCGCTTTGGAGCGCTTGGCCAAACTTTGATCCCCGATTGAGCGGCGCGAACAGGTCGCCAGACTTGGGGGTGATGGCGCCAATCCCCATCAACAAAAACCTTGGGGCCATGGGCCGAACCTTGAGCAGTCGAGTCCAGAGCAAAAGGGTTTGCACTCATGGGTTTACCCCATGAACGCCATAGAATGGGTAAACTGTCTTCATTGATCTCAAGCTCTTGTGAGCTCGGCTTGGGTTGACTGACCCCATGTGAGTCCATCCCTGCCACCCGGATGGGCCAACCCCATTGACCTTGATTTACCCTCTCAAAACACATGCAAACACCCCAAAATCAACGCTACGATGTCGGCGGAATCTGGTTTCAACAGCCTTTTAAAGTGAGGCGTTTGGGCCACTTTGGCCTCAATGTTGACGACACCCAAGCCACATTGGCTTTTTACTGTGATCTTTTGGGTTTTCGGCTGTCGGACCCCTTGGATTTGGCCGCTCATTTACCCAATGGGGCAGAGCTCAAAAAAGTCGGTGATACCCATTTGTACTTCACACGCCACGGCACCGACCATCACTCCTTTGTCTTTGGTGACCGCAAGGTGGTCAATGCCCGCGGTGAAAACCTCCCCGATGACGTGACGGTCAATCAACTCACCTGGCAAGTGGGAAGTTTGGGCGAAATATCGGGTGGTATCGATTACTTCAAGTCCCTGGGTATTCCCATCCAGCGCGTTGGACGCGACATGCCTGGC
>CAIMTJ010000112.1 GCA_903844385.1 uncultured Burkholderiales bacterium
ATAACTTTAATAGTGTTGAACACGGCTTTGGGAACTTTAACCGATACCAATACCAGAGATGGGATAGACAACTTGACTGTCAGTGTGTCAAACCCAGACACTGGACTTTCTGCAACTGCCAGCGAGTCCATCTCAGTGGCAGCGCCACCCCACATCACTGGCAATGTTCAAACAATCGTCGCAGCCACTTCGACGAGCATCAAAGGCATCGTGGTGACCGATCCATTGGCAACTGCATCGACACTGCTCACCGTGACGATTTCTGACAAAAATGGCCTCTTGAGCGCCAATGGTTCAGTTCCTGTCTCCGGCAAGTCCATCACGCTGTCGGGAACACTGAGCGCCATCAACACTGCTTTGGCAAGCTTGAGCGACAATAACCCAACGGTAGGCTCAGACAACCTCACCATCACCGTGAAAGACCAGGGCAATGGTTTAATTGGTACGGGCTCGGACACGATCACAGTTCGCGCAGCCACCAAAACCACCGCTACTGCGGTCTCTAAATTCACATCGAGCAGCACCATTGCTCCAACTGGAACCCCCATCGCAAGCGCCTTGCATGGTGACACCGTCACCATTGCAGATGCCACGACTTTCTTGTCAACGCCTCTCACTGCCACTGCCAATTCACTCGCCTCTATCGTCTCGACTGCAATGGGTGCATTGGCTCAACACAATGTTGGTTGGTTCAACTGGCAAGGCAACACTTACTTGCTTGAACAAGCCAATGGATCCAACTCAGCATTTGGCAACGGTGACACGTTGGTGCAAATCACGGGCACCATGGACTTGAGCCACGCGACTCTTGCCAATCATGTGATCACTTTATAGTCAAAATACTCTATCTGGCCAGGTCATGATCGACCCATGGGTGCGAAACGGATCGACGAGTTTCATCCCAGACACTCAATTCAAATCTTGAGTCAAGGGTTCAGCATGGTTTTGAGGGACTCCATCATGGCTTGAGCCACAAGATCGGGGGTCTCCATCGTGCACATGTGTCCTGCACCTTGGATCACTTGAACTTGAGGATGACGCGGCAAAAGGTCTGACATGGTTTGGTGCTGTGAGACTGGGGACCAGGCATCGAGCTCACCACAAATCAAGCTGGCTGGACAGCGCATGGACTCGAGCACCGGGGTGCCATCGGGGCGATGGAGCAAGGCGTGGATCTGATGGTCAAAGTGGGTCACCGTTTTGGTATCAAACATGCCCAAAATGGCTTCGATCAAGACGGTGTCACTCAAACGAGCGGGTGCCACCATGCCTTTGACCCACTCCTGGGCCATGGCTCTCAAGCCCTGGTCATGCGCCAAATCCAGCAAAACTTGGCGTTTGGCTCTCTCCTCCAAGCCCGCTTGGCCCATGGGCAGTGGTGTGTGACCCGTGTCCATCAACATCATGCCTTTCACACGCTCAGGCGCCATGCTATAGACCTGCAGTGCCACTCGCCCCCCCATGGAGTGTCCAGCGACGAAAAAATGTTCGGGTGCGTGATCCAACACGTTTTGCGCCATGGCGCCAAAGTCATTGGCCAAGCCATGGTCAACGATGCGGCAATCGCACACGGTCTCCAAAGCAGGAAGCAGGGGCGTCCAGACCGCATCGTTGCACATCAAACCGGGCAACAACATCAAAGTGGGTTTTGAATTCATGGGCAATTTTGAGTAAAAACAAACATCAAGTGTTCATTATGCGGTTAATATAAGGGATGAAGAAAACTTACCAACTCCAAGTCGAGGGCAAACACCCCGAGCGACTTTTGGAGAGCATCAAACACGACATCAAAAAGTATATGCGACGCGAGTCCAAAAAAGCACTGCCCGCGGGCTTTGATTTTTGGGATTTTGACGCTCGCCTCGGCCACGAAGAGAGCGACGCTCAAATGGTTCACCCCAAAGAGATCAACGCGCGCATCAATGAGCTGGTGGCGGCCTCTCACGCCTCGTTTTATATCGAGCTCGTGGCCAAGTCTGTCAAGCGTCAACCCAAACCCAAAATCCATACGCAAGAGGGCTCTTTGGATGGACACTCTGCAGGGCCAGACACGCAAGGGCTGACCTCGCATGCTGAGCAGCATGAACAAGCCCAGCTGGTGAGCACCTCGATCTTGTCACAGTCCCTTGATCAAGGTCATTGATCAAGGTCATTGATCAAGGTCACTGTTGAAGATCACTCGACAAGGTCGCTGATCACCGACTTCAGGCCTTGCCAGACTGGACTGGCGCCACTTTCAACGCCGCCAACACCCGCTTGGGCGTCAAGGGGGCTTGGCGCATGCGCACTCCTGTGGCATCAAAAAATGCATTGGCAACTGAGGCAGGAATCAAACGATTGGTGGCCTCCCCAGCGCCCGTGGGCGGCAACTCTGGCCGGTTGATGAGCACCAATTCCACCGACTCGGGTGTGTCGTGGATGGTCAAAATAGGATAGGTCAACCAGTCCACACTCTTGACTTGGTGCTCGTCAAAATGCACCTCTTCATAAAGTGTTCTGGAAAGCGCTTGCACCAAAGCACCTTCGATGGTGTATTTGATGCCTTTGGGGTTGACCACCAAGCCACAGTCATGGGCCACGGTGAATTTGCGAGCCCAAATGCGGCCGGTTTGGCGATCGACTTCAATTTGCGCCACAGCTGCCAACATCGTGCCACCGCGGTGCGCATAGGCCACCCCTTGGCCCTTTAAAATACGACCCTTTTGTGGTCCAGCGTAGGCTCTTCTGGTTTGCCAGTTCGATTTGTCTCTGAGTTGGGTGAAGAGGTCTTGGTCTCTTGCCGAAGGGGCGTAGCGCATTCTAAAAGCAATGGGGTCCACGCCGGTCTCAAACGCCAACTCGTCCAAGAATTGCTCAGAGGCAAACTGAATTTGAAGACCCACCGGATCTCGCATGTGCGAGGTCCTCAAAGGCGAGGCCTGCTTGATCAAATCAGGCACCACCTCCCAGGCCTGCAACTTGGCGGGGAATTTGTAAGCTTCACCCGGCACACCAAAACCCACCCCGTTTCGCGCGGGCAGTCCCATCTCCATGCCCACCAAACTGTCATTGGGGTCGGCCTCATTGCTCTCAATGCTCACCCGAGAAAAGCCTTTGGAGACGAACTCGTAGCCGATCACCGCACCGCTCTCGTCAAGGGCAGCACGTGCCGTGTGGATCGAGGCTGGCGCCTTGGGGTCCCAATGCGTTGCATCGTGGCGCATGCCTTGCACACGCACGGCACGACCTGTTAATTTGGAGAGCATGGCCGCATCCATCACCGCGTCCCCTGCGTCATTTCTGCCGTAGGATCCTGGCCCAATCACCCAGTGGCCAGTGACCAGCTTGGGATCGATGCCAAGCAAATTCGCCACGCCGTCGCGGGCGTAGTGAGGCTTTTGCGAGCTGGTCCACAAGGTGACGCCCTCAGGCTTGACATCGGCAATGGCACATGCAGGCCCCATGCTCGCGTGTGACTGGAAAGGCCAGTGGTACTGCGCTTCAATGATGCGCTTGGCCCCCATGAAGGCTGCACTCACATCGCCTTCTTTCACCTCTTCGACACGTTTGACCACAGCAGCCGTGCGCAAATGCTGGTACACATGGTCTTCGTTCGTCGGCATGGGGCTCTGGGGTGGGGTCCACTTCACCTTCAAGAGTCTTGCCGCCTTGACCGCATCCCACTCTTTGTCGGCCACCACGGCCAAGAAGTTTTGTTGACGAATGACCTTGGCACCGGGGACCGATTGAATGGACGACTCATCGACCGAGGCGATGGTGGCACCGGCCAGGGGTGTTCTCACCATGCGCGCGTGCAAGACGCCAGGCACGCGAATGTCACTCACAAACTCACCCGTGCCGTAAATGCGCCAGGCCAAATCGGTGCGTGCAATGGGTTGACCAACGATCTTGTAGTCGGCGGGTTTTTTGAGCGTGGCTTTGCCCTTGATCTCCAAGGGGTTGCCCCATTTTTTATTCCACTCCACCTTGGAATTGAAGTATTTGCCACCAATGAGGTCTTGGTAGCTCACCTTCTTCGTGGGTTGAGACAAGCTCGAGACCACGCCTTGGTTCACTACCAAGTCCGCCGTGGTGGTGCCCAGCTGCAAGGCCGCCATCTCGACCAACAAGCGACGCGCTTCGGCTGCGGCTTGGACCAAAGGCTTGGAGCCGGCTTGAATGCCAAGGGCACTCGAGGCGCCCCCTTGGTTCAAGGTTTTGTCGGTACTACCAAGCACGATATTCACACGTTCATAGGCCACGTCCAACTCCTCGGCCACCATTTGTGCCAAGGCAACCACCAGGCCTTGACCGAGATCGACTTTACCAAAGAAGGCGGTCACTTGGCCATCGGGCGCGATGGCCACCCAGGAGTCGAGCTCATCGGGGTTCATGCTGGGTTTGGAGTCGCTGGCCAAGGCATGGGCGCTCTCACTGGCCCCCATGGCCGTGAGTCCTAAAAAACCACTGGCGCTGGCGCTCACCACCAATGCACCGGAGGACATCATCCACTGGCGCCTGGATAAAGCACTGTTGGCTGTGAAGGGGGAAGTGCTGCCCGAGGCGGCGGGATTGAACACGTCTGCAGTGTTGTTCAAAGGTGTTTTTTTCATGCCAATGCTCCTTTGGCCAACAGGGCAGTTTGTGCTCTCTTGACGGCACGCAAAATGGCCAGGTGTGAGCCACAGCGGCACTTCAAGTCCTTGAGTCCGTCTTTGATTTGGGCCTCAGTGGCACGGGGATTACTCTTCAAAAGGGCGGCCGCTGTCATGAGCCAGCCGTTCACGCAGTAACCGCATTGGGTGACTTGCTCCTCCACAAAGGCCGCTTGCAAAGGGTGCGGGTGCTCAGGCGTGCCCAAGCCCTTCAAAGTGGTGATGGATTGATTGGCAATGGCGGAGACGGGCAAAACACAGGAGCGGGTGGCCACGCCATTGACATGCACCGTGCAAGCACCGCATTGGGCCAAACCGCAGCCGAACTTGGGATTGTTCAGACCGAGCTCATCGCGCAAGGCGTAAAGCAAAGGCATTTGGGGGTCGCCATCAATTTTGACGCTTTGACCATCGACTTTGAAGGATGTGGTGGACATGTCTGGGGCTGAGCCTTTAAGATCGGGAGTTGAAATGAGGACGGCTCCATCCCCTTCAAATGAGGATCATGACCGTCAAGTGCATTTTAAATGCCCGGACTGACGGGCCCCATGGTGATTACCACTAAAGAGCCCCAACACCTGAAAAGACCCGTAAACTTTAAGCCCCGAGTTTGATGAGTTTTGATTTTAAAACTTGGAAATATGGATCCGCTCAGGCCAACCCAACTTTACCCTTAGATTCCAGCCATGATGTCTCAGCTCACTCGAACCTTGTTGCGGCTGGCCTTGTTGCCAGTGCTCCTCGTGGTGCTGCCCTTTTTGGCGCTGGTGTCATGGTACTGTTGGCTGCATTGGAGTGGCAACTACCACCCCGTTGTGGAAGCAGAACTCTACCGCTCAGGTCAACTTGAAGCCCTGAGCCTTCAAGCACACATCCGAGAGGACCACTTGAAGAGCGTGCTCAACTTGCGCGGCCCCAACCCCGCTGAAAAGTGGTACCAAGACGAGCTCGCTGTGGCCTTGCAAAATGGCGTTGAACACCAAGACATCACCTTGTCTGCGGGAACACCAGTGCCCCCAGAGCAAGCCAGACGCATTTTGGATTGGATTGAACAAGCCCCCAAACCACTGCTGGTGCATTGCAGCGACGGCGCAGACCGTACCGGCTTGGTGGTGGCGCTCTATCTTGCCAGCCATGGCCAAAGCGCGCAGACAGCGCGCTCCCAACTCTCGATTCGGTTTGGTCACTTCCCCCATGCCCACTGGGCGTTCAGCCAAAACATGGATGACAGTTTGGACTTGTATCTACAGTCACCAGGCTCAAGCACCCCCTCTAAACCTTGAGAACACCCATCACCCTGAACCTCATGTGCGTCTAAAATCATTGAAATTCATTCAATTTTCACCAATTGCTTTTAAAAATCAAAAAAGATCAAATAGATCTCCATTTCAGGAGGCGCGTGAGGGTCTTGATTTTGTCATCGAACTTTCACATTGAACCGCCATGATGGCTCAGTACCCTTCAGGCCATGGATGCGATCGTTGGCCTGAGCTGGTGC
>CAIMTJ010000113.1 GCA_903844385.1 uncultured Burkholderiales bacterium
CGTGTTGGGCTTGCCACATGGCCAAGCGACTCTCTCGGGTTGCGATGATGATGTTCAAAGGTTTCACATGAGGCCCATGAAAAATTCAAAAATAATAGGCCTCCATGCTAGCACGCCTGTCGCAACGACCTATCCTGACAAACCTCAGGTGAGCCAATTTTTAAGCGGCGTGGCGGTGTCGGCCACCGCACTGGGAGAAGGACTCAAGCCCTGCTCCAAGATTTTGCGCGCCATCATGTGCTCCATCGGGGCATTGACCGTTTCCACGCAAACCAAGCGCTCGCCTTGGTAATGGAACAAGGAAAAACCGGCATTCTCGCCGCTCGCTGGTTGAGCTGGCGCCGTGAAGGGACGGCGCACAGTCTGGGCGACGTGGGGCAGCTGGGGCATCAAGCCCACCATTTGTAAACGCATGCTGCCTTGCTCAGACCAAAACCAAGGCACGGGTTGGTAGCTCACCATCTGGCCCATGATGCTTTGGGCGGCCACGCGGGCTTGGTCGTTGGCGTTTTGGACCGACTCCAAGCGCAAGGTGGTCATGTCATTTGTCCATGGAAAGCGAGTGCAGTCCCCCACCGCCCAAATATGAGAATGCGAGGTTTTCATGTGCGCATCGACCACGATGCCTTGCTCGCAGGTGAGTCCGATCTGGCGCGCCAAGGCGTCCTCGGGTTCGGCCCCAATGCCCAAGACCACACACTCCACTTCCAAGTTCTCATTGGCCAGTTCGATGCGAGTCACGCGATGAGACTCAAACTCAAAACCCTTGATTTGGGACTCCATGCGCACATCCAAGCCCGCCGCTTGGTGGGTGCTCAGCACATGCGCGGAGAGCTCTGCCGACACCGCCCGTGAGAGTAGGCGCGGTTGCGACTCGAGCACCGTGACGTGTTTGCCCAAGGACTGTAAGGTGGCGGCCAGCTCCAAGCCGATGAAGCCCCCACCAATGAAGGTGACGCGCTTGACCGACTCCAAGGCGGCTCTCAAGTGATTGGCGTCTTGTGCGGTGCGCAAGGTGTGGACATTGTCCAAATTGGTGGGCAAACTGGGCAACTGCCGAGCCCGAGTGCCGGTGGCCAACACCAGATGGGCGTAGCTCAAGGTCTGGCCCGACGACAATTGAACGATGTGCTTGTCCGGATCAACGCTTTTGACCGGGTCGCCCAAATGAACCTGGATGCCTTGCTGCTCGTACCACGAGGCTGCGCGGATGGACTGGGCGCTCTCGCCGGCTTTCTTAAAAAACGCCTTGGACAAGGGTGGGCGCTGGTAGGGCAACACAGGCTCCTCGCACACCAGATGGATACGCGAGCCTTGACCCAATTCGGCCAAAGAGGCACACAATTGAGCGCCTGAATGCCCACCGCCCACGATCACAATCGAATTCGAAGTCATGTTTTTTTTCGTCCCGTTGTCATTTTTTTTATGGTTGAAACTCTGGTAAACCCGAATTTCACCGGTTCTGGTTAACCCCAGTAACAGACTGCATTTTAGGACTTTTTCTGTAATAAAGAGATCTTCAATGCAGCGTTTTGTTGTTTTAGCGGCTCCAAAGGGCGACGCCAGGCCAACTCCTGCCCGATTGAGCAATCCCCCAAGTCGCCAATTAAATGCGCTCCCAGGCCTCAAGGCGTTCACCTGGGGAATAAAATAGGGCTTATGTCTACCAACCCCCTCGATCAAAAGTCCCAAGCTTGGTCTCAGCTCTTTAGTGAACCCATGAGCGAGCTGGTTCAGCGCTACACAGCCAGTGTGTTTTTTGACCAACGACTCTGGCGAGTCGATATCCAAGGCTCCTTGGCGCACGCCAAGATGCTGTGCGCCCAAGGCATTTTGTCAACGACGGACTTGCAGTCCATCGAGCACGGCATGGCCCAAATCACCCAAGAAATTGAAACGGGTCAATTTCAGTGGAAACTCGAACTAGAAGATGTACACCTCAATATTGAGGCCAGACTCACCCAGTTGATTGGGGATGCTGGTAAGCGCTTACACACCGGCAGAAGCCGAAACGACCAAGTCGCCACCGATATTCGTTTGTGGCTCAGAGATGAGATAGACCTCTTGGTGGTGCTGCTGGAGAATTTGCAGTTCGCACTCGTTCAGGTTGCCCAACAGCACGTGCACACCATCATGCCGGGCTTTACCCACTTGCAAGTGGCCCAACCGGTGAGTTTTGCCCACCATTTGTTGGCCTATGTGGAGATGTTTTACCGAGACACCCAGCGCATGCAAGA
>CAIMTJ010000114.1 GCA_903844385.1 uncultured Burkholderiales bacterium
CTTCATCACGTCCTTGTGTGCATCTCTTCCTCGATCGAATACTTGGCGCGATGGCGCCCAAGGATTGAGGGCCATAGACCCGCAACATATGGGGGGACAGGCGCATTCAAAGGCGGCTGCTTTGAGCAGTTGATGAAAAAAATCCACGCGTCGTTGCAATCATGAAGTTTGTCAGGGACTCTATCAGGGCCTTTGTCATGGTCTTATTCGTGACCTTTCTCACCGCTATACCGAGCAGATCCTGATCAGGATCAATACAACAGCCTCACCACACCCTAAGATGGACAAGAAGGCGCTCCAAGCCTCTTGAGGCACAAAGGGGTCTGAGATCAAGGACCTCAAACCATCCCATACACCATGACTGTATCTATCGCCACCCCAAAGGTGCGACAGCCCCTTGAGGGCCAGACACCGTTGCTCGGTTTGACTCAGCAGTGGCAAATGCTCTGCGCCTCCAGGCGACTCTGCGCCAAGCCCCCAGTATTGGGGAGCAAAGACCTCTGCTGTGTGCGTGATTTATCAGGTCAGTTGGTGGAGATTCGCAAGGCCATGATGACAACCCGATTTCTTGCTACCTCCCTCCACCCGTCTGAAATCCTCAGGCCTCAAGACAACGCCTGGTCAAATCCTGCACCATGAAATACAAAGATTACTATGCGGTTTTGGGTGTTGCCCCTGATGCCACACTCGAGGACATCAAAAAAGCATACCGACTCCTGGCCAAGACCAACCATCCTGACATGTCCAAGGCCGTGGGGGCTGAGGATCGTTTCAAAGAAGCGGCCGAGGCTTATGCCTGTCTCAAGAACCCTGAAAAACGCGCCGCCTACGACGCCTTGGGCAAGGTGCCAGAAGGACATGGCTTCACACCACCACCAGGGTGGGAGAACCATTTTGCCAATGGACAACAGGATTTCGATGGGATGGACCTCGCCGACTTGTTGGCCTCGCTCAATGCCAGGTCCCAGGGGCATCGCTTCTCCAACACACCCAGGAATGGAGCTGACAGCCAAAACACGGTGAGTGTGAGTCTGATCGATTCACTCCAAGGCTGCACCATGACTTTCACCCTCCAAGCGGGGAGTGAGGAGAAACACATTGAAGTCAAAATTCCTGCAGGCGTGCGACGCGGTCAGAAAGTTCGCCTGCGCGGAATGGGTGGCAAAGGGCACAACGGCGGGAAAAACGGCGATTTGTTCTTGACGGTGGAGCTCGCACCTCACCCCTTGTTCAAACCCGTGAGGAATGATTTGTATGTGGAGTTGGGCGTAAGCCCTTGGGAAGCGGTGCTCGGAGCCGAGATTGAAATTCCCACACTCGAGGGCAGTGTCATGCTCACACTGCCAGCGGGGACTCGCAATGGTCAACAACTGAGAATCAAATCCAAAGGCTTACCAGCCCCTGAGCACCAACGGGGTGACTTGTACGCTGTGGTGCATCTTGAACTTCCCAGCCAGGTGAGCGAGAAGGATCGCCTCCATTACCAGGCCTTGGCCGCCTCATCCACCTTTGACCCCAGGCCCACCCTCACCCAAGCGATCCACCATGCACACACCCCTCATTGACAACCCAACGCCAGAAACAGTCGACTACCTGTCCCTCAGTGAGGTCACACGACTGTGTGCCTTGAGCCACGAGGAAGCGGCTGAGTTGATCGAATTTGGCGCCATCCAAGTCGAAAGCTTCGACTTGGGAGAGCGCTATGTATCGAGCTCACAAGTCGCGGCTTTGCAACACGCTTGCAAGCTCTACCACGACTACGATGTGGATTTGTTTTGTGTTGTACTGAGCATTGATTTCATGAGAAAAATAGCAGACCTTGAAGACCAGTTGTCTGTCTTGACGGCGCTGAGCCCCCGCATCCTGAAGCGATAAAAGGCCTGGCACTTGATGTGCATCAACTCATCCATGAGGTCGTGTCTTTATATTCTCAAGTCTACCCACTCCATTCAAAGACATGCCATGAGCAACACCACAACGACTGATAAAGAGCAACTGGTCCAGGACCTCAAAGCTGTGATTCACGACACACAAGAGTTGCTGCGCATCACCGCTGACCATGTGGGTGACAATGCGCAAGAACTGCGTGCTCGGGTGAGCAAACGCTTGAACCAAGCCATCAACGACCTCCAACACCTCCAAACTGTGGCGGCGCAACAAGTCAAGGCTGCAGGACATGCCACCGATGTATTTGTCCATGAGAACCCTTGGACAGCCATGGGTATTTCAGCTGGACTGGGCCTGATCTTGGGCTTGATCGTGAGCCGCCGCTAAAAGGGATGAGCTGTGAGTGGCACTGCGTCCCCAGGCATCTCTGCATCACTGAGAAACTTACTCTCAAGCGCCGTGGAGATGCTGCACATTCGTATTGAGCTCATTGAAACCGAGCTTGAACTTGAAAAGCGTCGCTTGTTCGACGGCATTTTGCTCGCTGCCTTGGCCATGATGATGATGAGCGTGGGCTTGCTACTGATGAGTGGCCTGATCATCATGCTGGTGATGGAGGGTAACCGTTGGGGGATGACCTTGTCACTGTCTTTGCTTTTTATAAGTTTAGGCACACTCCTCATCGGGCTGTCACGCCTTCATTTAAAAAATCCTGCAGGGGTTTTTCACGCAAGCAAAGCCGAATTGCAAAGCGATGATGCTGTCTTGAAGTCCTTCAACGCAAAAAAACGTGAATAAGACCTCCCTGCGACTGCGTCAACACACACTCAGATTGCGCTGCAATCAGTTGCGTGAGTCAATCAAGGAGGATGCTCAAGTTCTACACCATCCACTCCAGCTCGTTGACCGTGTTCAACGCATTGTTCAAATCACTTTGAAACACCCCGCCTATGTCGCAGTGGCATTGGGAGCGCTGACCCTCATCAAACCGCATTGGGCCCAAAGGTGCATGAAAGTCATCTGGAAAGGGGCATTGATCTTGAATCACCTGCGTTGATCTTGAATCACTTGCATTGAGCACCGAAACCCACCATGCCTGATGCCTGCCAACCCATAAAAACAGACGATTCAGGGGGTTTTTGAGTGTAAAGCCGCTCCTGGATGGGCACACAATTGAGTCTGATGGAGTTGACCCCGAAGCCACAAGACACCGGGAGTCTCCTCACCTTGGCAACCCATTTGACTGGGGCATGGGCTCAACCACAAACAGTCTCCCAAGTAGAGGAGCAGACATGTCAGGCGTTGATTCGTGGGACCTCCTTAAGAGACGAAGGCATGATCAAGATCAACAAAATCAACCCAAGGGTCATGGTTTGGGCTCGAGAAATGGCCGCACTCAGTTGTGACAAAGCAGCCCAAACCATGGGGATTCGTCCCACTTACTTGGCAGCCATCGAACGAGGCGATATGAACCCCTCTCGCGACCAGTTGGCAAGGATGGCCAGGTCTTATGAGCGGCCCATTCTTGCTTTTTACATTCAAGAACCACCCAGCAGCGACGAGCCACTGCAAGACTTTAGAGCCAAAGTGTCAGCGAGAAACACCGAGCAATGCCAGGATTTAGAGGTGTTGCTGCGAGATCTGCAGGAGCGCCACAACTTAATTGGGGCAGCACTCCAAAAGGATCAAGGCCGTCTTCATGTCGATTTCGTGGGTACGGCCTGCATGGACGCAGGTGAGAGTGCACTTTGTTCATTGATTGAGAATCAACTTGGCCTGACACATCAAGACATCAGAAAGGCCCAATCGATGGCCCAGGCATTTAATATGGTGCGCCAAAGGGTGGAGAGACTGGGAATTCATGTCATGCTCTCTGGCCATATCGCGCGTTACCACGCCATCCTAGCGGCACGCATCTACCGCAGCTTCTCCATCATCGACTCCGATTCACCCCTGATCTCCATCAATGAAAACGGCGAGATGGCCGACTGGCTGTTCGCACTGATTCATGAATTGGCCCACCTATGGCTGGGCGCGAGTGGTGTTGCGCGCTTGAGTTTGGATGACCCCACTGAACAGCTGCTTGACAATTATTGCGACGATGTGGCGAGTGAATTTCTGCTACCCCGCTCAGACCTTCAAAACTTGGAACTCCAAGGCCACACAACCCTTGCACAGCGCGATCGCATTTTGACTGCCGCAGCAACTTGGCACATCAGCCCAAAACTCCTCGCCTATCGAATTGAACAGGCCGGTCTCATCCCCATTGAGGAGTGGCGCCATCTTGATCATTGCCTGGATGAATGGTGGCGTACCCATCACCGACAAAACAATTGGGTGGCTTATGAAAGCCTCGCCGCCAAGACTGAGAGCGACATTGACCGCCTACGTCTGGGCCAAGGCTTATTGAATTTCACCAAAAACGCCCTTCTCAAGCGACAACTAACACCCATTCAGGCGGCTCAAGTCTTGGCCACCAAACCCAGGAATCTCTCTCATCTCTTATCCTCCCCATCTTGGGAGGCACAACGTTGATGTGATCGTCATCAAAAGAGAGAAACCTTCAAAGCATCTCTAAGAAAAGGGTCAAGCGTGACGAGCACCGCTTATAGAACTTGTCGAGCCCACCAACACTGCGCGAGATTTGAGAACGAACAGCTTCAAACGGTTTCTCCAAAGTCAATAGATCACTGGACAAGTCGATCCCCGTGGCCATAGACCCTGAATTGAGCTTGAAGACAGGCCCGATAGGAAGCCACACCGTGTCGAAGCGCATCCTTGGCGCATACTGTATCGATTTGACTTCTGTCCTCAAGGCTGAGCTCAGACCACTCGAGCTTAGGGCTCAAAGCATCGATTGGGTGATCACGATTCCTAGGCGAGCCGAAATTCTCTATGGGCACACCCACGCCATCTGACCCCTTCTTGGCAAAAGAAATGGGCAATGAGCTCGCAAAGATTTCGTGCCCAGTACCCACTGAGGCAGGATTCGAATGAAGACCACGCGACTCGTGACTCGATACATAGGCCCAAACCAACAACAACATCAAACCCATGCCACAAAGGATATCCAAGTTAAAAAAACCAGACCTGATTGCCAGAGGCTCCAAGAGACGGAAAGAGGAGCGTCCCATTCCTAACAATGCAACTGGCATCAAACTGGCGGAGTCAGGCCCTTGGGATTGAGGCAGATTCGGTGCTTTGACATTGGGGCGATCAGGTTGAACCAACTGAGCACAAGGAACACAATCAGGCTCGCCCTTGGAGGCGGGGGCCGTGTGCATCACCGGTTGCGACAAGAGTGGCGGTGAAACCTTTTCAGCATCAACTTCTTGACAAACCTGAGACATGACGGCGATCAGTGCCTCTATCGCCAACTCAATATATTCTTGGCCAGGCTTGCCAACGCGATGATTGCTCAGCATCTCCAATATCCGGGATTCTGCAAGTCCACAGTCCAAGGTCTCGATTTCGAAGATACAAATAAACTGCCCAGGAGTACCCGTGCTGGCACTGCGGCTCAATTCATTCGCACGAATGCGACCAGAACGACGAGAGCATCCCACTTTATAGATTCCTGAGCGCAAACCCGGGTTGCTCAAGACGTAAACAACCCCAGGAACGCCCCTGTTTTGCTGACGATAGGCAGTCGAATTTTTGCGAGGGATGGTCATATCAACAATTGAACGCCAATGGCTTATGGGCCAATCTTTCAACACGATCAGATGGATCAAATCGATGAAGTCAATGAGTAAATTCTATTGAGCTGTGGCATCAAGAATTTTTTGAAAAACGCGTGAAACACGCTTCAATTCAATGAACTTGATTCCAGGGTCGAATGATCCTAGCAAGGGTGTAGTTATAGGGATGCATGCTCAAAACTTTTTGATCCGTGAAATTGAAATGAGGACCCCAACACTTTCGGTAGATTTTGTAAGAATTAAAATATAATCAAAGTTACAATATTCAACAATCAAATATTTATGATTTACAAATTAATCAAAGTCATTTTGACACTTTTCTTAACAACCATGATGCTTGGAGCGCATGCAGCGAGCTTTAATTGCAACCCGAGTAATCTTAAACGCGACATTGAACGCTTCATTTGCAACAACAAAACCATTTCCGAATTGGATGCAGTCATGGGCAACCGGTTTGA
Source organism: uncultured Burkholderiales bacterium (assembly GCA_903844385.1). Taxonomy (GTDB): domain Bacteria; phylum Pseudomonadota; class Gammaproteobacteria; order Burkholderiales; family Burkholderiaceae_C; genus Limnohabitans. The sequence goes on from CAIMTJ010000114.1 coordinate 6,047, forward strand.
TGCCGCTTACCAACAACTGTCACCAATTCACAAAGTGGACTATTTGAAAAGTCAAAAACAGTGGCTTGGCTTTTGGCCAAAGTCATGCAATCCAGAACCAGCAACAAAAATCACGTTCGATAAAAATTTCACAGATTGCGCTGAAGAAGCATATAAAACCCGAATCCACGAACTCGAGATTCAAGAGATCAAAGATGCATGGCGAGTATTTAAACTGACACTTCACACAACCACGATACCCACCGATGAAACTGTAAAAAAACAATATTCAAAGGTATTGATTCACGACGCCAACTACCCGCTCATTGAAATCGGCTTGTCTGATGACGATCAACTGAAAGAAAAATTGATCAACAAGTGGATTGCTGACTCTTTTAAAAAAACAAATGCCAAGGCCCATACCAACTTTGATGAGCTTGACATGTCCTCCTCTTTGTCGACCTGGTTGTCTAGTCCTAGCAATGATTTATTAAGCTTGGAGCTCAGCTACAAATTTGAGAGCTATCAAGCTCACCCCGGCTGGTATAGCCGCTCTCTTCACTACAGCATCGCTTTAAGGCGAGGCATCAGTGCAAAGGATCTATTGAAAGGCGAGTGGAAAAAATTCATATCTCGAAAAGTTCTTCAACCCCTGAACGACGCCTATGGGGATCCCTTTGTAACGACTGCCCAAAAGCTCGAGCCTTTAATTTCCAATATCGACAATTGGACGTTTTACAAAGAGGGAATCGCCATCACATTCAACCGTTACGAAGTTGCACCCTATAGCGCTGGCAACCCCATAGTTCTCTTACCTTGGAAAAAGATATACCCTTATCTCACGGATTACGCAAAAACCCAGATCGACAGCATGAGCAACGAAGAGACTATTTATGATGAAGAGAATCACTTTACCATCAAATAAACAGACACGAAAAGATGTCGCTTTCTTAAAAACCACCCGAGAAAGCCTATCACCTCATAGCTTACCGAGTAAGCGTTATCTATAGCCTGGCGATGAAACTTTGAGTGCTTTAGCGATTGATGTAAGTGAATTAGAATATCAAATTAAAAAAACGCTGACATCATTTTTCTCCAGGGCAGTTCAATGAATTATTTGGGCGTCGATTTTGGGACCTCCAATTGCGTGGCTTGTGCCCATGACAGCCATGGCGAAATTCAATTTGTACCGCTAGAAAACGGTCAAATTATTTTGCCCACGGTTTTATTTGTCCCCAGAGTTTTGGACAATAGTCGAGATATCGATGAAACGGAGCTTGAAAAGCGAGTTCAACAGTCGATTGCAGAAGAAAAAAGACGTTTCAATCTAGACCAGCTAGAGCTCGAGAGCATCTTGGTCAATTTTGATGCCAATCATAAGCCTCGCGCGCTTGCTCTCGCCAACAAATCCAACCGAATCGAACAGCTTCAACCCCTGACGACTGCCACCCTCTCCAACATCGCTCAAGACACCCAGGGGTTGGATGAACAGAATTTATCACTTTACGAAAAAGAACTCGACGCCTTCCATCAAGAAAAAAACCAATACCGCGAAAAGCAACTCCAGTTCATTCGACCACTCGCTACTGAGTCGTCCATCAGGAATTCTGTCATCGCTTCCATGCAGCGTGAACTTTCTGAAGAAGCCGAAGCGAAATATTGGAATCAAACATTTTTTTCAGCTTTGAACAGCAACACGGCGTATCTTTTTGGACAAGAGGCCATTCATGCTTATGCCGAGGATCCGCTGGGTGGCTTTTACCTCAGATCGCCCAAAACGTTCTTGGGCGCCGATTTGAAAAAAGAATACCAAGAGTTTTTCATCAAAATCATCGCGAGTATTCTCACTCACATCAAAAAACAATCCGAAACCTTCTTCTCTAGAGAATTCAAGGGCATTGTTTTAGGCCGCCCCATCAACTACCACGGCACACGAGGTGAGGTCGGCAATGAGCAGGCGCTTGAACTGATGCGCAGCGCCTCTGTGCTCTCAGGCTTTGAGGACATCCACTTTTACTTTGAACCACAAGCTGCCGCGTTGACCCTTCAAGACCACGCCGAGCCCCAACAAAACATCCTCATCATTGATATCGGCGGGGGAACAACAGACTGCTCCATGCTCAATATCGATGCCAAGCATCAAAAAAGAGAAGTTCTAGCGAATGTGGGGGCGAGAATTGGAGGAACAGATTTTGACCAGAGTATTGCCTGGTCTGCATTGATGCCGTCTTTTGGCAAGGGAACATTTTTAAAAAATAACCTGCCTGTTCCTGTGCAGCCGTTTCTCGATGCCATTTCTACCCGCGACTTGCCAGCACAAATCAAATTCAGGCAATCCAACTATGAAATCACCAACTTGATCAAAGACGCCCAACAGCCTGAGCTTTTAAAGCGACTGTTGATCACCCAGGAGCTGCAACTTCAACACAAGCTGCTGATTGAATCCGAAAGACTCAAGATTGGCATCTCCAACCAAAAGAGCTTTACCAACGACCTCTCCTTCATTGAGCCAGGCTTCAAAGTGAGCACCGAGCACCCTCACTTCTTGGGCTATTTGGCGCGCCCCATCAAACAAATCGTGGATGTGGTCCTCGAAAGTATCCTGATTGCAAAGGTGCAACCCGATGTCGTTTATCTGACTGGCGGCATGTCACAGTCCAAAGAATTGATCGATGAACTGCGAAAGCTCCCACTCTTCGTTGACAAGCGCATCATCAAAATGGAATCCATGGCTTCAGTGGGCAAGGGTCTTGGTATTGCGGCAAGGGAAATGTCCAATCCCACCAAAGTCAAGCGTTCTCCCAAAAAACGCTTATAAACTGCTCGCCATAGCGTTCCAATTTGGTCTGCCCAACACCACTGATGCCTTTGAATTGCTCCAAATTTTTAGGCTGGGTTTGCATCATCTCTTGCAAGGTGCTGTCATGAAAAATGAGATACGGCGCTACACCCTGCTCTTTGGCGAGTTTGCTTCGTTTGGCTTTGAGTTTTTGCCAAAGCGCTTCCTCTGTAGGATCCTCAAACGAGCGAGCGGAAACCTTGTTCAATCCTGATTTGGCCACCTTACTTTTGACGTAGCCCGCGTCTTTTCTCATCCAGACGACCTGCTCGCCTTTGAGAACAGGTCTTGCCACTTCATCCACCAAGGTAAGGCCGCCATACAGCGCAATATCGGCCTGCAGATAGCCGCCAGCCACCAATTGACGATAAATACTGCTCCACTGCGCTTGGGTGAGATCGGCCCCGATGCCAAACGTACTCACCTTGTCGTGCTGGAACTGCGTGATGGAGGGGGTGAGTTTTCCCAGGAGCACATCGATCAAATGCGTGACCCCAAAGCGCTGGCCTGTGCGGTAAACACAAGACAAGGCTTTTTGCGCCTCAATGGTGGCATCCCAAGTCTCAACCGGCTCCAAACAGTTGTCGCAGTTGGCGCAGCCTCCCGGGTGACTCTCCCCAAAGTAGCGCAAGATGCCTTGGTGGCGACAAGTGGTGGATTCGCAAAAACCAAGCAAGGCATTGAGCTTTTGTCGCTCAACGCGTTTACGGTCCTCAGAGGCCTCGCCAGAATCGACCATCTTGCGCAAATTCACCACATCACCAAAACCATAGACCATAAAAGCGTTCGCAGCTAAGCCGTCACGACCGGCTCGTCCTGTTTCTTGGTAGTAGCCTTCCATGCTCTTGGGCAGATCCAAGTGGGCGACAAAACGCACATTGGGCTTATCGATTCCCATTCCAAATGCAACAGTCGCCACCATGATGACACCCTCTTCTCGTAAAAATCGCCTTTGGTTGGTGTTGCGTATCTCATTGCTGAGCCCAGCGTGGTAAGGCATGGCATCCCAACCTCTCGATTTCAGCCACTCAGCCGTCTCTTCAACGCTTTTACGGGACAAACAATAGACAATCCCTGAGTCATTGGCGTGTTCGGTTTCTAAAAAATGCTCCAACTGCTGTTTGGCACCATCCTTTTGCGCGACCCGGTAGCAGATATTGGGTCGATCAAAACTCGAGACGAACTGCTCGGCAAACTCCAGCGATAATCGCTCGACGATTTCAGCCCGAGTAGGCGCGTCAGCCGTGGCGGTCAATGCAACCCGTGGAACACCCGGGAAACGCTCTTGCAGTACAGTCAGCTGTCGATATTCGGGTCGAAAGTCATGCCCCCATTGAGACACGCAGTGCGCTTCATCGATGGCAAAGAGTGCAATACCAGAGCTCGAATTCAAACGCTCCAATATCTCCAAGAAACTCGGACTCAATAGTCTTTCGGGTGCCACATAGATCAGATCCAAAGCCCCAGCCAACAACTGCTGGGTGACAGATCGAGAAGCCTGCGCATCCAAACTGGAATTCAAAAAAGACGCCTTCACACCCAGTTGGGTCAAGGCATCCACTTGGTCTTGCATCAATGCGATCAAGGGCGAAATCACCACACCGACCCCCTTGCGAACCAAAGAGGGTATTTGATAACACAAGGATTTCCCCGCTCCCGTGGGCATGAGCACCAAAGCGTCTCCACCCGCGACAATGTGCTCAACGATCGATTCTTGGGCGCCTCTGAACTGATCAAATCCAAACACATCGCGTAAAACGCCACGAATTGATTGCATCACTTACCTATCCTTTGTCTGTTGAGCTTGGTGATCAATAGCACAATCCGACATGGATGATGCGTATTGCGTTTCAAATCAATGAACACGTCCACCGTTTACTGGAAAAATAAGTTGTGCGTCTAAAACATGAATTCTTGAGTTCAGCTCCAAAGAAGTCAATCAAATTCCCCATAGAACAATGCAATCACCAACATCGCCGTACCGATCGAAAATACGAGAGCTGGGAATGCCCAACAAATCAAGAAATAAATTTCCTCCTCAAGAAAGCGGACCAAAAATTATCTCAAGAACATTGAATCAAAAAAGTAAAACGCAAATTTCAAAGCCAATAGCCAATAGTCAATTGCCAATGCGATGTCATTCAAACCAAAAAGTCGCATCACTGGATTGTCGCCGCTCGTGAGTCTTACCCAATTTGAATTGATGGTGAAATTTATTGCAATGACTGCAAATTATCTTCCAACCAATATATGGGTCAAATCGGTCGCGTCTAGCGTGTATTGACCTTCAATTTTTTGGTTAAGCCAAAAGGCCAATAATGAAATGATCAGGGTTGCCAATAAAGGTCTCAAGTACTTGTATCATTATACAAATTTGTCATGTTATTTGATGGGCTTACAAGCACTCTTATTTTTCACGTCTTTACATTGAAGCATTCGAGTTCACCACTCAACGTCGTGTGTTTTGCATGGCCAGATGAAATTATTTATCGAACGCATGCAAAAATTCAAGCGCTGACAGGGAAATGGAATCAAGATAGGCTCATTTTGACGCCCAATTGGATCAACACCCAACAACGACTTGATCGATTGATCTCCATACAATCTCTCTTTGCGCTACCATCGCAGCATTGACCTCCTTCATTCATTGAATTGACTGATTTTAAGAAAAGCACCTTATGTCCAATCCTTGGCTTTCTGCTCTCAAGAGCATCCCCTGGGGCAATGTGTTGGAGCATGCCCCCAAAGTACTCGACAAAGCCCGCAATTACATGTCGGCAAAGGAAACGCAGGCCCCAACCCCTCCCCCCGTTGAGGCCATGAGCCCAGGTGAAGTTGAAGTCCAATTGGCTGGCGCTTTGATTAACATCAAGAAACTTCAGCAACAAATCGACGGCTTGAACCTCAAAACCAGTGAACTCGTTGAGCAACAAACCCTCCTCAAGTCTGAGGTTCAAAGCCTGAGATCGCGTGACCGCTGGCAAAAGGCCATTATTTTGGTGGGACTTGTTGGGGCTGCCGTCTATTTTGGAACCCCTTATTTCAAATAATTGGTTGACTCGAGTTTCGTCACAGCAGATCCACCCCTGATTGGTAAATCCGCATTTAAAGTCAACGTTCTAAAAAGTCTGATGCATTGGTGTTACTCATATAAAACAGTGCCTCCTATCGATCCTTTCTAAAAACAGTAACATTTGATCAATGATTGAAAATTACCAGTAAAATCATTTCTTTTAATTATTGACTATATTTTCATGAGTACTTTTGCCAACCAACTGAAGACTGAGATTGCACGTATTGCGAAAAAAGAAATCAAACAAGAAACGCCCAGTCTTAAAAAATCATCCGCTCAATACAGAAGCGATATCGCCGCACTTAAACGCCGTGTTGCAGCCCTTGAGTCCATGGTGGCCAAATTAAGTAAGCTCAGTGATCACCCTGTCAAAGCAGAAGTCTCTGAGGACAGTGCCCCTATTCGCTTTCGAGCTGATGGATTTGTCAGTTTGAGAAAAAAGCTCGCCATCACGGCGCAAGAGATGGGCTCCCTGGTCGGCGTCACCGCCCAATCGATTCTCAAATGGGAACATGGCAAATCCAAACCCCGTGCAAGCCAACTCCAAGCCATTGCTCAAGTGCGAAAAATGGGCAAACGTGATGTGCTCAAACATCTAGAAGTCAGCCAATAAGCCAAGGCTTTAACATTTGTACCCTGTTGAGTTTCTTATCCTCACTGATTGTTGACTCTCAAAGGCGATTGACCCGCTTCTTGCAAGTCATGCGAGTCAATCTTCTGGAGCCGACTTCCCCCCACCACTAACGCATGAGGGGACGTATTGCCCACCCAGATCGAAGTAGATCATCTCGAGAGCGAGTCGTCACTGGCCAGACCCAATCCGGGACCTATTTGCTGGATTTGACCTCAGCGTACTTATCTAGCAAATCCCTCACGCTTTTTTGAGCAATCAAAATATTGCCCCCTTCGAGATTTCTCAGCTTGGACGATGGCGCAAGTGGGCTGTGTCCTTGTTGTTGCGCCTCGAGGTCTTGGCTATGCTCTAAATAAGTATTGGGCGCTATGGAAAAAGACAATTGGGTGGTGGATATATTGAACGATGGTTTGACGGACTTCATGGGTCGCCTCCCTGTTTTCTGGGTGAATGGGGCAATGGAGTCAACCAATTGACCGACTACTCGGTCATTGGTGGCCCCACACACCTTTATTGCACAAAACATGCCCGACAAAAAACGGCAAAACAATGCCAATTTAGGGGTTTTTACTCCCTTTTTTAGCTTTTTTGGGTGAATTGGGGCCAAAAGCGGGTTTTGGCATGGCTGGTGGGCCCAAGAGTGCAATAGATAGCTTCTCCATAGAGCCTCAAGCCATCAAGTAAAAAAGCTCACCGACACATCGGGATGAACACCCTGCCCCATCAACGTTTTTATGACTGTGATTGAGTGCCTTACAAGAAGCCCAGGTCCATCAAAGATCCTCAGGCGTTCACCGGCGTTGATCCATCACTGCGCCAAATTCAAAAGTCTCACCGCATTGTCTTTCAAGATGCCAGGCATCACTTCGGGTTTAAAGCCAGCTTGCTCGAAG
>CAIMTJ010000115.1 GCA_903844385.1 uncultured Burkholderiales bacterium
AGGTGTGCCGGTGGCAATCACGTCACCGGGCATCAAGGTCATGAATTGGCTCACGTAGCTGATGAGCTTGCTCACCCCAAACACCATGGTCTTGGTGTTGCCGTTTTGCATGCGAACGCCATTGACATCAGTCCACATGGCGAGCTTTTGTGGGTTGGGCACTTCGTCACGGGTGACAAGCCAAGGTCCAATGGGGCCAAAGGTGTCACACCCCTTGCCCTTGTCCCAAGTGCCGCCGCGCTCGATTTGGTACTCGCGCTCGCTCACATCATTGACCACGCAAAACCCAGCGACATAGTTCAACGCATCCTTTTGGCTCACATAAGACGCCTTGGTGCCAATGATGATGCCCAGCTCCACCTCCCAGTCCGTCTTCACAGACCCTTTGGGCAGCATCACGTCATCGTAAGCACCCTGAATCGAGGTGTTGGCTTTCAAGAAGATGATGGGCTCTTTGGGCAAAGGCATGCCCGCCTCTTTGGCGTGATCGGCGTAGTTCAAGCCAATGGCCACAAATTTATTGATGTGGTTCACCGGGCAGCCCAAGCGGGGGTTGCCCTTGACCAAGGGGAGTTTGTTGGTCTTGAGTTTGGCCAACTTTTGCAGCACCTTGTCACTCAACTGCTCGGGGCCAATGTCAGCCACCTCGTGACTCAAATCTCTCAAATGACCTTCAGCATCGATGAGGCCGGGTTTTTCTTTACCAGGCTTGCCGTAACGAACGAGTTTCATGAATGAACCTTTCAATGGAATGTAGACTGAATCCTCATGGGCTTGGGCTCGAGGCTCGAACGCCGCCATGGGTCTCAGGCATTAATGTAGGCCATTTTTGAGTCAATTCATCGCGCTGCTTTGTGCGCGAACTTAAAAAATGTTGGGCGTTCTCGCCGTGGCGACCATCAAGGCCGGGGTGAGTTGAGCGCTGTGAGCGCCACGGTGGTCTCTTGGCCTGAGCGCCTTGGCCAAGCTTGAGCTGGTAATGGCTTGATTCGCCTGGGCGTGTGCTCAACGCTCACGACTCGGTGCGCACACAACTCTGAGCGCACGCTCCAAGGTCTCTGCACGTACTCTCCTAGCGCTCTCCACGCTGTCTCCCCACCTCCAGCACGCCATCAGCTTGGCACCGGATGAAAAAACAATCCCGTGCTTTGTAGACCGCTCAAACCGATTTGCGTGGCCATATTGCCAAAGCCCGACTCCACACCCGCCACCGCATAGGCGAGCAAACTCGCACGCGTGTAGGTGCCGTTTTGAAGCGCGGTGATGAATTGCGCTTCGCTGCCAGCGTCAATGGGCTTGCCTGTGGCGTTGAGGTACAAGAAATCAACGAAGGCCGTGTCCGCAGTGGAGCCGATTTGAGATTCGATCAACCCCATTTGTTCAATGCTGACACAGGCCTGGATATCGTTTTGCCCCGAATCCTCAAATGCCAAGGCTTGTGGGAAAGCTGCACTCAGCTTGGCCGCTCCAAAAGCTTCGCACACCAGCATACCGGCCTTGAAGGCGCGTTGACCTGGTGCCCAATCAAGCGCCAGCACCCCGTCACTGAACTGGATGCGTTGCACGCCACTCAACTGCAAGGTGTTGACGGCTTGGGATTGGTCGCTCAGCGTGAAGCCCGACAAATCATTTTGCCGGGTGTTGGCATCAAACACCGCAGTCACGCTCAGGCTGAAATTTTTATAAGGCGCTGGCATCACCGCCGTGTTGACCCCACCACTGCCGCCCACAAACACATCGTTGTAGCTCACCGGCTCGAGCGGGTGGTTCTCAACATAGGTGGCCGCGCCGTTGTAGCCAAACACACAGTCATTGGTCCAGTTGTTGGACGAGCTGATGAAGGTCTCGGCGCCCGAATAGATGGCATTGGCACTGGCCACATTGAGGGTGGCACTTTGAAAGGTGCTCAAACTCACAGGAGGGGTGAAGATCTCCTTTTGCGCCAAGATGTTGTTGACGTAGACCCCTTGGCTACTCAGACTGATGGCGGGGTTGGGGGCCGAGAAAAAAGGGATGTCGGCCAAGGTTTTGGCGCTGGCGGGAATGGAGGCCACATTGAAGCTGCCCAAGTAAATCGCCGTCAAGGTGACCCCACCGATGGTGGTGGTGGCATCAATCTCCGAGCTCGTGGGGGTGCCCAATATCGTCCAGGCACTGTCAGGGATGGTTTGGCTGGGCGAGATGAAATTAAAAATTCCCAAGCCGTAATCGGTCACTGTCAAGCTCATAGTCATCCCAAGGTTCAAGTCATCCAGGTGCTGTCTTATGGAGAATCGACTCGACTGGATTTAACTTGATGGCGTGGCCGCTGGCTTTACCAATCCCTGACAATGGCGAGACCAGGAGCGACCCGCCCAAGGCTTCAAAGTCGCAAGGCCGTCAACCTGTAAGCCCATGAAACCCGTGAAGTCCATGAAGCCTGATGACTTCAGTGACCCACCAGCACGCCCAGATGGGCCTCGAGGTGCTCAAGCGCAGACTTTTTAAAGCCCGATCGCACATAGCGCTGCAATCGCCCCTGCAAAAAACTCACCAGCAGTGCAGCTCGCTGGTTGGCTTCAAGCGTTGGGGTTGGAGACGCGCGAACGACGCTCGACTCGCGCAAGATCTGGCGCAAACTGGACTCGATGCGATCAAAGAAATGGTTCATGCGCGAGATGAGTCGCTCGTTTTCAGTGAGCAAGGCGTCTCCCACCATCACCCGCGCCATGCCGGGGTTTTTCTGGGCGAACTGCAGCACCACGGTCAGCACTTTTTGCTGCTTACTCTCGGGGCTGCCTTCTCGCTCTGAAATCTGACCAATGAGGTGATAAATGCTCTCCTCGATGAATTCGATCAATCCCTCAAACATTTGTGCCTTGCTGGCAAAGTGGCGATAAAGAGCCGCTTCGCTCAAGCCCAGTTTGGCCGCGAGCGTGGCGGTCGTCACGCGCTCTTGGGTGGGTTGCTCGAGCATTTCAGCCAAGGTCTGCAAAATCTGAATGCGCCGCTCACCGGGCTTGAGCCGCTTGGTGCCCGTTGCAAGAGCGGGGGGGGGCACCTGTTCTTGCGCTGCTGGTTGACCAGAAGCAGACGGTGCGGCTGGTGTCGAAGCTTGGGGGTCAACACCTGAGATGGAATTTGGGGCTGTCATGGGTCAACACTGCTTTCAAACCAATTGCTCTGATGGACTAGGCGAGTCAAGGCCTGGCCCTAACGGGCGAGGACGCCTTGACTCCCGGCCTGAGAAACCACGGCCCGCTCATGCTGTGGTGTTTGAACTCTAATGGAGCGCACAACGCTGCACTTCAGGTTCAACCCTAATTTCACCACACAATTGCGACATTCTTTGCCCTGCCGGTGTGCCCAGAGCGGGGATTTTTGCTCAATTGACCCACTAATCTGCTCAAAATCAGCAGAAATGATCGGTCAATAAGAGCGAATCATGGTGCCAAAGGCTTGGTCGGTCAATATCTCCAAGAGCAAAGCGTGGGGCACACGGCCGTCGATGATGTGCACCGAATTCACCCCGCTTTTGGCGGCATCGAGCGCACCGCTGATCTTGGGCAACATGCCGCCACTGATGGTGCCATCGGCAAAAAGTTCATCAATTTGGCGAGCCGACAAATCGGTGAGCAGCTTGCCTTCTTTGTCCAAAACCCCCGGTGTGTTGGTGAGCAGCACGAGCTTTTCGGCGTTGAGCACGGTGGCGAGCTTGGCCGCCACCACATCGGCGTTGATGTTGTAGGCCTCATTGTCCTCGCCATAGCCGATTGGGCTGATGACGGGTATGAAGGCGTCGTCTTGAAGGGCGATCACGACGCTTGGGTCTATGCCAATGATGTCGCCCACTTGACCCACATCGAGCTCTTTCAAGGGGTCGGTGCTGTCGGTCATTTTGAGTTTGCGAGCATGGATCATCCCGCCATCTCGCCCGGTGAGCCCCACCGCTTTGCCCCCCGCTTGGTTGATGAGCCCCACAATGTCTTGCTGCACTTCACCGGCGAGCACCCACTCCACCACCTCCATGGTCTCGGCATCGGTCACGCGCATGCCCTGAATAAATTCTCCCTTTTTACCTAAGCGCTTCAAGGCCGTCTCAATCTGGGGGCCGCCGCCATGGACCACCACCGGATTCATGCCGACCAGCTTCAAGAGCACCACATCGGAGGCAAAGTCGGCTTGCAAGGCGGGGTCGGTCATGGCGTTGCCACCATATTTGATCACCAGGGTTTTGCCGTGGAATTTGCGAATGTAGGGCAGCGCTTGCGCCAAGATCGAGGCTTTGTCGACGGATTGGGTGGGTGGCGAGTCGTTCATGATTTCATCCCCGTTAGAAAACAACACTTTTTGAGTCTGGGGGTCTTGGACATGGACCCCAACCTTTGATTGTAGGGGCTGAGCTGGGCGGGTCCGAGCCGTGTTGACCCTTCTCTGCCCCCCATCGTGCCCCAGTGACTCGGGCTTCATGGCTAGAATCAAGCTTTTCAATTCAAGCCCTGAGAGCCTTGAAACGGCTCTGGTTCCCGCCCTGACCATGGCTTTTTTACCGCTTTGACACTCTACCCTACCCCACACCACCCATGCCCGCGACCCCACCCAAGCCCATCGACTCCGTAGCCCAAGCGCCGCTTGATGCGGCGCGTGATGCGGCCCGAGATGCGGCGCCTGATGCAGCGCGTGATGCGCCCGCTTGGCTGGGCGCTGGGCCTGGCAGCGGGCCTGGGTCTGATCTCCCCCCGACATGGCCCCTCAAGCCACTGAGCCTGTGGCAAGTCTCCTTGTCCAAGCGCGCAGTACTGGCGGGAGACTTGCTCGCCATCGGCTTGGCCTTTGCGCTGGCCACCGCGCTCAATGTTGGGCTCAGTGGGCAAGCCTTCGTGCAGACACAACATTGGTTCTCCACCCAAGAGCCGCAGCGCTACGGATCGTGGTTTTCGTTGTGTGCCTTGGGTTTGGGGATCTTTTTGTTTCGCTACCAGCACTACGTCAACCGCCGACCCTTTTGGGACGAGTTGAGCGATGTGCTGTGGACCGTGGGGTGTTTGGCGCTCCTGGATATGACCCTCGTTGCCGTCACCCGCTGGAACGCCTCTCGGCTGTGGTGGGCCTTGTCGTGGACAACGCTTGCCATTCTCATCATGCTCATGCGAGCCGCGGTTCGACAACTGCTCCAAGCCTATGGCCTGTGGATGAGACCCACCCTCTTGATTGGCTGCGGTCAAAACGCCCACGAGGCCATCCTCGCTTTGAGAAGCGAGCCGCATCTGGGTTACGACTTGAGGGGATTTGTCGACGTGGATGAGGAGCAAGCCACAGCGGGGCCAACACTGGGCCACGCCGATGCTTCGCGCGAGCACCCCTTGCTCGACGGTCTGCCGCAAATCCCCCATGCCGCCTTGCGGGCTTTGGCGCTTGAGCCTGGCGTTCAATGGATGCTGGCCTTGGACCATGAGCATGCCGCCGAGCGTGAGCATTGGCTCAGAATGCTTTCACAGTGGGGTGCGCAAGAGATCTGTGTGATCCCCGACATGCGGGGGGTGCCGCTTTATGGCACCAATATGTCGTATTTCTTCTCACACGAAGTGGCACTGCTTCGCATCAAAAACAATTTGAAGCGCTGGCCCACACGAGCGGCCAAGCGACTTTTTGACACGTCCTCGGCCCTGGTGCTCTTACTTCTTCTCTCCCCTTTGATGCTCTATTTGGCCTGGAAGATCTCCAAAGACGGGGGTCCGGTGCTCTACGTGCAGACTCGCATTGGCAAACGCGGTCGCGCCTTTTCTTGCTACAAATTTCGCTCCATGGTGGTGAGTGCCGACGCCCAACTCGAGCAGTTGATTAAAGAAGACCCCGAGCTCAAAGCCCAGTGGCAAAAGGACCACAAAATCAAGGCCGACCCGCGCATCACCCCTGTGGGCCAGTGGATCCGACGCACCAGCATGGACGAGTTGCCCCAGCTCTTGAATGTGCTCAAAGGCGAGATGAGTTTGGTGGGCCCCAGGCCCATTGTGAAAGCCGAGCTCGAGCGCTACGGTGACGATGTGCAGTACTTTTTGCTGGTGAGGCCGGGCATGACGGGACTGTGGCAAGTCAGTGGTCGCAACGACATGGACTACGACAAACGTGTTTATCTTGACACGTGGTATGTCAAGAACTGGTCGCTTTGGTACGACTTGGTGATTTTGTTCAAAACCGTGAGCGTGGTGCTCAACCGGCGTGGGGCTTATTGAGCCCTCGTGGTCTTCATCACACCTTGACGCGTTGAAAGCACTGCCGCTTGGCGCTGAGCTCAGGGCAGAGACGATTGCCAAGCCCATGCATCGCGGCACATGGACTCCAAGGTCTGGGTGGCACGCCAGTTCAGCAGTGTGTGGGCACGCTGGGGATTGGCATACAACTCGGCGACGTCGCCTTGGCGCCTGGGTGCATCGAGGGTGGGCACCCTTTGGCCCGTCACCCGCTCAAAGGTGTCCACCAACTCTTGAACGCTCACCCCTTGGCCGGTTCCGAAATTCATGACGGTCAAACCGCTCAAGGTTTGAATCGGGCCATTTTGAGTGGAGGGCTCAATGTCGGGCGAGGTTACCGCGTGTGGTCCCAGACCGAGCATGGCGGCCATGGTGGCCACATGGCCGCGCGCCAAGTCGCTCACGTGGATGTAGTCGCGTATACAAGTGCCGTCTCTCGTGGGGTAGTCCCGCCCAAAGATGGACAAGGCCGGTCGAATACCGGCCGCCACTTGCGTCACAAAGGGCATCAAGTTATTGGGCACCCCTCTGGGAGCTTCACCAATGAGGGCGCTTGGGTGGGCACCGACGGGGTTGAAATAGCGCAGCAAGGCGACTTGCCCATCGCCTGAGGCGTGGCACCAATCGGTGAGAAACTGCTCGCACACGAGCTTGGTGCGCCCATAGGGGTTGGTGACTTGGGTGGGGGCGTCTTCTGAGACGGGCAAGCTAGCGGCTTGTCCATAGACCGTGGCCGATGAAGAGAAGACCAAGCGTTTCACGTGAGCCTTGGCCATGGCCTGCGTGAGTGCCATGGTCCCCCCGACATTGTTGTCCCAGTAATTCGGGGCTTGGGAGAAGGACTCCCCCACCGCTTTCAAACCGGCAAAATGAATCACCCCGTCGATGGGCTCAGACGCCAAGAGCGCCTCCAACGCTTGGCTGTCCCTCACGTCCACTGGCCAAAACCCCAAGCGCTTGGGGTCGTGGGTCAAGTGCTCGTGGGCGATGCGCTCAATGCGCTCGAGCACCGAGGCCTCAGAGTTGCACAAATTGTCCACCATGCGAACACGGTAGCCCGCCTCTAAAAGCTCCACCACCGTGTGGGAACCAATGAAGCCTGTGGCACCGGTGACCAATACGGTCTTGCAGTTGGGTGAGGTCGTCATGGAGGGGGCAGGGCGAAGGGCATTGAAAAATAAGGAAACGCTTTGTGGGCTGACAAGCGATCGGTATCCAAGGCCAGTTCATCGATCGAATCTTCACGACCACACACCGACCTCAACGCGTCCATCTTAAACGATGCGAGGGCCCTTTCTTGGATCATGAAAAGTCCCAGGCCCCCAAAAGTCGGAAGCGATCAAAGGGTCTTTGAAGCGCTTTTTTTAAAGATGCCCCTGCGAAATGAATTTTCTAAAATAGCAGCCATGACCTTGGTGAAGGCTCACCTCCAAGCCGCTTTGGGTAAAGCTCGGACAACCCAGCATTGAAAGAGCGCTGGTGTCCTGGCCCGAGCTCACTTGTTGCAGGCTTGGGGGCGCCTTGAGCCAGGCCTTGAAAACGGCAAACCGCCTGAGCCCAATGCTGATTTATCTCAAAAAAGTTACAAAAGACATGGCAAAAAACAGTTTAAATGACGGTTTTTTTAAAACAATCCACAAAAAAGCTTAAAATTACCACTGGCTTTCCATTATTGATGGGCCTGATCGCTACACCTTTTAAGTTAGCAACGCACGGCGTTCCATTTATTTACTCATTGTTTCCTCATTCCTAGCATTCTTGGTTCGGTTCAACACTGAGGCTTTTGGCGCTTGAGTTGCTCACGGGTGGCTTTTTCAACAATTGAATTTTTACTTTTTACACACAGCGAATATGAAACGAGACGCTCCTATGAATCAATCGACCCGTTTTGAACAAAACAACGCCCATGCCTCGTGCCTGGCCTTGATCGATGCGCGCTACATTGCTTGGCTCTTGGGCCAAATCAATGAGCCCATGGGCGAAGGCGGCGTGAACCGCCACGCCTTGAGCCATGTGCTGAGCTCGCTCTTGATTCAAAACGGCTTGATGATGGAAGTCAACCGCGTCTACTGGTATGCCGACAAGCACGATGGCCAGTACCCACCCGACCAAATTCACCGCAGTGTGGTGCCCCATTCGGTTGACGGTGGCATCTCCTTGTTTCACAGCATCAGCCACGATTTGCGCTTGATCACCGAGCGCCGCGCTTGCCAGCACCTCTTCATCGCCAGTGACGACGAGCGACTCTTGAGCCTTGTCGACGACGCCCAATTGAGCGGCATGGCCGTCCACCTCTTGACCGACGAGTCGGTGCGCCAAATGGACCAACTCGCCAAAGAGGATCCGGGTTGGGTTCGCCTCTTGTCCCAAGCCGACCGACGCATCATTTTGCACGCCCAAGCGGCTCGCGACTTGACCCAAGGCCACGGCAAAGCGCACGCCAGCGCCAACAATGGCGGCTCAAGCGCTCCGAGCGCCGCCCCCGTGGACTTGGAAGCCATCCGACCCAAATTCGAAGAGGTCGTCAAAACCTGGTGGTCCGAAGAGCCCGAAGACTTGAGAGAAGACTTGAGAGAAGAGCTCCAGGCCAGCCGCGGCATCCCCCAAGAGATCGATCGCCACTTGCTCTTGGAAGTGAGAAAGACCCTGGAGAGAACCTTGAGTTTTCCTGAGAAAAAGGTGCTGCGCGAGCTCATTCGCAACACCGTCTTGGAGGTGGAAGAAAAGTGACCCTCCTCGTCACCGGTTGCGCAGGCTTCATCGGCAGCAACTTTGTCCACACTTGGCTCGCGGGCTCAGACGAGCCCATCGTCAATGTGGACAAGCTCACCTATGCCGGCAACCTCTCCAATTTGGAGTCGGTGCTGGGGGATGCTCGCCACACCTTTGTGCAAGGTGACATTGCCGAGCGCGCCCTCTTGGACAAACTCTTGGCGCTGCACCTTCCGCGCGCCATCATCAACTTTGCCGCCGAGTCCCACGTCGACCGCTCCATACACTCGCCCATCGATTTCTTGCACACCAATGTGATGGGCACCTTTCACCTGTTGGAAGCGGCGCGGGATTATTGGACGGCCCAGGGCCAGCCTGAAGGTTTTCGCTTCTTGCACATCAGCACCGATGAGGTGTTTGGCTCGCTCGGCCCCCAGGAGCCTGGTTTTTCTGAAACGCATGGGTATGAGCCCAACAGCCCCTACTCGGCGAGCAAAGCGTCGGCCGACCATTTGGTGCGCGCTTGGCACCACACCTATGGCCTACCCGTCCTCACCACCAACTGCTCCAACAATTACGGACCTTATCATTTTCCTGAAAAGCTCATCCCCTTGGTGATCCACAACGCCTTGTCCGGTAAGCCCTTGCCCATTTATGGCGACGGCCAACAAATCCGCGACTGGCTGTATGTGAAAGACCATTGCCTGGCCATCCAATGTGTGCTGGACAAAGGCCTGGTCGGCCACACCTACAACGTGGGTGGCAACAACGAAAAAACCAATTTGGAAGTTGTGGAGACCATTTGTGCGACCTTGGATCGATTGCGACCCCTGGCCAGCGGGCGCTCTTACCGCGACCAAATCACCTTTGTGAAAGACCGCCCTGGACACGACCGGCGCTACGCCATCGATGCGAGCAAGATCCAGCGCGAACTCGGCTGGACACCCCAGGAGTCTTTCGAGAGCGGCATCGCCAAAACCATTGCCTGGTATTTGGATCACCCCGAGTGGGTGGCCTCCATCACCTCAGGCGCCTACCGCGACTGGGTTGAGCAGCAGTACACCGCCAAGACGGGAGCGGCTTGAGACCTCAAGGGGCCTTGAGACGCGATTTGCATGCCAGATGAGTCTTTGAACATCTTGCTCTTGGGCGCTCAGGGTCAACTGGGCGCAGAGCTCAGCGCCCGTCTTCAGGACCCTCGGGTTCAGGCCGGTCTCAACCCGCAGGGCCTCCCGCTTGAGATCACGACTTGGAGTCGAGCCGATTTTGACTTTGCCAACCTGGAAGAGTTGGCGCTGAGACTGGAGAAGCGCTCACCGAACATCATCTTCAATGCCAGCGCCTACACGGCGGTGGATTTGGCCGAGGATCACGAAGATGAGGCCTTGAACATCAACGCCCAACTGCCGGCGCTCTTGGCGGAGCACGCCCTTCAAACCCAGGGCGTGTTGGTGCATTACTCCACGGATTTTGTGTTCGATGGTGAGAAAAAAACACCCTACACCGAAGAAGATCCCCCCCGGCCATTGAGCGCTTATGGCCGCAGCAAACTCGCTGGTGAAGAGGCAATTGAACGCACGGGGTGCCAGCATTTGATCTTCAGAACCGGTTGGCTCATGGGCGCGCGGGGTCAAAACTTCTTAAAAACCATGTTGCGACTCGGCGCTGAGCGAGACGCCTTGCGGGTGGTGGCCGATCAGTGGGGTGCCCCTACGCCAGCGTCATGGTTGGCGCAGATGAGTCTGGATGGTCTCGCGCTTTGCTTGAAACACCATCATGATGCGAGACCCGTGCATACCGCCAATCCCATCCATGCAGTCAAGGGTGCTGCCCAGACATGGACTTCAAGCGCCGCCCCGTGGGGCCTCTACCACGCCAGCAGTCTGGGGCAAACCAGCTGGCACGGTTATGCGCAATACGCCCTACAAAAAGCCCAGGCGCTGGGGTTTGCGCTCAAAGTCAAGCCCGATTCGATTGAAGGTATTGGCACGCACGACTACCCCCTGAGAGCCAAGCGACCGGCCTACAGTGTGCTCAGCACCGAGAAACTTCAGCGGCAATTTTCTGCAACTCCACCCGACTGGCAACACGCGGTGAGTGATGTTTTGAAAGAACTTCAATCCCAATCCAGCAGCTCTTGAAATCCAAGCACCCGCGTGCGCTCGTCTGAGCGATACAAAACGGGGCACAAACGGTCGCGCCAATTTGAGCGATATGGTTGTCGCCAGACCCCCCCAGCCCAACCTAGCCCAGCATTCGACTTCACCCGCACGCCCTGGCGTTTGCCTTTAAAATCAGTCTTCTACAAAGAACGAAAAGGTTGGAGACATGAACCGAAAAGGTATGATTTTGGCGGGCGGGTCGGGCACGCGGCTTTATCCCGCCACCCGAGCAGTCTCCAAGCAACTCCTCCCCGTCTACGACAAACCCATGATCTACTACCCGCTTTGCACCTTGATGCTCAGCGGCATTCGTGAGGTCTTGATCATCTCCACCCCTCTCGACACCCCACGGTTTCAAGAGCTCTTGGGAGACGGCTCGCAGTGGGGCATGCAACTGCAGTACGCCATTCAGCCCTCCCCCGATGGACTGGCCCAGTCTTATTTGATTGGCAAACCCTTCATTGGCCATGAACCCAGCGCCTTGGTGCTTGGGGACAACATCTTTTACGGCCACGACTTGGTCAAACAACTCGCCAGTGCCAATGCCCGCACCCATGGCGCAACAGTCTTTGCCTACCACGTGCATGACCCCGAGCGCTACGGCGTGGTGGAGTTTGATGCCCACCGAAGAGCGCTCTCCATCGCTGAAAAACCCCAAGCGCCCAAATCCAATTACGCGGTCACGGGGCTTTATTTTTACGACGGCGAGGCGTGTGAAATGGCCACCCACATCCAACCCTCACACCGAGGCGAGCTCGAGATCACGGACCTGAACCGCATGTATTTGGAGCGAGATCGCCTGAACGTGGAGGTCTTGGGCCGGGGTTTTGCGTGGCTCGATACCGGCACCCACGACAGTCTCTTGGAAGCCTCGAGCTTCATTGCCACACTCCAAAAACGCCAAGGCCTCATGGTCTCGTGCCCAGAAGAGATCGCTTACTCACAGGGCTGGATCGACTCAGAAACGCTGGAGAAACTGGCCACCCCCTTGGCCAAAAACGGCTACGGCCAATACCTCTTGGGCTTACTCAATCCCCAGCGGACTTGATCCTGGCGCCTGTGCGTCTATTCAATTTCTCCCATCCACTCCACCCCCTCGACCTCTGTCCAACCCACGCCATGGCTTATACCGTTACCCCCACCCCACTCGCGGGTGTTTTGTTGCTGCAGCCCAAAGTGTTTGGTGACGAACGTGGCTTTTTTTTCGAGAGTTTTAACCAAGCCGATTTTGAGTTCGCTTGCGGGGTGAGTCACACCTTTGTGCAAGACAACCACTCGCGCTCAAGCCAAGGTGTTTTGCGCGGCCTTCACTACCAAGACCCCAAACCCCAGGGCAAATTGGTGAGAGTGATCAGCGGTGAGGTCTATGACGTTGCGGTGGACTTGAGGCGAGGCTCGCCCACCTTTGGGCAATGGTATGGGGTGTATTTGAATGCCGCCACCCACCAGCAGTTGTGGATTCCGCCGGGTCTTGCGCACGGCTTTTTGGTGGTGTCTGAGAGCGCTGAGTTTTTGTACAAAACCACCGACTATTGGCACCCCGAGCATGAAAAGGGCTTGATCTGGAACGCACCTGAGCTCAGCATTGCGTGGCCGCTCGAGCGCCTTCAATCCAAGAACCCAGGCGCTGAGCCCACCTTGGCCGCCAAAGATGCCAACGCATGGTCGTGGACAGCAACGCAAGCGTTTCTGAACGCTTGAGCCCCAAGACGCTTGAGCCCCATGCGGCTTGAGGTGCATCGATCAATCAGCAATCAGCACCCGAGCTGACCAACATGTTTTCCACCAAACCACTGGGATGAAAAATTCTGTTTTCTTGACCCTGCGCGCTTTGGGTTTCGTCAACAGACCCGCTCGAGTGCTTGGCAAGCAGTGCTGCAGTAGAACCATCGTTGCCGCCCGGACAGTGATCCGAAACGTTGGCACTGTTACACAACACACGAAAAAGGACTGTTCAGCGTTCTGTCCAGAAGCCTTTCAAAGAGCTCAATCGCTCAAGGAGCCTTCGCGGCAGCAAGCGGTGCGCGCGGCCCACCCGGTAGCCTAGGCCTTTGGCGCCCATTCTGGCCAACACATCAAGCACAAAAACAAGTCGAGCCACAGGGGAGGACCGCATCTCTTGGACCTGGACCTGGGTGCGCTCGAGACTGCGCAGCACAGCGCCGTCTGAGGGGACCGCTTGAGGGTCACGGCTCTTTCCTGGATCCAGCCCCAAGGCTTCAAGCGAAGCCTGGCCCGCCCACGACAGCTGAGCCTTGAGCATCTGTAAGCCCTCGCTGCCCACCCCCCCAAACTTCTCCAGCAACCAAGGCGCCTGGGCGTGAAACACACCGGTGTCCACATAGCGTTGAAATTCTTGCAGCCAGCTGTAATTGTGCGAGTGCTCGACGATTGCCCGTGCGGCATAGGCCACTTTAAAGCCCGACAACAGCATTTGACCCGCCACCCACATGTCTTCGCCCATGATCACCTGCCGCGGAAAACCACCGACCGCCAAGAAGTGACTCAAGCGGTAAGCCGCAAACGAGTCCGAACAAAAGGCCGCTCGTATCCCCAGTCTTGCACGATCTTCCAAGGTGC
>CAIMTJ010000116.1 GCA_903844385.1 uncultured Burkholderiales bacterium
CGTCCTCTGACGCCCCAGCCCCCAGCCCAATAGCAACAACTCAGGCAACAACTCAGGTAACGACCCAGGCTGCGGCCCAGCCAGCGCCAGCGGCTTCTCCCGTCACCCCAGTGCTCGCCCCTGCAGCTTTTGCCTCTAACGCACCAGTTCACGCACCAGCCCACGAGCCCACACTCACGCCGTCTTTGCTCGCGCAGGTGCCCCATGCATCCCCGTCCATTCGTAAATTCGCCCGTGAGTTGGGTGTGCCCTTGAACGAGGTCAAGGGCTCGGGTCCCAAAGGGCGCATCACCTTGGATGACGTTCAAGCGTTTTGCAAAAACGTGATGGCCGGCCACACACAAACGGCCGCTCAAAGCGCTTTGGGTGGCGTTCGATCTGCGACTTCTGCCAGCTCTGGTGAGGCCTTGGGACTGCTGCCGTGGCCCAAGGTGGACTTTGCCAAGTTTGGTGCAGTTGAGCGCAAAGAGATGGGACGTATCAAAAAGATCTCGGGTGCGAATTTGCATCGCAATTGGGTGATGATCCCTCATGTGACCAATCACGACGATGCCGACATCACCGATTTGGAAGCGTTTCGGGTGCTCGCCAACAAAGAGCATGAAAAAAGCGGCATCAAAATCACCATGCTCGCTTTCTTGATCAAAGCTTGTGTGAGTGCACTTAAAAAGTTTCCCGATTTCAACTCCTCCTTGGACGGCGATGAGTTGGTCTACAAGCAGTATTTCCACATTGGTTTTGCCGCCGATACTCCAAACGGCTTGATGGTGCCCGTCATCAAGGACGCGGATCAAAAAGGCATCTTGGAGATCTCCCAGGAGATGTCCGATTTGGCCAAAAAAGCCCGTGAAGGCAAACTCGCTCCAGCCCAAATGAGTGGCGCGTGCTTCACCATTTCTTCCTTGGGTGGCATCGGTGGGCGCTATTTCACCCCCATCATCAATGCCCCAGAAGTGGCCATTCTTGGTGTGTGCAAGAGTCAAATTCAGCCGGTTTGGAGCGGTCAAGCGTTTGAGCCGCGTTTGATGTTGCCACTGTCTTTGAGCTGGGACCACCGCGTGATCGATGGAGCACAAGCCGCCCGCTTTAATGCCCATTTGGCACAAATTTTGGGCGACTTTCGCCGCGTCCTTCTTTAAGAAAGTCCCATCATGGCAAGCATAGACATCCAAGTCCCTGATATTGGTGACTTCAGTGAAGTGGCGGTGATTGAAATTTTGGTGAAGGTGGGTGACCACGTCAAGGTGGAGCAAAGTTTGATCACGGTGGAGTCGGACAAGGCATCGATGGAGATTCCTTGCTCCCATGCGGGAGTGGTCAAGGAGCTCAAGGTGAAGCTTTCTGACAAAGTCAAAGAGGGCAGTGTGCTCTTGACACTCGAGCTCGCCGACAGTGCTCAAGCGCTTGCCGATCCCGCTCCCAAAGTTCAAACGGCCGCACCCGCTGAGCCCAGTGCACCTGCTGCGAGCGCTGCACCGCACGCTGCAGCGGTGCTCATCTCCTCGCCCGAACCCAGCGATGTCGACTGCGATGTGTTGGTGCTCGGCGGTGGACCTGGTGGCTATTCTGCTGCCTTCAGGGCGGCGGATTTGGGGCTCAAAGTCATTTTGGTCGAACGCTACGCCAGCCTTGGTGGCGTGTGTTTGAATGTCGGGTGCATTCCTTCCAAAGCCTTGCTGCATGTGGCCAGTGTGATGGACGAGGTCTCGCACCTGTCCTCGATGGGGATCAGTTTTTCACCGCCCAGTATCAATTTGGATCAGTTGAGAGCGCACAAAGACAAAGTGATCACCAAGCTCACTGGCGGCTTGGGAGCCATGGCCAAGATGCGAAAAGTGGAAGTGGTGCGTGGCTTTGGTTTTTTTGCAGGACCCCACACCTTGAGTGTGGAAGAAACCCAAGGCAGCGCTCAGGAGAAATCCGGAAAAACCCGCCAACTCAAGTTCAAACGCGCCATCATTGCGGTCGGCTCTCAAGCGGTGAGGCTGCCCTTCATGCCCGAGGACCCGAGGATTGTGGACAGCACCGGCGCGCTCAAGCTCCAAGCGATCCCCAAGAAGATGTTGATTTTGGGCGGTGGCATCATTGGGCTTGAGATGGGGACGGTCTACAGCACGCTGGGCTCACGCTTGGATGTGGTGGAGATGATGGACGGTCTCATGCAAGGCGCGGACCGTGACTTGGTCAAGGTTTGGCAAAAAATGAATGCGCCGCGTTTTGACCAGATCATGCTGGGCACCAAAACCGTGGGCGCTGTGGCAACGAGCAAAGGCATTGAGGTGAGCTTTGAAGGCGCCAAGGGCATGAGCAAAGAAACTTACGACTTGGTGCTCCAAGCCGTGGGGCGCAGCCCCAACGGCAAGAAGATCCAAGCCGAGGCGGCCGGTGTTGCCGTGAGTGATCGCGGCTTTATTGGCGTTGACATTCAAATGCGAACCAATGTCTCCCACATTTTTGCCATTGGTGACGTGGTGGGACAACCCATGCTTGCCCACAAGGCCGTGCATGAGGCCCATGTCGCCGCCGAGGTCGCCGCCGGTGAAATCTTGGGTGACGCGGACTTGGCACAAAGTGCATTCAACGCGCGCGTCATTCCCAGTGTCGCTTACACCGACCCCGAGGTGGCTTGGGTGGGGCTCACCGAGGAGCAAGCCCGCTCGAGCGGCATCGCGGTTAAAAAGGGACTCTTTCCTTGGGCGGCTTCGGGGCGTGCCATCGCCAATGGTCGCGATGAGGGCTTTACCAAATTGCTCTTTGACGATTCACCCCAGTCACAAGGCCACGGCAAAATTCTCGGTGGCGGCATGGTGGGCACCCACGCGGGTGACATGATTGGTGAAGTGGCCTTGGCCATTGAGATGGGCGCCGATGCCTTGGATATCGGCAAAACCATCCATCCGCACCCCACCTTGGGGGAAACGATTGGACTGGCCGCTGAAGCCGCTCACGATGCTTGCACCGATTTGCCGCCCGTTAAGAAGAAATAATCCTCTGCGGGCCAGACCGCCTTGCATGCGGATGCGGGCAAGTGAAGTGGTTCCCCTGCCAGCCTGGCCTTGAACGCTTGGGGGTTGACTCCATTCAAGCCCAATCCCAACAGCTCACGCATTCGTGATCGAAGCGGCTTTGTTGATTTTCTCCCACTGAAATGAGTCGCAGGCAAGGATCGTGGCCATTGACTAGGCGTTTGGCGCAGACCGATCAACAACCTCAGTGGCGAGACAGGCGGTTTAGTTCGGTTCTGAACCCGCGCCACTCAAGGCATTGGCAGGCGCGCTATTGGCAGGCGCGCTATTGGCCGAGTTCGAGCTTGCCGCCTTGAAGCCGAGCAAGTTGGGGAGCATGTTGCCAATGGGCCCAGCAAAGCCGATGTTGGGCAAGCTCAAGGGCAAAAGGTTGGACAACAGGCCATTGGGCGTGCTCACAGGCGTTGAGCCTGGGCTTGCCAAGGTCGAGGCATGGGCGGAGCCCAGCATGGGGATGCTCGACGCACTCGTGCTGGTGGGGGCTGAGTTGATGGAGCTCGTGTTGAGCCCCGCATTGGATGAATTCATGTTGCTGCCGACCACCGCACTGGGCGAGCTGGGCAAAGATCTGGGCAATTCAGCCAAGCCGTTGGCCACGCTCGGGGTGAGCTCCCTCACACGTCTCGCGCCATCAAAGCGTTTGGCCCAATAGGCTTCACGCATGTCTTCAATGCGCACTTGGTGACCGGGCCTAGGAGAGTGAATGAACTGGCCGTTGCCGATGTAGATGCCCACATGGCTAAAAGCTTGGCGCAAGGTGTGATAAAACACCAAATCCCCAGGCTTCAAATCTTTGACTTCGACATTTTGTGTGACCTCGGCTTGGTCTTTGGCGCGCCGGGGTAAGACCAAACCAATGGAGCGCTCAAAAATGGTCCTCACAAAGCCACTGCAATCAAAACCGGTTGCCTCACTCGTGCCGCCAGCTCGGTAGGGCACGCCGAGCAGGCCCATGGCATTGATCACCAGACCCGAAGCCGTGTCACTCACGTTTTGTCGCAGCAATTCCATTTGATTGATGACGCCCGCATCCGCCAGGAATTGTTCAATATCCTGAGCCGGTTGGCGTTTGGGCGCAGCCCAAGTGAGGCTACAAGCGAGCAATAAAGGAAGGACAAGGCAAAGGCGCATCTTGATGATTTTAAATGGGTTTCATGACAATATTGCCGAGGGTTTTTTGGCTTTTCGTGAATGTGGGTCGCTTTCTTTCAAA
>CAIMTJ010000117.1 GCA_903844385.1 uncultured Burkholderiales bacterium
TGCCCGCCCGAGAGTTGTGCTGCAGCTTGGTTGAGTTTGGCCTTGACCACGGGAAAGAGCTCACACACCCACTCCAAGGTGTCTGCCCGTTTAGCCCGCGCCTTGGGGTGCACGGCGCCGAGCAACAAGTTCTCGTGCACGCTCATGGAACCATAGAGCCGCCGGCCCTCTGGCACCAAGGCCAATCCGCGCTCGCACAAACGGTGCGCAGGCAGTCCGGTCAAATCCTCTCCATCCCAGAGAATGCTCCCAAGCCTTGTCCGATTGAGCCCCATGATGGCATTGATCAAGGTGGTTTTTCCCGCACCATTGGGGCCAATGACACACACCAACTCTTTCGGGAAGATGCTCATCGACACCTCCCACAGCGCTGGCGCAGCACCGTAATTGACATGGACGTTTTGGAGTTCAAGCATGGCGTGTGTAGGGCCTCAGTTGGGTAAAGACAACTCCGCGTGGCCTTCGCCCAAATAGGCTTTGACCACTTCAGGCTGGCGCATGACCGCTTGCGGCAAGCCGTAAGCGATGACCCGCCCTTGATCGAGCACCAACAAATGGTCGGACAAGGCCATCACCGCCGACATCACATGCTCGACAAACACGATGGAGGTGCCTTGATCGCGAATGCGCCGTATGGTCTGCACAGCCACATCAATCTCGCCTGGCGTGAGGCCCGAGAGCACCTCATCGAGCAACAAGACCTTGGGCTTGGCAGCCAAGGCACGGGCCAACTCTAAAAATTTACGTTGATGCAAATTGAGTTCATCGGGCAAATCATCGGCCTTGCTGGCCAGTCCTGTGAATTCAAGCCATTGCATGGCTTGAATTCGAGCCTCCTCGTGGGTGGTGCTCGAGACGCCATACTGGGACGAGAGCATGACGTTTTGTAGAACAGTCAGACCCGCAAAAGGTCTTGGAATTTGGTAGGTGCGCGAGACCCCTAAGCGGCGAATTTGGTGCGAGGGCATACCGGCACAGCCAACACCAGCGAGTTCAATCACTCCGCTTGTGGGAGAAAAATGTCCCGTCACCACATTGATGAAGGTGGACTTACCAGAGCCATTCGGACCCAAGAGGCCCAAAATTTCTCCTTGGTAAAGGGTCAAATCCACCCCATCAAGGGCCTTGATTCCAGCAAAGTGTTTGCTCAGACCGCTCACGCGCAAAGCCACGGGCTCACGCTCCCAATTCAAAGGCTTTGGAGAGGCCTCGGGCGCTATGGTGGCGGCATGGCTCAGGGGTGTTGACTGCGAGTCTGCAAAGGAGGCATGGGGCGAGTCTGCACCTTGACTCCCTGCGCGATGTTGGGCTTTTTGCCGTGCTTTTCCCCACGCCTGAAACGTCCCCCAAATGCCCTTGGGCATGAGGAGCACGGAGAACGTCAAAATGAGTCCGATGGCAATGCGACCGATCAATGCGCTTGCGCCATCGGTGAATGCGTTGAGAAGGAAAGTGATCAAGACCGCACCCACCATGGGGCCGGCCCAATGCCTGACACCACCGAGCACGCTCATGAGCACCACGGTCAATGGCACGGTGATATTGAAAGTCTCCCCCACCGTGACATAGGAGACATACAGTGCGTGCACACTGCCCATCATGCCGGCAAAAAAACTCGACAAGGCAAAGGCCGCCATCTTCAAACCAAAGGTGGGCACCCCATGCACTTGGGCCACGTCCTCATCATCGTGGATGGCCAAGAGACCCAAACCCGCTTTGGAAAAAAAGAGGGATCTGGCCACCAGCAAGCAAAGTGCAGCCAAGCCCAGACCCAGGTAATAAAAACTCGACGATGCACTC
The DNA here is from genome assembly GCA_903844385.1 of uncultured Burkholderiales bacterium. GTDB lineage: Bacteria > Pseudomonadota > Gammaproteobacteria > Burkholderiales > Burkholderiaceae_C > Limnohabitans. The sequence goes on from CAIMTJ010000117.1 coordinate 1,801, forward strand.
GGACCCAAGGCTGGGGTCTGTACCCCCATCAAATAA
>CAIMTJ010000118.1 GCA_903844385.1 uncultured Burkholderiales bacterium
ACCACGCCTACGTGCGAGAGCGCGTGCGGACCCCAATCCTCCAACTTTGCCGTTGCGTCCTGTCCTTCTTCGTCCAGAATCTTACCCTGGAACTTCGGATCGTCGTTCGTCTTCCTCTGGAACCGGTAGTGATAGTAGTTGAACTTGTCAAAGATGTTAACATCGTTTGGGTTTGAATGAGAGGCTGCTTGAGGCAGACTTGGGTGTTGGCTTGAACGGGTTTTTTTCGTGTTTTTTGCCAATTTCACTTGGTTTTTGTGGGACTCACGTGGCGATTGCGTGTTTGCTCTCTTGACTAATTCATTCGACCTGCGAGGATGTGCAAATCCCAATTGGATACCTGAAAAACTGAAGGAACTTGAATGAAAAAACTGCAATTGATCAAATCATTGTGTGTCTTGTCGGCTGTTGGGCTGATGCAATGGGCTCAGGCCGACGGCAAGCCTTTTAAAATTGGTTTTATTGCCCCGATGACAGGGCCTTTTGCCTCTACGGGTGCGCAAATGTTGGCCGGTGTGCAACTCTACATTGCGCAGCACGGCAGCAAAGTCGAGGGTCGTGAAATCCAATTGATTGTCAAAGACGATGGTGCATCCCCTGAGACGACCAAACGTCTTGCTCAAGAGTTGGCTGTGAACGACAAGGTCGATGTGTTTGCTGGCTTTGGTTTGACCCCTTTGGCCTTGGCCGCTGCACCTGTGGCGACCCAAGCCAAAATCCCCATGGTCGACATGTTGGCGGCGACTTCTTCCATCATCAATTCCACCCCCTATATGGTTCGCGTCTCCATGACCTTGCCACAAGCGAGTGTGATCATGGGCGACTGGGCACCCAAGAACAACATCAAGCGCGTGGTCACCTTGGTCTCTGATTACGGTCCTGGTATTGATGCTGAAGAATCCTTCAAGGATCGTTTCTTGCTCAATGGCGGCAAGGTGCTTGACTCGCTCAGAGTGCCCTTGAAGAACAATGACTTTGCGCCTTTTTTACAAAAAGTCAGAGAACTCTCGCCTGACGCTGTCTTTGTGTTTGTGCCAGTGGGCGTGGGCACGGCGGTGATGAAGCAGTTCACTGAACGTGGACTGGACAAAGCGGGCATCAAAATGATTGGTACTGGTGACGTGGTGGATGACGACATTTTGAACGGCATGGGTGACGCTACGCTGGGCATTGTGAGCGCTTATCCTTATTCCGCTGACCATGGATCAGAGATGAACAAGAAGTTTGTTCAAGCATTCAAGAAAGCCAACCCCAAAATGCGCCCCAATGCGGTTGCCGTTTTTGGCTATGACGGCATCCACGTGATCTACAACGCCATCAAAAAGACCAAAGGCGTGGGCAATGGAGACCAATTGCTCGCCGCGATGAAGGGCGATATTTTTGAAAGCCCCAGGGGTCAAATCTTCATTGATGCCACCACCCGCGATATCGTTCAAAGTATCTACATTCGCAAAGCCGAGCGCAATACCAAGGGTGATGGCGAAATTTACAACGTCGAGTTCTCTGAAATCAAGGACGTCAAAGATCCCAGAAAACCCTGATGGGTGCTCTTTGGTCTGAGAGCTCTTTGCCCTGAAGACCCCGATGCCATCTTGAGCTGAGTCAATCAGGTCAAGGTGGTTTTTTTATTGGGCGATACAATCGCGTGACTTCTTGTTCACCCCTCATTTTATAAAGCCCAACCCCATGGCCTTGATCAGCACCTATCTCATCACCTTCAACGAAGAAGACAAGATTGAAAACGCGATTCGCAGTGTTCAATGGTCCGATGAGGTGTTGGTCATTGATTCCTTCAGCACCGACAAAACCGTGAGTATTGCCCAGTCTTTGGGTGCCAAAGTGGTCCAAGTCGAGTTCAAGGGCTTTGGCGATTTGCGCAACCAGGCTCTGAGTCTTTGTCAGCATGACTGGGTGTTCAGTCTCGATAGTGATGAAATTTGCACACCACAGGTGGCCCAAGAAATTCGGCAAAAGGTGGCGGCCCAAGACTGCGATGTGTTTTATGTGCCGCGTCGCAACTTCTTTTTAGGCCGTGAAGTCAAGCACTCGGGGTGGTACCCCAATTACCGTCAGCCCCAACTGTTCAACAAGCAATCTTTCAGATATGACAATTTGCCTGTGCACGAGGGTTTTGAATTGATAGGAAACGCCAAAGTTGGCTATCTTCAAGAAGCCATCTGGCAGTTCCCATTCAAGAACTTGGCCGAGTCCATTGTAAAAATGAACCGTTACTCTACTTTGGGAGCGGTTAAAAAGAGGCAAGAAAATTCAAGCTTTGCCAAGGCTTTGGGTCATGCGATGTGGGCTTTTCTCAAACACTATGTCTTCAAGTTGGGTGTTTTGGATGGTTGGCAAGGATTTTTTATCGCGTTTTCTTACTTTGAGGTGACGCTTTACCGTTATGCCAAGGCCGTCGAACTCCACCAAAGCGATTCTTGGTCGATCGAGTGGAGAAAGAAAATTGCGGCTTCGATTTCGAAAGAGTAAGGAGAAGTCAGTATTGAGATCACCCGCCAGGGATTCAAGTTTCAAGTCGATCGAGTTGAGCAACACTGCTGCGCTCAGTGCTCGCTTTTCACGTGATTTATTTTTTGATTGGCCGCTGTAATGTTTTGTCTGACCAGTTGGCTCATTTCAGTCATGGCGTCTTGGTGGCTTTTGAAATTTTGCAGCAAGGTGTAAGAGTGACTCTCCAATTTCACCAAGTCCTCGTGCGATATCACTTCGTGCTGCTTGTTGCGATCGATGATGAACCAAGTGTTTGAGAAATCCATGTTTGAGTGCCTTTGGAGGTGTATTGGCTTATTCTGCGTTGGGGTGCAAACCAAAAGCGCTAAAGGCCTTGTCTATGCCGGGTAAGCTTGATGCTTCGAGCTCACTCAAAGGCGGTCTAGCCAGATGCCAGGCTTGGTTTTTGTAGGTCTGAGAGAGCAGGTATTTGTAGGCCGCAATGCTCGGATGCTGCGCGAGAACGCCTTGAAACTCCACGATGCGCTCATCCGAACTCTTGACTTTGAGCCCAGGGATTTGGATGGCTTGAACAACCTCGCTGCCCCCGATTTGTTCAAGCACAACTCTGGGAATGATGTTGGCCATGGCCGAGATGATGCCCGCGCTTTTGAGCGCCTTGACATCCGTCTCTAAGCAAGAATAGATGAGGACTTTTTCTGCAAACGATTTCAACAGATCTTGATTGAGAGAGCTCGAACCCGTTTGATTGACGATGCCAAAGATCCGATCTTGGTGTTTGTCAAGCACTGTGTTCAACACCGCCTCAGGCAATTCGTGATGTACTTTATTGGGCAATAAATGCAAATAGCAATGGGTCTGAGATTTTTGGGTGTGACCGAATAGAAAATCAAAATAGTTCACCAAGCCATTGGTGCTCAAGTCTTGGTAATAAAACGGGGTCGAGACCAAGATGGCGTGCAGTTTCAAGTAGTCGGCCAAATGAATCAATTTCACCACTTCCGGTGCAGACGAGCCCACGCAGGCGAGCATCATGGCGCTGCTGGGAATACCCACTTTGACCAAATGCGCCAGTGCCTGGGTCTTTTCATCGTAAGAGAATGAAGGGCCTTCGCCACACTCGCCAAAAAGCACCACACCACTCGCCCCCTTGTAGAGCAGTGTTCGGATGTGTGACTCCAGGCGGTGCAAGTCCAAGCTGTAATCGCTCTGCACGGGAGAGAGGACGTCAGGCCACACGCCCTTGAAGCCGGCTTTGATGGGAGTGGGACTGTTCATGGAGGTGTTTGGATGGGTACGGGAGCGCAAGAAGCGCAGAGTCTAGACCGGGAGTCCATTTCATTATAGGAAGTAGACCCAGTTCTGACAAGCCTGGCTTGGGGGATTGCTCGGGTGCGGTGTGTCTGGTGATTGGCCAGCGAGATCGACCGCGCGAACCCAGTCTTTTAGGCAAAAAACGTGGAACACGCTTCAAGCAGTTCGTGAGGAGCCTCTTCTGGGACGTAGTGCCCGCACGGCAAGGCCTGCCCCGAGACTTGTGCGGCCACTTGGCTCCATTCGTGCAATGGATCAAAACACTTTTGGATAACACCGTCAAGCCCCCAAAGCACTTGAAGTGGGTGAGGGATTTGATGACCCGTGTTCAGGCTGTCTTGGTCGTGCACCAAATCAATGGTGGCGCTGGCACGGTAGTCTTCGCACAAGCCGTGGGCGGCACCTGGCTGGCTGAGGCAGCGGGTATATTCTTCGACAGCTCTGGGGTCAAAGGGTGTCATGCCAGCGCTGCGATTGCCCATCACGTCCCTGATGTAGGCTCTTGGGTTGGATTCAATCAAACGCTCGGGTAAGGGTGAGGGTTGAATCAAAAAAAACCAATGCCAGTAAGACCGGGCAAAGCTTTCATCGGTTTGTCGGTACATGGCCAGCGTCGGGGCAATGTCGAGCAGCATCAAGCGCCTGACTTGGTTGGGATGATCAATGGCCATGCGATGAGCCACCCTTGCACCGCGGTCATGGGCGAGCACATCAAAATGATCGAACCCCAAGTGCTTCATGACCCTGACTTGGTCCAGCGCCATGGTGCGTTTGGCGTAATTGCTGTGGTCTGCCAAGCCTTGGGGTTTCGAGGAGTCCCCGTAGCCCCTGAGATCACTCATGACCACCGTGTGAGTTTGACTCAAGGTGGGTGCGACCCGATGCCAGATGGCGTGGGTTTGGGGGTGGCCGTGCAGCAGCAAAAGCGGTGGGCCACTGCCCGCCATCAAGGTGTTGATGTGGACATCGCCCAAGTTTAAGACCTGCTGGTTGAAATGGGGAAAAAGCAAGGATGTAGTCACAAACGGTCCGAGGAGGTGCGGTGAAGGTCGACACTGATCTCGCATTTTGACCGATTTTCCGCCCAGGCAGCACTTGTGTCGCTTTGAGCTGACCCTGAGTTTGACGCTCCATGGCGCTGTCTGTTGCAGTCTTGGTCGGTATGGTATGATGAATTTGAAATTTATCATACAATGGGTGAAATTGGAGTGAATCATGGTGTGGATGTGTAGAGGGTGGGTCAATCACGGCGTTGTGGCTGGCCTGATGCTTTTGGCGCAATGGTCTTCAGCCCAGGTCAGCCCAGGCCCGGTGTTGGGCTCAGAGGTGGCGCCCAGCTTTTCATTCCAAAACCCATCAACAGCGAACACTGGGGCTCAAAATGACGACCAAAGAGACACCAAAAATGCACAGTTGCCCGCTGTGGTGGTCAAAGGGCGTGCCCAAAACGGCATCGGTAGTTCGGATGCGGCCTCACAAGGGGTGATCTCTTCTGCCCAGCTCGAGAGCATGGCCACCTTGCGACCCGGTGACGCCTTGCAAAGCATTCCGGGCCTGGTGGTGACCCAGCACTCAGGAGACGGCAAAGCGAATCAGTATTTTTTACGCGGCTACAACTTAGACCACGGGACCGACTTTGCAACCTTCGTCGATGGCGTTCAGGCCAACAAGCCCACCCATGCCCACGGACAAGGCTATGCGGATGTGAACTTTTTAATCCCCGAGTTGATTGACCGCATTGATTACCGAAAAGGCCCCTACGATGCGGCCAGTGGCGACTTCACATCAGCTGGTTCAGCCCATGTGGTGTATAAAAAAGCACTGGATGCCAATGTGTTCGATGTCACCCTCGGTGCTTTTGGTTACCAGCGCGTCTTGATGGCGGGCTCAACCGCCCTCATGCCCTCGAAGCTTTCGATGAACCCAACCAGCGCTGCCGTGGCCAGCGCCTCGAGTGCGCTCTCCGACGCACCCACGCTCTTGGGTGCTTTGGAGCTCCAGCATCAAAACGGGCCCTGGCTTGTTGCTGAGAAGCTGCAAAAAGTCAACGGGTTGTTGAAATTAAGCCAAGGCACGTCGAGTTCAGGGTGGTCTGTCGACGCGGCCTATTACGGCTCGCATTGGAACGCCACCGACCCTATTCCCCTGAACGCGGTCCAAGCGGGACAACTCCCGCTTTATGGCAGTATGAACGCGAGTGACGGCGGCAAAAGCACTCGCAGTGTTCTCTCAGGGGAGCGCCACGAAAATAGCGACGAAGGTTATCAAAAGGTTTCCGTATTCATGGAGCACGACACATTCAGCTTGTGGTCGGATTTCACTTTTTTTGAATTAAGACCCACCACGGGTGATCAGTTTGAACAAAAGGAAAGTCGCGATGCTATCGGTGTGCATTGGACCAAAGGCTGGAGCCATGACCTCTATGGTTGGGATTCCTCGAGCGAGGTGGGGCTTCAAGCTCGGTATGACAACATCCAATTGGGACTCTTCAATACCCAAGCTCGGCGTGTGTTGGCCATGGTGAGTCAAGGCCACGTGAGCGAGTGGTCGACTGGGGTCTATGCGCAAAACATGACGACCTGGACGCCTTGGGCAAGAACCGTCATCGGGGCGCGATTGGACCGAGTGGACATGAGCATGAGTGCCGCAGAAAACGCCGCCAACAGCGGTCTCGCGTCGGCCACCCAAGCCTCTCCCAAGCTGGCGGTCATTTTGGGGCCTTGGCACCAAACCGAGGTGTTCTTGAGTGTGGGTCGAGGTTTTCACAGCAATGACGCAAGAGGCGTGATCGATAAAATTGATCCAACCACCCTCGCGTCCACTCCTGCCATTCCTGCACTGGTCTCCAGCGTGGGCTCCGAGGTGGGCGTCAGGTCTCAAGTCTTAGAGCGGCTGCAAAGCTCCCTGGCTCTTTGGCAGCTCAAGAGCAACTCCGAGCTGGTTTACAACGCCGACTCCAATTTGGGCAGTACCTCGGTCAACGGGGCCAGTGTTCGAAGCGGTGTGGAGTGGACCAACCACTACGAGGTCACGGATCAACTGCTCGTGGATGCCGATTGGGCTTGGACCAAAGCGCGCTACAGCAACATGAACGACAACGGTGAAGTTGGAAATCATATTCCCAACGCCGTGGGCAAAGTCGGTTTGTTCAGAGCCACCCTCCAGCACCTGGGCCCATGGTCCATGGGGTGGGAGACTCGCTACATGGGCGCTTACCCCTTGACGCAAGATGGCAGCCAAGTCGCGCCCAGTGCTGTCGTGTCAAACTTTCGTCTCAAGCGTCGCATGAACCCCAGCACCCAATTGTCCATGGATGTGCTCAATGTCTTTAATCGGCAATATTTTGACGTGGCTTATTCCCAAGACTACCAAGTGAGTCGCACCTCAAGTCCCGAGCCCCAAGGCATCACTTTCCATCCAGGTGAGCCCAGACAACTGAGGTTCGGTGTCTCTATCAGCTTTTAGCCCTGGGGACTTGGCTGAGAGTGAGGGGTGAGTGGTGAGCTACTGCCCAGATCAATGATTGAAGGCGTAACCCACGCTGAAGATGATTTCACTGGAGCGCAATTTTTGTGAAGCGCTGCCTTGATAAACGGGCACATTGCTCATGCTGGTCAAAATTTGCTTGCTGCTCCACTCGAGAAAGATGGGCTTGTAGACCACATAGCGCATACCGAGCTCCACTGAAGCCGATGTGCCAACAATACGCCACCAACCATTGTTGAAGCCCAAGGCATTGGTCAGCGTCTTTTTTTCCATTTGATACTCGTGGCCATCAATTTCGCTCCAGGGGTGAACGACCGCAATACCGCCCCCTAACTTGCTGACAAACGACAGACTCGACGTCTCGTCGAGTGTGCCTAGGATTGGCTTGCGGTAGGACAAGTTCACCATGATTTGGTTCAACCCGTTGTGGAGCATGTAGGAGAAATATTGGGTCGATAACACCTGTGGGCCGACACCCCCTTTGTTGGTGCCCGTGACGTTGGCAACTTGGCCGATGGTGCTGGTGAATTTGGTGTGATCCAAGCTCAGGTCCAGAGCCACAGTTTTAGCTTCATCGAGGTAACGCCCCAAGCTTAAATTGTCAGGACTGCAGCAAGTGGGAAAGTGGTACTCGTCGTGCCCTTGAACCCCATTGACTGAGAAATCGTTGCCCATCGATGGTTGGCTGACGTGGATCGTGGAATCACCAAAATGTGTTTTGTTATAGCCCCATGTGAAGAACCAATCGTCGCTTTTAAAAAACGAGTTGACTGGGGGCTTTTCTGCTGCCGCTGACTGGGTGGCGGAAGTCCCACCTTGGGTTGGGTTGGCGTTGGTGCTTTGCGCCTGAGACAGGGCGGCAAAAAACAACAAAGACAGGGAGAGTGTTAGTTTGACCATGTCGATTTCAGTACTGGGTGTAAAACCGCAATTGTAGCGCTCTGAAGCCACTCCAAGCGTTCGGCAGTGGCTGGCATTGCGCCACTCAAACCTGGAAACCGCATACCGATCGGGGTGGGAGCGCGTGTTCATGACCTGCACTTGCTCCAATTCGTCAACGGGCTTGGCCCTTCAAGCAAGGCGATCTTTAGGGGGCCGTGGATTTTTCGGGGCGAACCACATTGATGAGGTTGGCGCTCAGGACCATCAAAGAGCCCAAGATCATGATGGGATGGAAGGACTCGGCGTAGATCAACACCCCGACCACCGTGATGAGGGGCAGGCGCAAAAAATCCAAGGTCACGACCACACTCAGATCGGTTTTTTGCATGGCTCGGGCCATGCAAAAGTGCGATGTCAGTGACGATACGCCGACCACGAGCAACCAAATCCATTGAATGCCTTGAGGCATCGTCAGGCTAGAAAAGCTCAGCGCCACGCCGATGGGCAATTGGACCAGGGACATGAAAAACAAAATGGTCAAAGGGTTGTCGGTCTTGACCAGCTTTTTGGTGAAAATATTGCCACAAGAAAAACAAACTGCCGCCCCCAAGACATAGAGCGCATTGGCGTTGATCATGCCTTGACCTGGATTGACAATGATATAGACCCCTGCAAAGCCCAAAATGACTGCAAACACGCGCTTGATCGTCAAGGTCTCTGCTAGAAAAATCGCGGCCAAGAGCGTCGTCCAAAGCGGAGAGGTGAATTCAATGGCAAACACTTGGGTGAGTTGGAGCAAAGACACTCCTAAAAACCAGCCGTATTGCCCCAAATATTGAAATCCATTGCGGGCCAAATGGAAATGGAGATTCTGGGTTTTAAAAAGTCCCCACTGTCGAGAACCCATAATCAGTGCGACTGAGCCCACCAGGCACACGATACTGCGACCCAACAACACCTCAAAGGTGTTGATCCCGTGCGAGAGCTCACGCGCTCCAATCGCCATGAAACAAAACGAGAACAAAGCTCCTGACATCCAAGCCATGGCGTTCAAGGACGCGGAGGTCACCCCTTGGCCAACGAAAGGCAGCTTCATCGTTTGTCTTGGATGTGAGGTTCGTTGCAGGGTGACATACTCAACCTCGCTCGCTGTCCAAGTGTGACATTTGAAGTGAGGCGTAGCGAGTTCCCGCCGCTGCTCCTTTGGGGATGGCTTGGTCGATGGCAGCCAAGTCGGCAGCACTCAGCACCACTTCAACGGCCTTGAGCGAGTCGGCCAAACGCTGGGTGTGGCGAGTGCCCACCAAGGGTAAGATGTCGTTGCCTTGGGCCGCTACCCAAGCGATGGCCAATTGCGCCACACTCACCCCCTTGGACAAAGCCATGACGTTGAGCTGGTCGATGAGAGACTGGTTTTGCTCCAAATTTCCAGGCTGAAACCTGGGGCTATAACTCCTGAAGTCACCCTTGGCAAATTGGCTGGCCTTGAATTCTCCACCGATCAGCCCCCTCGAGAGCACACCATAGGCGGTGATCCCCAGGCCCAATTGACGGCAGGTTTTTAAAACCGAGTCCTCTATACCGCGCGAGAGCACGGAGTATTCAATTTGAAGGTCACAAATCGGGTGCACGCTCACCGCGCGTCGAATGGTGTCAGAGCCCATTTCGGATAAGCCAATATGGCGAACGTAGCCCGCTTTGACCATGTCAGCGATGGCGCCTACAGTGTCCTCAATCGGCACTTGGGCGTCGAGTCTGGCGGGACGATAAATGTCGATGTAGTCGGTCCCCAGTCGCTTGAGGGTGTAGGCGAGGGCGGTTTTGATGGCGCTTGGTCGTGTGTCCAAACCCAGCCAGTTTCCACCAGGGTCGCGTTGGGCGCCGAATTTAACACTCAAAATGAGCTTGGAGCGATCGTGATGTTTCAGCGCTTGACCAATGAGCAACTCATTGTGGCCCATGCCATAAAAGTCACCAGTGTCCAGTAAAGTCATGCCCGCCTCAATGCCAGCGTTTATCGTGCGCAAGCTCTCAGCATCGTCAGCGGGTCCATAAAAGTCTGACATGCCCATGCAGCCCAGACCCAGGGGAAAGGTGACGGGACCGTGTTGCCCCAATTGAATGGTTTTCATTGGAAAAATCCTGACAAGTGAATCGAGCAACCGGTGGACTGACTCCGAGGAGCAGCTGGCTTACATGTCGCGAGCCAAGCGTGCTGGCCAAGGGTGAGCCTTCTCTCCAGCTCAAAAGCCCAGTGGGCAGGTTTCCCCGCCGATTGCACTAAGGATGGGTGACGTGACTTCATTGGCGCGAGATCAACGCCGTCAAAAGCTCACATTGATAAAACCCATTATAGGGACGATTGAAAACAGGGCTGCTCCGTCATTTCATCCCCCCAGTCGCCTAACAAGTTGCGACTGGCCTCGTGCAAGATGAAATGGGCGGGGTCCCTTTGAAAATTCGATGGGTTCAGTGAGTGGCCGAGTCAGTGGCGGTGTGAATTGATTGCCAATGTCACAATGGCGCGATACCATGTCGGGTGATGCTGCCCGTCTTGGCGCTATTTTTGCCGTTCATCACGGTAGCAAGAGCGCGCGTTCAGGACGTGTCTTTTTTTTTGTTATTGAAACTCAAGGTTAACCATGTTATTCGAACGCCATCAACTCGCCGCTCTCCAACTCGCCAACAAAGTGGTCATGGCCCCCATGACTCGATCGCGTGCACTGGGCAATGTGCCCAACGCCATGATGGCCGAGTATTACGGACAACGCGCGAGTGCTGGACTCATCATTACCGAGGGCGTGTCGCCCTCCCCAAATGGTTTGGGCTATGCCCGCATCCCCGGCCTCTTCAATGAAGAACACGTCAAAGGCTGGCGTTTGGTCACCCAAGCCGTTCACCAGCAAGGTGGCAAGCTGTTTGTGCAGTTGATGCACACTGGGCGAGTGAGCCATGTGGATAATTTACCCAGCGGTGCGCAGGTCTTGTCACCTTCTCAAGCCGTTTGCCCCGGAGAGATGTGGACCGATCAATCGATGTCGATGCACCCCCATTCCACACCAAAAGCGATGGACGAGGCGCAGATTTCTCTGGTGATTCAAGAGTACGTCCAATCGGCACGCTTGGCCATTGAAGCGGGTTTTGATGGTATTGAGTTGCACGCTGCCAATGGCTATTTGCTCGAGCAGTTTTTAAACCCCCTGATCAATGACCGTAACGATGGATATGGTGGCAGTGCGGATGCCAGAAACCGTTTGGTCTTGGAGATTGCCAAGGCCTGTGTTCAAGCGATTGGTGCAGAGCATGTGGGCATGCGCATCTCGCCCTACGGCGTGTTCAATGGCACTGGCCCCTATGAGGGGATGGAGGAGCAATACGTGTCCTTGACCCAGGGTCTGTCCCAATTGGGATTGGTCTATTTGCATGTGGTGGACCATTCCGCCATGGGGGCGCCACCTGTACCGCATGCCTTCAAACAAAATCTGCGTCAACACTTTGCCCAAAGCTTCATTGTCGTGGGTGGCTTTGATGCGCAGACTGCTGAAAAAGTACTGCTGGCCCAGGAGGCCGACTTGGTGGCCTTTGGCCGCCCCTTTATTTCAAATCCTGATTTGGTGGCTCGCTTGAAGACGGGCGCGACTTTGGCCGCACCTGACATGTCCACCTTCTACACCCCAGGTGAAAAAGGCTATACCGATTACGCTGCGATTTGAGCTATCGGCTGGACCGAGGCTTATCAATGGCTTTTGATTCAAGGCGGCTCGCGACCTTCTGGGATTGCGCCCTGGCGCCTTGGATCAAGCTCTTGAGCCCTCTTGTTGGGTGCAAGACTCGGTCAAATCCATGACGGTGAGCCCCCAAGCCTAGGCTATATTTGGGCGATAATTGGACTATGTTGGCTATTGGTCAAACTCCTTCCCCCATTAACTCCCATCTTCTTATGAAACAAATCAAACGTTATTTGGCTCTTGCTTTATGGATGGCAATTGGACTGGCGCATGCGCAGGATTATCCCAACCATACCGTCAGAATTTTGGTGGGCTATGTGGCAGGCGGCAGTCCTGATTTTGTGGCCCGTGCTTTGGCTCAAAAATTAACCGATCTCTTGAATCAACCCTTTGTCGTAGAGAATAAACCGGGCGGCGGTGGTGTTACGGCAACTGGGCAATTGGTGAAGTTTCCAGCCGATGGCTACACACTTTTGATGGGGGACACATCTCAGTTGGGTATTGCGCCCTATATCTTCAAGACCTTGCCCTATGACACGCTGAAAGATCTCACCCCGATTGCGGGCTTGACGTCTGAGCCACTGATGCTGGTCTCGAGTGCCAAGTCCAACATCAAATCTTTGCAAGAATTCTTGCATATGGTTCGCACCAATCCTGGTAAAGTGAATTATGGATCTTCTGGTGTGGGCAGTATTCACCACATTGCCATGGAGTCGTTCAAGGCCGATGCCAGCTTGGATATGGTCCATATTCCCTACAAAGGCAGTGGCCAATCGGTGCCTGCCATCTTGGCTGGCGATGTGCCCATTTTGATCACAGCTTATACCGCCTCAGCGCCCCATATCAAAGCGGGCACCTTGAACTTGCTGGCGGTGACGTCGGGCAAACGCTGGTCGCGTTTTCCAGACATTCCATCGGTTGCTGAAATTGTCAAAGATTTTGACTTCTCCGCAGAAACTGGCGTCTTGGCCCCTGCTGGTTTGCCCCCCGCCATCACCACGAAGTTGACGCAGGCCATCAAACAAGCCAGCGAGAGTGCGGACTTTTTGAGCAAATTCAAAGAGACGGGTTTTACCGTTGCCTATATGAATCCGGCTGAATACGCTGAGCAAGTCAAGAAAAATTTGAGGAAATACGAGCGCGCCGTGTCACTGGCCAAAATTCAGCCTGAATAAATGGGATTAGGCTCTGTCGCTTCAATGTTCTTGGATGAGCGCTGCCTTCAAAGGGGCTTTTGAATGTTGAGCAAAGCACAAAATGATCGATTGACCCAAGTTGGGTCAGACAAACCCATGGGGCGGCTACTCAGGCATTACTGGATGCCCATAGCAGGCGAGTCCGAGTTCGAGGCCTTGAGCAACAAACCGATCAAACTGCTGGGCGAAGAGTTGGTCCTCTTTAAGGACCGCAGCGGCCAGTTCGGGTTGGTGGACCGGCATTGCGTTCATCGCCGAGCTGATCTGAGTGCTGGTATGGTTGAACTCACTGGCCTTCGCTGTCACTATCATGGTTGGTTATTCAATGCACAGGGGCAGTGTACAGAGCAGCCCTTTGAAGACACCGCCTTTCCCGGACTGAACGTCAAATCCAAAATACAGATCAAGGCCTACCCGGTTCAAACCAAAGGGGGCTTGATTTGGGCTTATTTGGGTGAAGGGGTGCCACCATTGCTGCCCGACTGGGAGGCGTTCTCTTGGGACAATGGTTTCACGCAAATTGTCATCTCGCATGTGCCTTGCAATTGGTTTCAAGCCCAAGAAAACTCAATCGATCCGGTGCACTTTGAGTGGATGCATGAGAATTGGGGCAATCGTTTGCGAACGGGTGAGGTGAAGTTTGGCGCCAAACATTTGAAACTTGACTTCAAAGAGTTTGAACACGGCTTTACTTATCACCGCTTGAAGGAAGGTGTCGATGAAAGTGATGAGGCGTGGCAAGTCGGCCGGGTTTGTCTATGGCCCCATGGTTTTTTTCTGGGCGAGCATTTCGAGTGGCGTGTACCCATTGACGATGAAAACACACTGAGCGTATCTTGGAAATACACCCGCGTGCCCAAAGAAAAAGAGCCCTACGTTCAAACCTCTATTCCCACTTGGTATGGCCCGGTGTTTGATGACAAGGGCCTGGCGATCAATACGCATGTGATGAATCAAGACTTTTTGGCTTGGATCGGCCAAGGCGTGATCGCGGACCGCACTCAAGAGCGTTTGAGTGCAAGCGATAAAGGTGTCGTGCTCATGCGACAGCGCTTCTTTGATGAGCTTGATGTGCTTGAACAAAACGGGCAACTCAAGGGCGTGATCACCGACCCTTGTCAAAACCAAGCGATTGCCCTGCCCATGGTCTATGGTCACCAAGTCACCCAGAGCCGAACCATCGAAGAGATTCGATCCCACCCTACGCTTTATCCATTTTATAAATCCTATGTTTTTCAAGCGGGTCAGCCAGACTGGGTCAAAGAGTTGGCCAGCCAAGCTCTGGGCCTGGAGGTCGGGGAGTTTGACGGTATCGTGATTCCTCGTCAATCTTGAAGCAGGCTGTTCTCAAGAGATCGAGTTGAGGCTCTAGGGTAGGAGTTCTGGCAAAAAAACTCGCGATGCTCATGCCGCTCTCGCTACCTCAGAGCGGCACATCAAAAATGCCCATTGAGGGGTTGCCTTAAATAAGCTGGAAAGTGAAGGCTATCTATTCCTTTAGAATGAATTTTTGACTTTTGACCGCCCAGAAAGATTTCATGAAATTAACACGTCGACAACTCCTTCAAGAAACCATCGCCTTGGGGCTTGCTTCAGGATTGAGTCAGTCCGCGTTGGCGCAAGGTATCTCAAGCAAAGCCGTGCACTTGATCATTGCCCAGGCCGCCGCCACCACACCGGATGTGATCGCGCGTTTGCTCGCCCCCCGAATGCAATCGCGATGGAATCAATCCTTCGTGGTGGAAAACCGTGCTGGGGCTTCAGGCGCCATCGGCATGGAGGCTGTGGCCAAAGCAGCCCCCGACGGTCACACTTTGCAAGTCAACGTCTCCACGACCGTCACCTTGCCGCTCTTTTACGCCAAACTGTCTTTTGATCCTTTGAGCAGCTTTGCCCCAATCAGCTATTTGGGCGCCACCAACTTTAACTTGGCGGTTCATCCCTCCGTGCCGGTGAGCAATGTCAAAGAATGGGTGGAATGGGCCAAAAGCCAGCCTGGCCAATTGAGTTATGCAACCCCAGGCCTTGGGACACATCATCACTTGTGCATGGAGCTGCTCAAACAAACCGCTGGGGTGGATCTCTTGCACATCCCTTACAAAGCGGCAGGGCAGGCTTATACCGACTTCATTGGCGGTCAGGTCCTCACCATGTTCATGCCCATGCACAATGCGGTTGGATTTGCCAAAGATGGAAGAATCAAAATTTTGGCAGGCACCAAACGTGAGCGTTTTCACCTGCAGCCCAATTTGCCCTCTTTGCATGAGTCGGGGATCAAAGATTTCAATGTCGAGGCTTGGTATGCGCTTTGGGCCCCTGCAGGGCTTAACAATGATTTGGTCACCAAATACAATCAATTGGTCCGCGAGGTGCTCACAGATCCTGAGGTACAGCAAGGTCTGGAGGGGGAGGGTATCATGGCGCGCGCAAGCTCGCCAATGGAGCTGGCCAGGATTGGACTCGATGAGTTCAATTTGTGGAAAAAAGTCTTGCGCGAGTCAGGCATCAAACCGGCCTAGCCCGCGCACCCGTGTATTGATCTTGGTTCACTTTAAGCTCTTTCAAGTGAGCCCTAGACCTTCAATGGCTGAGATGATTTTGCATCTTTTGATCCAAGCAAGGGTAAACGCCAATCCCGCTCTTGGGCTTTAATGGTGATGATGGCCTTGGTGTCTGAATTTCAACAAGAGTGTTCCATGAAAAAAAATACTGCGGTGGTTTCATTCTTGATGATGGTGTTATCTCTTGCCGCTTCATTGCCTGCCTTTGCCGATGAAAATCACCAGCACAGCAATGACTGCCGCAACGAACCTACACGCGATAAGTTTCATTATTGCAATGCGATGAACAACAAAGATGCAAGTGCTTGTGACAAGATCGGTAGTTTTGAGCTCAAGTCACACTGCTTGATTTTGGTTGCCGATCACAGTCGATCCAATTTTCACAGCTACAAGCCCATCACCGCTCCCGCAGCCGATAAGTAGTTGGGACCGGTTGTCATAAGGGGGGGTTCGCTGGGGGCGGATGCATTGGATGCTCCAAGGTCTAGATGCTCGCGATCAAATCCACTTTCTCTCAATCTCGCTGTGCTTAAATTGCTCAACCATGAAATCAATAAAAACACGAACCTTTGCCGGTAAATGTGTCCGGTTGCGGTACGCAAAGTTAATTGAGAATGTGGGCAATTCCCACTCACTTAATATGGGAATCAAAGTTCCAGATTCGACCTCGGAATGGATGAGTGAACTCGCTTGAATCAAAATCCCTAATCCATCCAAAGCGGCAGATTTTAAAATCAATCCATCATTGGCTTTTAATGCACTCTTGACTTTAATCATTTGACTTTCATCACCCCGAGTAAAGTGCAATACATCGGGTTTATGAATATAGGTGTAAAGTAAAAATTTGTGTTCTTGTAATTCTTCGATGCTTTTTGGCACCCCATTTTTTTCTAAATAGGCTGGTGATGCGGCGAGGATCCTTCTCGTTTGAGCCAATTTTCTAACAGTGATATTGTTATTGGGTTCAAATTCACGTGTTCGTATGGCAATATCGATCCCACTTTCAATGAGGTCCAAGTATTTATTCACCGACACCAACTCCACGTCAATTTTTGGATAGCTTTTTTGAAATAGTGACAATGTTGGGGTGATGTATTGAATACAAAAAGATGAAGAGCTTGTGATGCGCAAGGTTCCAGTGGGTTCATTGGACGTCTCACTTGCTGCAGACTCAGCCTCTTTGAGATCATCGAGGATATCCTTACATTTGAAGTAAAAAAGATTGCCAACTTCGGTGAGCGACAGCCCTCTTGTATTGCGCTCAATTAACCTGGCATTTAAGCGTTTTTCCAAAGCCGTTAACAGTCGAGTCGCAGTTGCTTTTGAGATACCTAGGGTTTCTGCTGATTTCGTCAAGTTGCCCAGCTCTGCCGTCAAAACAAAGAGCTCAATTTGATTCCATTTATCCATGTTGGTTGTGCTGTATTTGTTTTTGAAAAACAGTATTTCAAATTTGGGATTTATGGATGAAACTTTTCCAAGTATATTGCTTGAATGATCCTCTCAATATCGCGGTTAGAAAAAATTTAAGGAGACCAAAATGAAGTTAAAAGGACAAGTCGCTATCGTCACTGGTGCAGGGAGAAATATTGGCGAAGACACGGCAAAGCACTTGGCAGCGGAGGGCGCAAAAATAGCTGTTGTTGATTTTGATCAGGAGCGTGGAGACAAGGTTGCGGCAGAGATCAATGCCAGTGGCGGTCAAGCCAAGGCTTTTTTAACGGACATTTCCAATGAGGACGATATTTCTCAATTAATGCGCGATATCGTTCAATTGTGGGGCGGTATTGATATCTTGGTCAATAACGCTGCAATTTCAGACAACAAACATATCCTTGAGATCACCAAAGCTGAGTGGGACAAAGTGATTGCTGTGTCTTTGACGGGACCATTTTTAATGAGCAAGATGGCAGCCGCAGAAATGGTCAAGACGGGAGCCGGCGGAAAGATTGTCAACGTGGGCTCCACCTCTGGATTTTATGGGCGCAAGAGGGCTGTTGCCTACGCTTCTGCAAAGGGTGGCTTGGTGTCGCTCACTCGCGCCATGGCAGTTCAACTCGCACCTCACAATATTCGGGTGAACGCTGTGATACCCAACAAAATCGGCTCTCCTGTTGGGAAAAGTGAGTTCGATCCCACGCGTCCCGTCGTCAATCTTCGAGGTCGCAATGGACTGCCAATGGATTTAGCCCGAGCAGTTTTATTTTTAGTGAGTGATGATTCAGACTTCATTGTTGGTGATGCCTTGTTTGTTGATGGCGGTGTGTCTGCAATGATGGTGGGTGATTGATAGGGAACTGAGCTGAATATGAAAAATAGGTACAGATTGGGTGTTGATGTGGGTGGTACGCACACCGACTTGGTGCTGCTTGACATGTTAAGTGGTGAATTAATGGTAGAGAAAGTGTCAACGACACCAAGTAACCCCGCGCTTGGTGTTCAAAACGGTATAACAAAGTTTGTTCAACGTGGCTTTAGAGCGCAGGATATTGAATTCTTTTCCCATGGCACGACGATCACAACCAACGCGTTGCTAGAGATGCGAGGCTCGAGAGTTGGCTTATTAATATCGAAGGGCTACCGTGCTATTCAAGAGGTTCAAATTCAGGCGCGTGATACAACACTGTTCGATTATTTTTATAAAAAACCGACTCCAATCGCTCCCCAAAGCATGACCAAAGAGATTGCCGAACGAGTTGATTATTCGGGTCAAATTCTTATTCAATTGGATGAAGATGCTGTGAGGCAAGCGGCACGAGAG
>CAIMTJ010000119.1 GCA_903844385.1 uncultured Burkholderiales bacterium
CCCACGGATGGGGGGGCAGTGGATTGAAGATTTAAGAGTTTACCCTTGATTGTTCTGCGAGATGTCAAGGGCACAATCGTCAAGGCCCAAGGGCTCAGGCCTGCGGGCTTGAATGGCACAGGCGAGTTCATTTTTCTTTATACTTGACGCCAAACGGCCTGGACTCAGGCCAGACCCCGAGCATGTCTGGCACCGTTCGTGACCCCCATCTGCGACTTCATCACAAAGGACCCATTTTCATGACTGAACTCAATATCAACGGTAAGAAACACAGCGTGGACGTGGAGCCTGAGATGCCGCTGTTGTGGGTGATTCGCGATGAGTTGGGACTCACAGGCACCAAATATGGTTGCGGTGTTGCCCAGTGCGGTGCTTGCACCGTGCTGGTCGACGGCGCACCGGTGCGTTCGTGCTCTTTTCCGAATTCGGCGGCCCAAGGCAAACGCATCACCACCATTGAGGGCCTCTCCCCCAACGCCAGCCACCCCGTGCAAGTGGCGTGGAAGGACCTCGATGTTCCCCAATGTGGTTACTGCCAATCGGGTCAGATTTTGGCGGCAGCCGCACTCTTGAAACGCAAGCCCAAACCCACCGACCGTGACATCGATGAGGCCATGACCAACATCTGTCGCTGTGGCAGTTATCGTCGCATCCGCGCAGGCATCCACCAAGCCGCCAAAACTGGCTTGGCCATTGACTCGGTCATTCACATGATCCCGGCCACAGCGGTGCTCTCTCAAGGGCTCGATGGTGCACAAGTTGCCGCGCATGCGCAGGCCTGCTCCGGTCCATGCCAACACGGGCATGGCCACGATCTCAGCGTGGCAGAGGTCACCCAAGCCGATGGCATGTCGCTGCCCACGCAGCAACGCGGCTTTTCCTCCAACTGCGCTTGAGCGCGCCACACACAGAGGATCAGAACATGAACACCACCACCTCCAATGCCTTGACTCAAATCGATACCGACTCGAGCTCGGATCTTCAACAAGCGCGGCCTTCGCGTCGATCGTTTTTAGTGAGCACGGCCACGTCTGCGGTGAGCGCGAGCGCCTTGAGTCTTGGGTTTCACATCCCCAGTTTTGCCAAAGAAGGCAGCCCCGCCGGTGCTGCCGTCGAAGTCAACGCCTGGGTGGTGATCCACCCCGATGACCGTTGTGTCATTCGCATTGCCAGGGCCGAGATGGGTCAAGGATCGAGCACAGGTCTGGCCCAATTGGTGGCCGAGGAGCTGGAATGCGACTGGAACAAAGTCTCTCTTGAGTTCATCACGCCGGGACAAAACTTGGCGCGCTCACGCGTGTGGAAAAACATGTCAACGGGTGGCTCGCGCGGCATTCGAGAAAGCCAAGAGTATGTGCGCCAAGCGGGTGCCGCTGCTCGAATGATGCTCACCCAAGCCGCCGCCACCCAATGGGGTGTTGCCGTCACTGAGCTCAGGGTGAAAGACGGTGTCATTCACCACGATGCCAGTCGCCGCCAATTGCATTACGGCCAAGTCAGTGCCCAAGCCGCCCTCTTGAGTCCACCGGATGTGAAGTCGATCTCACTCAAGAACCCCAAAGACTGGACGATCGCGGGCAAACCAGCCAAGCGACTAGACACCGCCCACAAGGTGGACGGCTCGCTGAAGTACGCCATTGACCACCGGGCCAAAGACATGCTTTACGCGGCCGTCAAGGCGTCGCCTGTTTTTGAGGGTAAGCTCAAAACTTTTGATGCCAGCGCCATCCTCAAAAAGCGCGGCATCAAAGGCGTCGTCAAGCTCGACGACAACGCCCTTGCCGTGGTGGCCGACAGTTGGTGGCGCGCCAAAACCGCTTTGGAAGAAATGCCCATCACTTGGGACGAAGTTCAAAACGGACAAGTGAGCAGCCAAAGTATTGCCGAGCATTTGAAGGAAGGTTTGACCTCGGATAAGAACGTCTTTGCCGACACCCAGGTGGGGCAATTCGATGAAGCTTTTGCCAGCTCGGTTAAAAAACTCGAGGCGGTCTACAGCACCCCCTTTGTGACCCACGCCTGCATGGAGCCGATGAACTGCACGGTGCTCTACACCAGCGAGAAAGCCGAGGCCTGGGTGCCTTCGCAAAACGCCGAAGCCGCCTTGGCCGCCTTGGCCGATGGCTCGGGTCACCCCATCGAAAAATGCGAGGCCTACAACCAAACCTTGGGCGGTGGCTTTGGTCGCCGTGGCGGCCCCCAGGACTATGTGCGCTTTGCAGCGCTTGTGGCCAAACAGTACCCCGGTCGACCCGTCAAAGTGCTCTGGTCCAGAGAAGAGGACATGACGCACGACTACTACCGTCCGATTGGTCAGTGCTTGCTGCGCGCGGGCCTCGACGATCAAGGCAATTTGAAAGCCTTGCATGTGCGGGTGTCGGGTCAATCCATCAACGCTTATTTGGCACCCCACAACATTGTGGGCGGCAAAGATCGTCGCCAATTACAAGGCTACTGGCCAGAGCCTGGGGACGCACAGTTGGGCTACACCGTTCCTCACCTGAAAATCGAATACGCCATGAGAAACACCCACGTGCCTGTGGGCGCTTGGCGTGGTGTCAACACCAACCAAAACGCCATCTACTTGGAATCCTTCATGGAAGAGGTGGCTCACGCCAGTGGCAAGGACTCCTTGGCGTTTCGCCAGGCCTTGCTCAAAGACCATCCCCAACACTTGCGCGTGCTCAATGCCGTCGCTGACAAAGCAGGATGGGGCAAGACACTGCCCGCTGGTGTCACCCAAGGCATTGCCCAATTCATGGGCTACGGCAGCTACACGGCAGCGGTGGCCGAAGTGAGTGTCAAAGACGGCAAAGTGAAGGTTCACCGCTTGGTGCTCGCCACCAACAGCGGGCATGTGGTCAACACCAATCAAGTGGCGGCCCAAGTCGAGGGCTCGGTGGCCTATGCCTTTGACTCCTTGCAAGCCGAGTCCAGTGTACTCAACGGGCGCATTGTGGAGACGAATTTTGACAAATACAAAATCACCCGCATGGTGCAACTGCCCAAAATTGAAACGGTGCTCGCACCGACCCTCAATTTCTGGGGCGGCGTGGGCGAGCCCACCATCTGTGTGGTGGCGCCTGCGGTCATCAACGCCATTTTCCGCGCCACGGGTCAACCAGTTCGCGCCTTGCCCTTGAAAAACTCAGGTCTTGAGTTGGTCTGATGAAGCCCATTGACCCCTGATGCGAGACTCGAGGGCATGCGCGAACCATTGTTTAAATTCTCCCTCACGCTGTCGCTGGGCTTGGCGCTCCTCACGGCACAGGGGCAAGACTTGAATGCCGAACTCGCCGCCAAGGTGCAGGCCGGCAAAGCCTTGGTGGTGAGTCGCGAGGGTCAATGCACCTTGTGTCACCGCATCCCCGAGCACGCAGGTGCCATGGGGGACTTGGGGCCGACTCTGCAAGGCGTGGCGTCTCGATTGAGCCCCGAGGCGATGGAGTTGCGGGTGAAAGACTCCAGGCGCATCAACCCCTACACCATCATGCCGCCTTACTTCTCCACTGAAGGCTTGAGCCATGTGGACCCCAAGTTCAAGAATCAAACCATCCTGAGTCAGGCCCAATTGCAGCAAGTGCTCAGTTATTTGGACAGTTTGAAATGAATGCCAAGCGCCACACCCTCCAAGCCCTCACGAAGCTCTTGGCAGTGTTGGGCTTGGGTGGTGGTGGTCGTGTGATCGGTATTGGAATGGCCCTCGTCGCGGGGTCCAAGGCCCAGGCTCAGGCCTTGGAGCGTGAGAGCGAGGATTTTCGTGTTCTTTTTAAAAACCTCACCCAGTCAACACGGGTGACCCAAGAGCGCGTGCACGTGAGCATCCCACGGCTGGCCGACAACGGGCACTCCGTGCCGCTCAAGGTGTGGGTGGACAGTCCTCAAAGCGATGAAGATCACGTCAAACGCCTGGTCGTGTTGTCCGAGCGCAACCCCAGGCCCATGATCTCGAGCCTGCAATTTTTGCCCACGCAAACACGACTGGAGTTCTCCACGCGCATTCGCCTCAATGGCTCGCAACGCATTTGGGTCCTCGCTCAAATGTCAGATGACCGTTGGTGGGGACAAGTCGCGAGTGTGGAAGTCACCGAGTCGGCTTGTTTGGACGCCTCCCTATGACGGCTCGAATTATCTTGCCCCAGCACCCCAAGCTGGGTGAAAAAATCGACATTCGCATCCTCATCCAGCATCCCATGGAAACTGGTTTTCGCTACGACATCTCGGGAGCGGCCATCGCTAAAAACGTGATCAAGTCATTCAGCCTGGATCTGGACGGACTCGCTCTCATCTCGGGTGAACTGGGCACGGGCACCTCAGCCAACCCTTTCTTACAATGGAGCGTGGTCTTGCCCCGCAGTGGGTGGCTGCAATTGAAGTGGGAAGACGACGAGGGCAAGATGGGGGTGGAGCGAGTGCTGTGCAATTTATCGACTTGATGGCTTGAGTTGGTGGGCTGGCCAGTCCTTTTTAAACACCTTGTTGACCACTGCCGTCTTGACCCTGAATGACTCCAACGTTTCATCAACCCCACCCTTGATTTCACCCATGCACCTACCATTTCGCTTCCAAGCCGCACGCTGGGCCATGGTGCTCGCTTTTTTCGTGGGATGGGGCCTGGGCCCAAGCCTATTGCAAGCCCAAGTGTTGACGGGCCTTGGTGTCATCGCGCCTGAGCGCATGCGCTCAGGCATCAGCTTTGCCAGTGCGGACTTGCGCGCCACACAGGCCGATGACAGCTTGAACCCGGCCTTTTTGTGGGTTGACCAGGGTCAA
>CAIMTJ010000120.1 GCA_903844385.1 uncultured Burkholderiales bacterium
AGTAACAACTTATAAAGCTCAATATAAAATTGATGTGACTCGAGAGTGTAAGGTGGTTGGCATTGAAGAAATTGAAGTGCCAGCTGGTAAATTTTTGACTTTTATGGTTGAAATTTATTATCCTAAAACTGAGTCATTCATAAATGCTGTTTTCAAGAGCGATAGAATTCAATTCAGCGAAAAAATTGTAGTTTTGAATTGAAACGAGACAACTTTTTCAACGCCAATTTGTATTATTCTGTCGCATTGTATACAGGGCGCTGATCAACTGCTTTTTCGGACAATCGTGCCCTTTTCACTGACTGCACCAGCACAAGCGCATTACCTATTAATTTCACCATTCATGTCATGCCAGTGCGCTTGTAAGCAATGGCGTACTTCGTGTCCGATGGTGTGGAAGTTTGCAGTGAGCGGAGTTATGATTGTGCATTCATCCATACGCCAATTATAAAAACTGCAAGCATCAACAGCAATACCAAATCCGCCATTACCACGTCGGCGGCTTTCGGCATCACAGGCTTTGGTCACATCTGCGGCTTGTATAAATTTAATTTTGGTTTCGTTGGTCAGATTGTGAGTCATGTCAAATTGGTGGTGCGGATCCTCCTTGTAAGCCAAGGCGTTGGAGGCTATCAATAGAATGCCAATCAGTACAATTTGATTGATCAACCCAATTTTTGATAATTTCAGACGAAGCGTGTTTTTATTCATCGATGGGGTCTGGCCTTTATTTTCTCGACAATACAGTTTTAACCATGATTTTCAGTTTACGATCATTATTTTCTCACAAGGTCAATCAGGCTTTGAAAGCGTGATCGTCTCTGTGGGGATTGTTTTTTTGACACCTCCCCTTTGTTGACGCTTGATGCCTGACGTTTGACTCAACCCTTCGCCACTGATCCCCACGACCCCTAGATCCACATGAAAATCGCCATTTGGCCACTGCCCGCACTGTTGGCTTGGACTTTATCCTGGGTGCTGTTTACCGCCCTTCAATCCCTTGAAGTGCCCCAAGGCTGGTCTTTGGTCGGCGCGACACTGTTGAGCGTTTTATTGTCTGCTCTGGGCTCAACTTTGTGGAGACGCTGTTTGATCGTGCTTGGGTTTCCGCTCTCACAGTTGCTAATGAACTCGGCGAGCCTTTCCATGCCCCCTGTAGTTTGGCTGAGTTTACTCATTTTGATCGCTTTGGTGTACCCCCTCAACGCTTGGAGCGATGCACCTCTTTTCCCAACGCCCTCGCGTGCTTTGGAAGAAATGCCCGAACACATCGAGTTGTCTGCTCACGCCCGCATCCTGGATGCGGGTTGTGGACTGGGAGATGGATTGATAGCACTGCACAAAGCTTATCCACACGCTCAGTGTTTTGGCCTTGAAATGAGTTGGTTGCTGCGGCTTTTTTGTGCCTTGCGATGCCCGTGGGCCACCATTCGTCAAGGCAATATTTGGTTGGCCGACTGGAGTCGCTACGATTTGGTTTACCTCTTTCAGCGCCCGGAAAGTATGCCCAAAGCGGTCGACAAATCGTCCCTTGAACTCAAGCACGGTGCCTGGTTGGTAAGCCTAGAGTTTGAAGCCCGAGATTTACAAGCCACTGCCGTGGTCTATGGCTCGGATGGTCGCCCTGTTTGGATGTACCAAGCACCATTTGTTGCAAAGCATCCCTGAGCAGTTCAATGCAGCCTCATCGCAACAGCAATGCTCGGTGAGCGCGCACTTGTTGGAGTTGATTTATTTCAACGTTTCAGTGCTTTTCAAGCCGTCCCATCCACCACCCAGGGCTTTGATCAAAAACACCTGGACCAGCATGCGTTGGGCGAGAATTTGAGTTTCTTGCCGCTGTGTAGCCAGTAAAGCCTGCTTGGCTTGTAAGAAATCCAAGGACGTTGACAACCCACCTTCGTAGCGGTCTTTGGCCAAGGTGTAAATTTTTTGTGACAGCGCTGTGGCCGCTTTGGCCTTGGCCAAGGCTTCCTCCAAGGTGTTGAAACCCGTGATCGCGTCTTGCACTTCTTGAAAGGCGGTGAGGACTGCTTTTTTGTAGATGGCCACTGTGGCCGCATAGCCCGCTTCGCTGAACGCCACACTGGCATCGATGCGTCCGCCATCAAAGAGGGGCAATGTAAAACTCGGGCCAAACGACCAAATGCGCGAGGGGGCGTAATACAAATTCGCCAGTTGCGTGGCCTCGTAGCCAAACGACGATCCCATGGTGATGGTGGGGTAGTAGGCGGCTTGAGCGATGCCAATTTGTGCATTGGCCACCGCAACGGCTCTCTCGGCAGAAGCCACATCGGGCCGCCTGAGCAGCAAAGTCGACGGCATCCCTAGCGCTGGTCGAAGAAGGGTTCTGGGGGAGCTTTCTTCTTGGAGGACAAAGGAATTCGCATCTTGTCCGATTAAAGTCGCCAGCGCATGGACATATTGCTCCCGAGTGCGCCTCAATTGTTCATATTGAATTCGACTTGCATCCAATGCCAATTCAATTTGACTCTTCTCCAACGCCGCCATGAGCCCCAATTCATAACGGCTCAGGGCCACGTCCAAGGACTTTTCTTGGGCCTGCACAATTTGCTTTAAGAGACCCAACTCGATATCGACTTGTCTCGCGTTGAAATAATTGGTAGCGATATCGGTGGTGAGCACCAACTTTACATTTTGAAAGTCCACCACCGACTGTTCAAAAGACCCCTTGCTGGCTTGAACCGTGCCACTCACTCTTCCCCAAAGATCCAATTCGTAAGAGGCCGACATCAAGGGTGCGATGTCCG
This sequence comes from uncultured Burkholderiales bacterium, assembly GCA_903844385.1. Lineage (GTDB taxonomy): Bacteria > Pseudomonadota > Gammaproteobacteria > Burkholderiales > Burkholderiaceae_C > Limnohabitans. Next base: position 2,772 of record CAIMTJ010000120.1, read on the forward strand.
TTTGGACCGTCGACCAGTTGGGTGAATTGTAATTATTGAGCGGCCTGTACTGAGAAATCTGCAATCGAGCCACGCGGCCACTGGCACCGAGTTGCGGCAAAGTACTTGCATTGGCGGTCTGTAACCCCGCTCTGGCTTGATCAACGCGGGCCTTGGCAATGGTCAACGTGGTGCTGCTGGTCAAGGCCTTTTGAATCAAGACCGTGAGCGCTGGGTCATTGAACTGCACCCACCACTCAGGATTGGCCGGCACGTCTTGGACCGACAGCGCCTGCCACATACCCGCATCGCCCCAAGACTGGGGCAGCTCCAACGTTGGTTGTGCATACGGCCTAGGCGCCGCGCAAGAGACCAACCCCAAAACCACAATGCTCACGAAACCCACGACAGCCCATTTGCTCACCGATGGAGGCTTAGCGAGTACGCGCTCCACTCGGTGGCATGGAACCCAGCATGGATCCCTGCGCTGAAAGATGGTGGGTCCGCTCATGGCTTGGCCTTGGTGGTGAGTGGGGGTGTGGCCTTGCCGTCAGACTCTGCGGACTTGGTCGAGTCCTTGGCTGGCGCTTGATCCGCCACCACGCTCACCACATCGCCTTGGCTGATCGAGTCAGCCGGGTTGAGCACCAATCGCTCGCCGCCCACCAAACCCTCGATCACATCCATTTTGGTGCCATAGTCACGCCCGACTTTGATTTTTTGCAGCTTGACCTTGCTTTGTTCATCGATGATGGCCACTTGTGTGCCCTCTTTTCTGATGATAAGCGTGTTGGAGGGGATATTGACCGCGTGACTTGGCGGGAGCGTGAGCACCACCTGGACAAAGGCACCGGGCTGAAGCAAACCCGCCTTGTTGTCAAACGACACCTCGACTTGCATGGTCCGCGTCGCGGGGTCGATTGCGCCCGCAGTTCTAGCCACTTTGGCGGGAATCTTTTTGCCGCGAAGCTCGTCTTGCTGAATTTGAGCCTCTTGGCCCGGGCGAACAAACTGAGCATAGGACTGCGGCACATTGACGTAGATTTTCAAACGATCAATGCTCGAGACCACAAAAAGTGGCTTCGTGGTGCCATCGACCAAGTCGCCGATGTCAATGTTGCGCTTGGTCACAATGCCAGTGAACGGCGCCACAATGCGCTTGAAAACCGTGAGCTGCTTTAAGCGCTCGACGTTGGAGGCGGACGCATTGAGGTTGGAGATCGCTTGTTGATAGGCACTCTTTTTCTCATCGTATTCTTGCTGTGACACCACATCTTTTTTTCTCAAAGCATCCCATCTCTCGAGCGATGACTTGGCCAATTGCATGCTTTCATTGGCTTGTTGTTGAGCGGCCAGGCCTTGATAGAGTTGTTGATCCAACTCTGGCGTTTCCACTTCCGCCAAGACGTCGCCCGCTTTGACAGGCGAGCCAATGTCCTTGTACCAGCGCTTGATGTAGCCCGAGGCTCTTGAGGCCACTGGCGCCTGCGTCAAACCGAGCAAGGTGCCGGGCAACGTGAGCAGTTGGGGCTCATCGGCTCGCTTGACCACAGCCGCTTTGACATAGTTCTTGGACTGCACGCCCACCAAGGCCTCCAGCGCTTGGGCGTTGTTGATGCGACTCAACCAGGTGTTGCCCGATCCAATCGCCAGCAACACAAAAAAACCGATCAACCAGTACTTGGTTTTGTGGCTGCTCATTGATTTGTCCGTCATAAAGTTTCCTACACGCCTTGGTAATACATCGAAGTCTTGCTTGAACTGGGCCGTGAATCAAACACGCGGGGGGGTGATTTTTCGCTGTTCGCGAAGCACCAATCGCTCGTGAATTTCCGCAAACACCACCGGCACAAAAAACAAGGTGGAGACCGTCGCAAACAACAAGCCACCAATCACCGCCCGACCCAAGGGCGCATTTTGCTCACCCCCATCCCCCAGGCCCAGCGCCATGGGTATCATGCCAATGATCATGGCCAGCGCCGTCATCAGCACCGGTCGAATTCGGGTGGCCCCCGCTTCCAAAGCAGACAGCAGAGGCGCCATGCCCTCTTCCCTTTGCTGCTTGGCAAATGACACCACCAAAATACTGTTGGCTGTTGCCACCCCCATGGTCATGATGGCCCCCGTCAGTGCGGGCACAGACAGAGTGGTTTTCGTCAAAAACAGCATCCAAGCAATGCCCGCCAAAGCGGCCGGCAACGCCGTGATGATGATCAATGCGTCAATCCAAGACTGGAAATTCACCACGATGAGCAAATACACCAAGACAATCGCCATCAATAAACCTATGCCCAAGCCCACAAAGGAGGACTGCATGGTTTGAACCTGACCGCGAACGCTCACCTGCGCACCTCTGGGCAATTGGTCCTTCATCTCATCGACCAAGCGATTGACTTGCGTGGCAATGTTGGCCAAATCGGTACCTTGAACATTCACATAAATATCCACCGCGGGCTGAATGTTGTAGCGACTCATGATGGGCAAGCCTCTCTTGGGCTCTGTGCTCACCAAGTTGCCCAGCAGCTGCGAGTTCTCCACCGGATTGGCGAGACTGGCGACCGGCACATTGAGCAAATCATTGAGCGTTTGGATGTTGTACTGCGGGGTTTGCACCACCACACTGTAGACCACGCCACTTTTGGGGTTGAGCCAAAAGGCAGGCGCCGTTTGCGCACTGCCTGACAAAGCCACCAGCAAGTTTTGCCCCACATTTTGCGGCGTCAGCCCCAATTGCTGCAGTCTTGAGCGGTCCATGGTCAAGCCAATTTCTGGGTTGTCCATGCGTTGATGAACGTGCGCGTCCACGGCCCCGGGGATTTGTCTGATTTTCTGGGTCAGTGCGGCGGCCAATTCCTTATTGGCACGCAAATCAGACCCCGTGAACTGGATGTCGATCGCCGCGGGCAAGCCAAAGTTCAAAATCTGGGTGACGATGTCTGCGGGTTGAAAGAAAAACTCGACGCCAGGAAATTTTTGCGGCAAGGTGTTCCTCAGTTCTGTGACCCACTCGGCCGAGGGTCGATGACCTTCCTTCAAGGACATCAGCAACTCTGCGTCCATGGCGCCAATGGTGCCTGCATTGCTGTAGGACAAATTGATACCGCTGTTGGGCACCCCCAGGTTGTCCAAAATAGTCTCGAGCTCATTGGCAGGAATTTGCGCTCTGATTTGCGCCTCGATCGCGTCGGCCAAGCGTGCAGTCTCTTCAATTCGAGTGCCCGAAGGCGCTCTGAAATGGAGCCGAATTTGACCTGCATCCACGCTGGGGAAGAAATCTCGTCCGAGCACAAAAAACAGACCACAAGAGAGAATACAAAATGCCAGAAAGAGACTGCCAAAGGCGGGCCGGCGCGCCAACGCGCTGGCCAAGACCTCCCGATACCCCAATCGGAAGCGCTCAAATTGCTGATCAAAAGCGCGGTATATG
>CAIMTJ010000121.1 GCA_903844385.1 uncultured Burkholderiales bacterium
CACCGTTGTGGGGGAGCGCGGCGTGAGAGCCTTTGCCGCGAATGACGATGCGAAACTCATTCGATGAGGCCATCACGGGGCCTGGGCTCAGGGCAAACTGACCCACCGAGAGGCCGGGCCAGTTGTGAACGGCGTACACAGCGTCCATGGCAAAGCGCTCAAAGAGCCCATCTTTGATCATCTCGCGTGCCCCGCCACCGCCTTCTTCTGCCGGCTGGAAAATCAAGTAGACCGTGCCATCAAAGTCGGGGTGGCCAGCGAGGTGCTGGGCAGCGGCCAAGAGCATGGTGGTGTGCCCATCGTGGCCGCAGGCGTGCATGCGCCCAGGGTGCACACTCGCGTGGGGAAACTGGTTTTTCTCGCTCATCGGTAAGGCGTCCATGTCGGCCCTCAAACCAATGGCGCGAGAGCTACTCCCGAGCCGGCCTTTGATCACCCCCACGACCCCGGTTTGACCCAGACCCGTGTGGACAGGGATGCCCCATTGGGTGAGTAAGCGCACCACCGTCTCGCTTGTGCGCTCTTCTTTGAAGCACAACTCGGGGTGGGCGTGCAAGTCGCGGCGAATGGCGGTGAGCGCGGCCGCTTCAGTAACGATGGAGTCGAGCAAATGCATGGCGGGCTTTCTGTGGTCTGGCGTCTTGGGGCAAGGGCGCGGCAAAAGGCGGTGTATGCCCTCTACAAAAAACGAATCTGTATTTTAGAAGAATCTGCTCTGGAGCGGTGAATACTTGGCTACGGGTGGGGGTGTTGCTCAGACTCATCGCTGTAGTTTTGGATGAGACCGAGCAAATGGGCCTGAGAGGCGTCTTCCAAATAGGGCACCAAGAGGCTCAAGACGTGTTGGGCGCCTCTGAGCAGGGCTTGCTGGGCGTTGTCGTCTTCCAAGGCGTGGCGCGGGTCTTTGGCAAACTCAAATGACAGCCACCAGGTGAGCATCACCACCATTTGGGTCGCGCACATCTCTCGGCTCGAAGTCTGCATGTGCAAGTGGCCTTGGTGACCCAGGCCTTGCAAAAGGGCTCGGCAAGCGCTGGTTTTGAGGAGTAAGATGTCTTTGACGTCTTTCTCGAGGCGGCGGTTTTTGCTCAGCAAGTCCCCCAGATCGCGGTAGAGAAAGCGGTATTCCCAAATCAGTTCAAACAAGGAGTGCAGGAAAAACCAGGCTTCTTCCACATCGCTCACGTGCGCACCGGCGGCCAAGATGGGAAAGAGCCGGGCTTGGTATTGCTCAAAGAGCGCGGTCACCAACTCGTCCTTGGCCGGGAAGTGGTAGTAGAGGTTCCCAGGGCTGATCGAGAGCTCAGACGAGATCAGGGTGGTCGAGACATTGGGCTCACCAAAGCGGTTAAAGAGCGCCAAGGTGGTGCTCAAAATACGTTCAGCAGTTCGACGCGGGGCCTTTTTAGCCATGGAGGAGACAAGACCGGGTGGGGGTTGGGTGCCACGGGGTGTGGGGTTGGGAGCACTCTAGCCTAAAAAGCGGCAAAGGTGTAGTGGGTAAACCAAAGAGCCACGCCATTGATTTCACACGAGCCTCAGGCGTAGGGGGGCCAACCATGGGCCTCAAGAGGAGAGACAGGCAGGCTCAAGCGAACTCCATCGTTGATCAAGGCGGGAAGCGGTTTTTTAAACGGACGCTGACAGGGGTGTGTCAGGCCGGGCCCAGGGCATCCAGAAGCCTCTTGATGGACCCCCTGCAGTCGACCTTGCAGTCGACCCTAAAGTCGACCCTACTGTCGACTCTACTGTCGACCCTGGCGTCGAACTCACTTGGATGGGGAAAACGCCTTTTGTGTGGGGCGCGGTTTTGATGCCGCTTTGGCTGGGGGCTTGGTGGAGGCGCCAGTGGGGGGTGGGGCAGCACCCAACGCTTTTTCAAGGGCTTGAACTCTGAGGATCAGCGCTTCAAAGGCCTGCGCATCGGGAACACCTAGTTTTTCATTGGCTTTGGCCACGCGGTTGTGAAACAGGTCTTCTAAAGGCGCCCAGTGGGCCGACGGGTCTTGCTTCAAGGTCGAGGCCATTTCATTGATTTTTTCGCTCGCTTGACTCACCTTCTCGTGCAGGGCCTCTTGGGTCTTTTTTTGAAGGCTCAAGCCGTCGTCGACGAGTTTTTCAAAGACCTTTTTGCCCTCTTCTTGATTCTTGGCGAAAGCGCCCAGGCCGGCCAGCCAAATTTGTTGGGCCGACTCTTTCATTTTGTCATTGAGCTGGGAGGGGTCAAAGTTAAAGGGGTTGTTGTTCATGGGAAAACCTCGTGGAGTCGTCGTACAAGAAAGAAATGACCATTGCACAGCTTCGAATGTATTGAATTGCTGCTCCTTAAATTAGAGTCGAGACTCTAATTTTTAGATGGACGAAGGGACTCGGCGGGTCCGAGTCGATGCGAGACGCGATGAGCCAGCGGCGATGAAGTCACCCGTTTAGGCAAAGGATACACTTGAGCCTCTTTGATTCATCCCTCTTGGCCAATCGACAGCTCTTTCATGACTTCTCAACCCTTGCTCTCTTTTTGGCGCATCTTGTGGCAACTCGGTTGCCGCGATATCCAGATGCGCTACAAGGGGTCGTTCTTGGGGCTACTGTGGCCGCTCTTGACGCCGGTGCTCAATGTGGTGCTCTACACTTTTTTGTTCTCCGTGGTGTTCAAGGCCCAATGGGGTGAGGAGATGCATTCGATGGGCTCGCTCGGGAGCGCACCTGCAGGCCTGCCCGGGAGCGCAGAGCACTCCGAGTACGCCATCATTTTGTTCACCGGCCTCATCGTGCATGCGTTTTTGGCCGAGGTCTTGGTGCGCTCATGTTCTGTCGTGACGCAGCAGGCCAATTTGGTGAAGAAAGTCGTGTTCCCGCTGCACGTGCTCCCGGCCGTGGTGGTGTTTGCCGGGGTGTTTCAGTGGCTCGTGAGTGGTGTGGTCCTCCTCGTGGGCCTGTTGGTGGTGGGCGCCCAACTTCACTGGTCCATGCTCACCTTGCCCCTTCTTTGTGTCCCCTTGTGTCTCATGAGTCTGGGGTTGGCGTGGCTGCTGGGCGCGCTGGGTGTTTATGTTCGCGACTTGGGTCAAATCATGGGCTGGAGTGTGACGGCGTTGATGTTTTCCGCACCCATTTTGTATCCCCTCAAAACCATCTCGGCCCAGTGGGGCGCCTGGCTTTACCTCAACCCCTTGACCTTTGTGGTGGAGCAGATGCGGCACGTGATCTTTGCGGGAGCGTGGCCAAGCGCCCAAGGGTGGGCCTGGTACACCCTGGCCAGTGTCATCGTGGCCGCCTTGGGTGCGAAATTCTTTGACTGGACCCAAGAGGGCTTTGCCGATGTCTTATAACGGTCCCCAAGAGTCTGCTCTCCAAAGTGAGCCTGCAAAGGGGCTCGTGTCAGTGCGGTCCATGGACAACGCAGCGCATGAGGGCGGCGACTGGGCCATCAGGGTTCAGGGTGTGAGCAAGCGCTACCGGGTGTTTGCCAGTCCGCGTGAGCGTTTAAAGCAAGTGCTGCTCGCTCGCTGGAGAACCGTCACCCAAGGCTTGGCGAGTTCGGTTTCTCATGCCGATCAGGCGTTCAATCCATCCCCCAATCAAGTGCCCAGTCAAGCGCCCAATCAAGTGCCCAATCAAGTGCCCAATCAAGTGCCCAATCAAGCGCCCAGTCCCTCCCCGGAGTTTTGGTCTTTGAGGGCGGTGTCCTTGGAGCTCAAGCGCGGCGAGGTGCTCGGCGTGGTGGGGGTCAACGGTGCGGGCAAGTCTTCCTTGTTGCAGCTCATTTGTGGGGTGCTGCAACCCTCAGAAGGCGCGGTCCACGTGCAAGGGCGCATTGCCGCCCTCCTCGAGCTCGGGGCTGGTTTCAACCCCGACTTCACGGGCCGTGAAAACATCGAGTTGAATGCGACCCTCTTGGGTTTGAGCCCAGCCGAGATTCGCCAAAAAACACCCGCCATCATCGAGTTCTCGGGGATCGGGGACTTCATCGACCAAGCCGTCAAGACCTACTCGAGCGGCATGTATGTGCGCCTCGCCTTTGCCATTGCCACGAGCGTGGAGCCCGACATCTTGGTGATCGACGAGGCCTTGTCGGTGGGGGACGGGGCGTTTGCGAGGAAGTCCTTTGACCGCATCATGGATTTGAAGGACCAAGGCGTCACCATTTTGTTTTGCTCCCACAACATTTACCAAGTCGAGGCCTTGTGTGAGCGCGCCATTTGGCTCGACCGTGGTCAAGTGAAGGCGAGCGGCCCCGCGGGCGACGTGTGCTTACAGTACAACCAGTTTTTGGACCAAATGGCCGAGGCTGAATCGGCCAAGTCAAAGGGGGGCAACAACCCGCTTCTCGCCCATCACCCCGTCAACCCTTTGATCAGCCCTTTGATCAACCCGCCCGATGACTCGCTGACCAACTCCGACCCTGGTCCAGCGCTGACCCAGACGATTGAAGACCGCGCTCAGGCACAACAGGCATTTGGGGGGTCAAGTCCAAGGGCTGGGGCCGCGGACTCGGATTTAAGCGGCGGTGTCTTTGAGCCCGACACGACGCCCGCAGGCCCGGGCCCTGGACCAAATTCTGGGCCGACAGGGGTGGCGCGCCTGGCCAAGGTGAGGGTGTGGGTGGACGGCGTTGTTCAAGCGTCGGGGGGGAGGGCTTGGTTGCTGCAAAGCCTACAGTCGGACTTCAAAGTCGAGGTGGCTTTCACCTCCAGCCTCACCTTGCCCACACCGACAGTCGCCTTGGTGGTGAGTGACCACACCGGGCGGCACATCACGAGTTGCAGCACCTTTTACGATGGCGTCAGCATCGTTCGAGATCCTCAGGGCGTGGGGCGCGCCACGGTGGTTTTTCCGAAATTCCAGCTCCTCAAAGGTCACTACACCCTGAGTGTGTATTTGATGTGCGAGCGAGCCCTCCACATCTACGAGCACACCACGCTGGGTGAATTGGTGGTGGAGCAAGCCGGCCGAGAAATTGGACTCGTGTCCTTGAACCGGGCTTGGCTCGATTGACTCCAACCATGCCTGCTCTTCAAGAAAGCGTTCAAGCCACCAAGCCTGAGAGGGGCGACCTCACTCTTACAAGTGATGGGTCTGAGCCCCCGTGTGTGGTTCACCTCTTGATGGCCACTTGCGAGGGCCGCTCCTTCATTGCTGAGCAACTCGATTCTTTGGCCGAGCAGTCCCATCGCGCTTGGACGCTCACCGTGAGCGACGACGGATCGAAGGACGACACGCTCGAGCGCGTGGCGGCCTTTGCCAAACGCGTGTCCCAGCCGGTTCGGGTGATGGCGGGCCCTGAGCAGGGCGCTACCCAAAACTTTGTGCACTTGGTCCACCGCGTGAATTGGCAAGACCCCGACACAGCGTTTCTTCCCCAAAACACCGACCTCTTTGCCTTTGTTGATCAAGACGATGTGTGGCTGCCCCATAAACTCGCGCGGGCGGTGCGTTGGCATCAGGAGGAGCGGCGCTTAGACCCCAGAGGGCTCACGGCGCCGCTCCTTTATGCCAGCGCCACCCAAGAGGTCGATGCTTTTTTAAGACCCCAACGGGTCAAGAGTGAGCGACTGGCCCAACCCGAGCTCAAACTGGGGTTTGGGGGGGCCTTGACGCAAAACGTGATCCGCGGCAACACCATGGTGATGAACGCCCCGCTCATCAGCATTTACCAAGCCATTGCCCCTCATCATTGCGTTTGGCACGACTGGACCGCTTATCTGGTGGCAACAGCTTGTGGGGGCTTGGTGCACGTGGACCCCGAGGTGAGTGTGCTCTACCGACAACACGCCGACAACGTCATCGGCTCTCAGCGGGGTCTACTCGCCCAGTGGACAAGACTGCGCCACATCCCCTCTTTGCGCTACCGAGCCTGGATGGACACCAATTTGGCCGCGACCGAGGACATGGCGCCCTACTTGACGCCAGCGAGTCGCGCATTGAGAGACCGGTTTCAACAGATCCGAGCCCTCAAGAGCCCCATCGAGCGCATGCGCCAAGGTTTCAAGTGTGGCCTTTGGCGCCAAAGTCCTGGGGAGCAAGCGGCCTTTTTGCTGGGGCTTGGGCTCGGTTGGGTTTAGCAAGGGTTTTGCTGGGGATTGGTTTCTTTTGAGGTTCAGATTGACCTGATTGATCCAGCCACCCAAGCACCCCAACAAGAAAAGAGCAGGTGAGTCAGGCGAGCACGCTGTAGGCACGCCGCCATCTGCCCTTTTAAACGTCCAGTGAGGTCTGACCCTCGCTGATGTGCTTTAAGAGTTGCGGGTTCACGACAATGAGATCGTTGCCGTCGCGCTTGACCACCGATTTGAGGAGCAGCTGCTGAAACACCCGGGTGACGGTTTCTCTGGAAGCGTTGACCATGATGGCGAGCTCTTGGTGGGTGGGCATTTGCGAAATGGTCGCAGGCTGTTGTCCGACCCCGTGAAGAGTGGGCAGCATGGTCCAGAGTTGGGCACAGACTTTTTGGGTGGGGTTGGTGAGTCCCAAGATGCGCCGCTGAGTGGAGGCCAAGCGCAGCTTGCTCGCCAGGCGCAAGGTGAGGGCTTCGGCCAAAGCCGGCATCGCCAAAAGGAGTGGTCGAATCGACAGGCGCGGCACGGCCACCACGGTGGACTTGGCAATGGCGATGATGGTCTCGGGGTGGGGCTCTTGGTCCATGACGGCGAGCTCGCCAAAGAAGTCACCCGGTTGGGTAAAAAACACCCCCACCTCTTTGCCGTCCATGGTGAAGTCCACGCCTTGCAAACGCCCGTCAAGCAAAAAAAGCAAATGCTGGGGTTGTGCGCCTTTGCTCACCACCACTTCGCGTTTGTTGAAGCTTTTGAGCTCACTCACCTTGGAGAGCTCCGACAAGGTCACCCTGGGCAAAGCGCTCAGCAAGGGTAAACGTTGCAAGATGTCAACAGTAACGGTCATTCGTGCTTGGGGTTCGGATGAGTGTTCTTGTGAAGGTCCTGAGGGAGCTCGGACGGGGCCAGCGGGATATTTTCACCTATTTTTGACAAAAATTGGTGAAAATTCATCGACTTAGAGAAAAAACTTAAAGAGCGTCAAGGCCCGACCCAGCCACCCCCAAGACGCCCAAAAGACGTCCCCCGCGCCACATCCAAGCAACACCAGGCTCCAAGCTTTAGCCGTAACGTGTGACGGGAAACACATCTGCAGGGGTCAAACTTTGTTCCAATAAAGATTCACAGTGTGATGAAGGGCTTGCAAAGGGCGCGCCAAACTGGACAATGAAGCAAGGGTTCATGGAACGCCTCCAAGTTGACCAGGCCCCTCAGAACCCTGAAGAGCCATCAAGAGCCATCAAGACCGAAATGTTTGGGACCGATCCAGCCAATTGAATACGAAACAGCACAAGACACCATGCACACCGCTTTGCTCACCGCTTTGAACCTCAGGATCAGACCTCTGCGTCTGAGTCTGGGTTTTTGCGTGAGCGCTTTGTGCTGGGGTGGCTTGGTGCTGTCTGCCCATGTTCAAGCCCAAGGGGTTCAAGAGCTTCGTTCCAGCTCCAATGCGATGGTGGGGCAGGTGTCCTTGGTCATTGGTCAGGCCACGGTCGCAAGACTTGGCGTGGCGTCCCCCTTGGCGGTGACCTCAGGACTGAATTTGCAAGTGGGCGACCGTTTGCTCACCTCGGGCAACGGCCACATCCATGTGCGTTTTGTCGATGGCGCGCTGGTGAGTCTGCGCCCGGCCTCCACCCTGAGCATCAAAGAGTACCGCTATGACGCGCAAAGCCCGGCCAATTCCGAGGTGCGTTTTGAGCTCGAGCAAGGGGTGGTGAGGGCGATCTCTGGTCAAGCGGCCGAGTCGGCCAAAGACAAATTCAGACTCAACACCCCCTTGGCCGCCATTGGCGTGAAGGGGACAGACTTTGTGGTGGAAGCCAGCAGCGCCAAGGTCAACGCCATCGTGAACCAAGGCGCCATTGTGTTGGCCCCGTTTGACGCGCAGTGTTTGGCCAGCACCCTGGGCCCGTGCTCCACCCAGTTCGCCAAAGAGCTCACCGCTGCCTTGAAAGGCATGGCCCTCACCTACAGTTTGTCCATGCCGTCTCCCCAACTGCTGCCCTTGGGTCAACTCAAAGGCAGTGATCTGCTCAATTTGGCGCTCCCCATGGGGGGCATCAGCCAGTCGCTTTCTCAGTCCCAGACGCCCTCGACTGGCTTGGCCGTGGCCTCGGCTCAAGGCGCGGTTCAAAGCGCGATTCAAGGCGCGGTGCCAGGCAACTCCAGCAGTGCATCCAATGCATCCAGCACTGAGGCGTCACCATCCAACGCCTCTGCCACTGGTTCCAACAACGCCAACAACGCCAATGCCCGGGTCCAGCAAAACCAAGTCGATGGACAAGCGTACTCAAACGTGAATCAGATTTTGAACCGCACGGTGACCGACAGCTCCTTGGTCTGGGGCCGTTGGGGTGGTGCCTACCCCCAAGACAACCTCACCGCGGCCTTCAAAGATGCGATGCAAGGTCGTGCGGTGACGGTGGGAGACGGCTACCTCTTTTTGTTCCGTCAAGAAAACAATGCCGCCAATTTGCTCTCCGTGCAGCAAGGCAATGTCAATTTCACCTTGCAAAACAGTTTTGCTTACTTCTTGGACCAGGGCAACAACTTGAACGCCGCCACGGTCAATTCGGGCACCTTGGGGGTCAACTTCTCCACCCAGGACGTCAAAACCACCCTCAATTTGAGCACCCCCGCCACCGTTTCTCTGGCAGGCGGTGCAGCCGGTGCCACCGGTGCCACGAATACAGCCGGTGCATCCTCCAGCGCAGGAACGGGCGTGATCAACCAAACCCTCACTGCCACGGCCAAACTCAACCCAAGCACCGGGATCTTTTTGTTGAGCCCAGCGTTGAGTCCAGTCTCGAGCTCTGCCGGGTCAGCGACGCCCACGTCTGGCGCCAACCTGGGCAGTCCCACCGTGGCTGGGGCCGTGTCCCTGGACACCAAGCAAGCCGGGTATTTGTTCACGCTGCCCTCGGCCTTGGGCAGCTTCAAGGGTGGCACCCTTTGGGGTCGATAGGTCCAGACCATGAACCACGATCTGCGCCCCACCTCATCCAACGCTGCCGATGCATTCAATGCATCGAAGCCCGGGGGTGTTGAGCGGGCCTTGTTTTGGGCTACCCACCACCCTTTGGGTTTCAAGGGCCTGCTGTGGGTGTTGGCTTTGGGTGTGTCTGCGGCCTTGGCTTGGGGCTTGCCTGGGGTGTTCAAGTCGTTTGATGAGCGAAGCGACTACTGGACCTGGAACTTGAAGAGTTCGGGCAGTCCCGAGCGACGGCTGGTGGTGGTGGACATCGATGAAAAAAGTGTCCAGTCCGTGGGCGCATGGCCTTGGTCGCGTGAGACCATGGCCGACTTGGTATTGGCCTTGAACCAAGAGGGTGCTGGCCTCAAAATTTTTGATGTGGTGTTTCCGGACGCCAAAACCGGTGACGCTTCGCTGCAAACCGCCTTGGCTCAAGGGGCTCCCAATGTGGGTGGGCAGATTTTCTCGATCAACCCCGAGGTGGCCGTGCGCTCTGGTGCGCTCTCGAAGGTGTCGAGCCTCTCCAGTCTTTCTGGACCTTGTTCGGCGGCCGCGCAGACAGGATACGGTTTCATGGGCAACGCGCCTGAGCTCGCCAGTGCTTTTACCCAAGTCGGTCACTTGACCCCGAGCATTGACCCTGATG
>CAIMTJ010000122.1 GCA_903844385.1 uncultured Burkholderiales bacterium
GCCCTCAAAGCCAACAAGACCACCAAATCCCCCAAGGCTCAAAAACCCTCGAGTCGAGCCGGCATTAAAGTGCCGATCAAATACCAGCATCCCTCAGAGCCCACCATGAATTGGAGCGGTCGAGGCAAAACCCCCGCCTGGGTGTTGGCACTCAAGGCGGCGGGTGAGCTTGAGAAGGCCTTGGTGCTCAAAGTCTAAAGCGGCTTGGGCATTGAGATTGGGGCTTGCGTGTGTCATGCGTGTTCATGAATAACCCCCCTGTCATTTGAAAAAATTCACACTCGACTAGCTTGGCTGACTGAGCAAATGCCCAATGTATTGGCGCACCCCTGTTTGAACGTCCATGAAAGCGTGCTCGCAACCGGCCGCGCGCAGTTTGTCCAAGTTCGCTTGAGTAAAGCTTTGGTATTTGCCTCTCAAGGAAACGGGGAAATCAATGTACTCAATGAGCTCTTGGTTGACCGCTTGGGCAAGGCTCAAGGCGCTTTGCCCTGTCTGTGCGCGGTGGCTGTTGACCACACTCAGCGCCACATCGTTGAAGGGCTGAGCGCGGCCTGACCCCAAATTGAACAAACCACTCAAGCCTGGGTGATCAAAAAACCACAGGTTCACCGCCACCACGTCCAAGACATGCACAAAGTCGCGCATTTGCTCGCCAGCGGCGTAGCCAGCGTGGCCGCCAAAGAGCTTGACTCGGCCTTGGTCTAAGAATTGGTGATGCTGGTGGTAAGCCACGGAGGCCATGCGCGCTTTGTGCTGTTCTTGGGGACCGTAGACATTGAAGTAGCGAAACCCCACCACTTGAGCGGTGTTCAAATTCCACTGTGGCCCACAGAGTTTTCTCATGCGTTGGTCAAAGAGCAGTTTGGAGTAACCGTACACGTTCAGCGGCTTTTCGTACAGGGGGTCTTCAATGAAAGTTGTTGCGTTGCCGTAGGTCGCGGCCGATGAGGCGTAAAGCAGCCGGGTGCCTTGTGCTTGTGCACTGGCGTGAAGTTGACAAGTCCGCTCATAATTGTTTTGCATCATGTACACGCCATCGTGCTCCATGGTGTCGCTGCACGCTCCTTCATGAAAAATGGCCTCCACGGCGCCATAGTGTGCATTGGCAAAGAGATCGTAAAAATTGGCCTTGTCAACATAGTCCTCAATTTGCAGATCCACCAAATTTTTGAATTTATCACCCGCTTTGAGGTGATCGACTGCCACAATGTTGGTGATCCCTCGCGCGTTCAAGCCCCGAATGATGTTGCTGCCGATAAAACCTGCGGCGCCAGTGACGATCAGTCTCATGCGAAAAGCTCCTCAAAACTCAGGCTTGCAGTACCAAACTTGCCCACGACCAAACCGCCCGCGCGGTTGGCCCAAGGCAGCGCCTCACGCAGCGTGAAACCACAAGCCAAGAGGCAAGCCAAGGTGGCGATCACTGTGTCGCCTGCGCCCGTGACATCAAAGACCTCGCGCGTTTGGGCTTTCACATGAAGGACTCCCTCGTCGTCAAAGAGGCTCATGCCCTCTTCGCTGCGAGTGACCAAGACGGCTTGGAGCTTTAACTCATGGCGAAGTGCTTGTGCCTTGGATGCCAATTGAGCTTCGCTGCTCCAAGCGCCCACCACGTCTTGGAGCTCGGCGCGGTTGGGGGTGATGACGGTGGCGTGTTTGTATTTAGAGTAGTCGCTGCCCTTGGGATCAACCAAGATGGGGCGCTTGCTGGCACTGGCGAGTCGAATCATGTCCTCGACATGGGCCAGGCCGCCTTTGCCGTAGTCAGAAAACAGCACAGCTTGCTGCGAGGCCACGAGTTCTTCAAATCGACGCGTTTGCGAGGCCAAGACCTCAGTCTTGGGTAGGGCCTCAAAGTCGGCTCGAATCAATTGCTGCTGGCGCCCAATGATCCTCAACTTCACGGTGGTGGTGAGCTCAGGGTCTCTGCCTAAAAAGGGTTCAATGCCGGTTTGTAGGATCAAACGCTCTAAGCTGTGGCTGGCTGGGTCTTCGCCCACCACACTCAACAAGGCGGCATGCGCACCCAAGCTCGCCACGTTGAAGGCCACATTGGCCGAACCACCAAGGCGCTCTTCTTCGCGCAAAATTTTGACCACTGGGACAGGGGCCTCTGGGCTGATGCGCTCAACCGCGCCGTACCAGTAGCGGTCAAGCATCACATCACCCACAACCAAAATGCGGGCCTTGGAGAGGGTTTGTGCGCTCACGGGTTTCATAGTTCTTCAATTCTAAGGCTGGGGTAACTGTCCCAGGCCTGGCAGCCTGGGCAGTGCCAAAAATGTTTTTGCGCTTCAAAGCCGCAGGCTGCACACCGGTAACGGTTGAGGGCCACCGTGGCCTTATCCAAGGCTTTTTGCACGAAAGCACGGTCTTCTTCGTGTTGAAGTTGTTCATGACCGAGCCACCATGACGCGACCAAAAGGGAGGGGTGTAAGCGCAGGTGCTGACTCAATAAATTTTGTGCACGCTCAGACGATCCTTCCAAGCTCGCCACCGCCTTCAAGACGTCCAAGGACGGGTGAGCGCTGTAGGCCGCTAAAAAAAGCGTGTGAATATCTCTCACTTTGCCCAAAGCTCTGCCCCAACTCAAGAGCCGCTCACACAGCAGCGGCAAGCAATGGGGGGTCCTGTGGGCGAGCTCCATCAAGGTTTGGTAAGCCTGTCCAGTTTGTCCCTGTGAGTGGGCCAAATCGGCGCTGGCCAAGAACGATCGGGGGTGCAAGGGGGCCATCTTCTGGGCTTGCTCGAGTCGCTCTTGGGCCACGGCAATTTGAGGCGGTTGTGAGCCCAAAGCCTGTTCGGCCAGTTCGCACAAGTAGTGCGCTTGGCGAGTTTTGAAATCCCCCAGGCCTTGGGGTTCGATGGTCTGGGTGACATCAAAGGCTTTTTGCCAGTCTCGGGTTTTTTCAAAAATACTCAAAAGAGCAAGCTGTGCTTGTTGCTCATGCGGGGTGTGCATGAGTTTGGCAAAGCCCTCTTCTGCACGGTCGAGCAAGCCGGCTTTTAAAAAGTCATAGGCCAAAGCGCTTTGTGCACGTTCGTGTTCTTCACGCCCCAAGTCAGACCTTGCGAGCAAATGCTGGTGCACGCGCACGGCGCGGTCGAACTCACCGCGGCGACGAAACAGACTACCCAGCGCAAAATGCAGCTCACTCGTATCGGGGTCTTGTTGAACCGCTTGGATAAAGGCATCGATCGCTTGGTCTTGCTGTTCATTGAGCAAGTGGTTCAAGCCTTTGAAGTAAGCCTTGGGGTTTTGTCGGTTTTCAAGCCTGAGTTGTCGAATATCAAAACGCGAGGACAACCAACCCAACACAAAGGCCAAGGGCAGTCCCAGCAAAATCCATCCCAAATCAAAGTCCATGGTTTGCTGCTCTATTGGTGGGGTGTCCGCTATGGAGGCGTTGAGGCGTTGGCGTTGCGGGTGCGAGGTTTGCAGTGGTCTCTTTGGCGGGCATCGAGTCGGCGGTGTGGATGGGCAACAGATGGTTGGCCAGGGCGCGGCGGTGTGCCCACCATCGTGGCAGCATACCCAAGACGCCCACCATGACCCCGAGGGTAAAAACCGCCAAGACGACCAAGATCATGGGGCCAGTCCATTGATGGCCAAAGAAGAAGTTGAGTTTCACATCCTCTAAATTGTTGAGTGCGAAGGCAAAGAGCGTGAAAAACACGCCCACCTTAAAGACAGTGAGCAGCCAGTGCAGTATCTTGCTCATGCCATGCTGCCTACAGTAAGGTGCTCAATGCGTGGCACCGCGAACCGTGGCCCTGGGGGCCAAGTGACGTCGGCCAGCAGCAGGTATTGAGCAACCTGCATGGATGAGCCCTTCATCATGCTGACTCCCAGTGTCATGGCTTGGGGTTGATCAGGCTTTGGTCCACAGCCTCTCGCAAGGCTTTGCCAGGTTTGAAGTGGGGGACGAGTTTTTCAGGAATGGCCACGCTTTGTCCAGAACGCGGATTGCGGCCCATGCGCGGTGCTCGGCGATTGATGGTGAACGTGCCAAAGCCACGCAACTCGATGCGGTGGCCTTTGATCAAGGCCACACTCATGGCGTCAAGAAGCGTCTTGACTGCCGACTCGGCGTCTGGGTGAGTGAGTTGAGCAAACCGCGCTGCCAGTTCGCTCACCAAATCGCTACGTGTCATGTGCTGGGTGGGTTGGGTGCCTGCAAAGAGTAAAAAACCACTGAACTCCAGCACTTGGGCCTTGGCCGTGCTGGAGTCAGTGCCATCTCACTCCCCTGAGGGCAGTTGAACGAAGAATTAGCCGTTGTTGTCCAATTTGGCTCTGAGCAAAGCGCCCAAACTGGTGGTGCCCGCATTGTCGCGAACCGACTGCTGGCTCAGAGTGGCCATGGCTTCTTGTTGATCGGCCGCATCCTTGGCTTTGATGGAGAGTTGGATGTTGCGTGTTTTGCGGTCCACATTGACCACCACAGCAGACACTTCGTCGCCTTCTTTGAGCACAGAGCGCGCGTCTTCGATGCGGTCGCGAGAAATCTCGCTCACCCGCAAATAGCCCACGATGTCTTCGCCCAAGTCGATCTCTGCACCTTTGGCGTCGACCGTTTTGACTTTACCAGTGACGATTTGTCCCTTGTCGTTGATGGATACAAAGGTCGTGAAGGGGTCGGCATCCAACTGTTTGATGCCCAAGGAGATGCGCTCGCGCTCGACGTCCACGGCCAGCACAATGGCTTCGACTTCCTGGCCTTTTTTGTAGTTGCGAACAGCGGCTTCGCCCACTTCGTTCCAAGACAAATCCGATAAATGCACCAAACCGTCGATGCCCGCGGCCAAGCCGACAAACACACCAAAGTCGGTGATGGATTTGATGGGACCTTTGACGCGGTCGCCGCGCTTGGTGGCTTCTGCAAACTCTTGCCAAGGATTGGCGCGGCACTGCTTCATGCCCAAAGAGATGCGTCGCTTGTCTTCATCGATCTCCAGAACCATCACCTCGACCTCGTCACCCAAGGCAACGATCTTGTTGGGAGCGACGTTTTTATTGGTCCAGTCCATTTCAGAGACGTGCACCAAACCTTCGATGCCAGGCTCGAGTTCCACAAATGCACCGTAGTCGGCGATGTTGGTGATCTTTCCAAACATGCGGGTGCTTTGGGGATAGCGACGACCCACACCAAACCAGGGATCTTCACCCATTTGTTTGAGGCCCAAGGAGACACGGTTCTTTTCAGTGTCGAATTTGAGAATTTTGGCGGTGATTTCTTGACCGGCTTGCACCACTTCGCTGGGGTGACGCACGCGTCTCCAAGCCATGTCGGTGATGTGCAGCAAGCCATCGATCCCACCCAAATCGACAAAAGCGCCGTATTCGGTGATGTTTTTGACGACACCGTGAACCACAGAGCCTTCTCTCAAAGTCTCCATCAGCTTGGCGCGCTCTTCGCCCATGGAGGCCTCCACCACGGCGCGGCGACTCAAGACCACATTGTTGCGCTTCCTGTCGAGTTTGATGACCTTGAATTCCATGGTCTTGTTCTCGTAGGGAGCAAGTCTTTGATGGGGCGAGTATCAATGAGGGAGCC
>CAIMTJ010000123.1 GCA_903844385.1 uncultured Burkholderiales bacterium
CCCTTGGTTCGTAGCCAAGTACTCTATCCAACTGAGCTACAGCCGCACAGCAAAGCATTGTAACACTTTTTGCACCCCAGACACAATAGATCAACAACTGGTCAATTCAGGGCACTTGATCTGGGCCATCGACCCTAAGCCCAAAAACCTCACCGGTGGTGAGCTGACCTGGGTGTCGATGCGGCCTTGAAAACCATTTCCTTTTTGCACCAGCAATTGAATATCGAGACCGCGTTTTTTTGCGCGTCTTGGCACACTGTGGTTGGAATGGAGTATTCAACCGTGTTTGATAAATGCCCATCCCCCGTTAATTGGGAAGAGCCAAACCGTTGCATGTTGGTGTCAATTTACACTAAACACCGTTTGCTTAATAGCAATAATTTGGTGGGCCCACCTGGACTCGAACCAGGGACCAAAGGATTCCGGTTTGTGTGGCTTTCACCACTCCCTGGACTATGCCTTCATCATATTCCTCATCAGAACTTAGATGGGTGCCGTCTAGTCTCTACACCTTCAAAGTGTTTTCACACTGAGCTTGGCTCGGCGTTGGCATATCAATCGTTTGACTTAGCTTTCTCCGAATTTGACACCATCCCGCATGCAGTTTCCACGCATGCGGCACAACTCTCGCTATGAGTCCTCTGCTCTAACCAACTGAGCTATAGGCCCTAAGTTTTGATTGTATCAGGTGCGGTTGGCGGATTTGTCTTTCAGTGGGCAACACCCCTGCCTTGACCAGCAAGCGCTTGAGCGTGCCCGCCACACCACACCCAACTCACTGGTGGCTCAAGGCGTTGGAGACGAGCCTAGAAGTGATGTCCACAATTTGGATCATGCGGTCATAAGGCATGCGAGTCGGGCCAATGACGCCCAAAGTCCCCACCACTTCACCATTGACTTGGTAAGGGGCGCTCACAATAGAGAGCTCTTCAAAGGGCACAATTTGACTCTCGCCTCCGATGAAAATGCGCACCCCAGGGGCGTTGACGGAAATGTCTAAAAGACGCATGAGTTGGGCCTTTTGCTCAAACAGCTCAAAAGCTCGTCGCATTTGCCCCATGTCACTGGAGAAGTCACTCACCTGTAGCAAGTTGCGCTCGCCAGATATCACCACCTCATCGCGCTCGGTGGTCATGGCCTCTGCACCGACTTGAACCGCCGCTTTCATGAGAGAGGCAATTTCCCCCCGAAGACGGTCCACTTCGGTGAGCAGTTTTTCACGAACACTATCCAAGCTCATGCCCGCGTAATGGGTGTTGAGGTAGTTGGCTGTCTCAATGAGCTCGGCTTGGGTGTAATCCACCGGGGGGAAGATCACCCGGTTTTGCACATCCCCTTCGGGCGAGACAATGATGACGAGCAAACGCTTGTCTGACAAACGCAAAAACTCCAGATGACGAAACACCATGCTGCGCTTGGGCGCCATCACGACCCCGACAAAATGCGATAAATCCGAGAGCAAATGCGCCGCGTTGGCAATGACTTTTTGCGGCTGATCGGGCGCCAAACTCGGGGGGCTCAGGGCTTCTTTTTGCACCGTGAGCATGGTGTCCACAAAAAGCCTGTATCCTTTGGCTGTTGGGATCCGCCCCGAAGAGGTGTGAGGACTCACAATGAGTCCCAAATCCTCCAAATCGGCCATGACGTTGCGGATGGTGGCTGGGGATAAATCCAAGCCAGAAGCCTTGGACAAGGTTCTGGAGCCCACAGGTTGGCCGTCGCTGATGTAGCGTTCCACCAAGGATTTCATCAGTAACTTTGAGCGCTCATCCATGCTTGTCATGATTCACTTACATTTTAGTGTTTTAATTGAACAATGAAATCACATTTTCGCCACATCGCCCTCGTGGGTAAATACCAGTACACGCCGACGTCAACGCCCTCGTCTTCCTCGGCCAACATTTTGGAGCATGTGGCCCAATTTCTCTACAGTCAAGGCCTGGAAGTCGTGATCGAGAAAAATACCGCATTGAATAGCGCCATGACAACGCACACCATCATGGACATCGCCCAAATCGGCCAATCTTGTGACTTGGCGCTGGTCGTCGGTGGCGACGGCACCATGCTCGGTTTTGGCCGCCAACTCGCCCCCTACGACGTGCCCCTCATTGGCATCAACCAAGGACGCTTGGGCTTCATCACCGATATTGCCTTGAATCACATTGAGTCTACTTTAACACCCATTTTGCAAGGCGCTTTCGAAGAAGACCGCCGAGCCGTGCTGCAAGCCCAAGTTTTGCGCGCCGGCAGGTGTGTCTTTGATGCCCTGGCCATGAACGATGTCGTGGTCCACCGCGGCTCCACCGCTGGTTTGGTGGAACTCAAAATCGAGGTCGATTCCCATTTTGTCGCCCAGCAGCGCGCTGACGGCCTCATCATCGCCACCCCCACGGGCTCCACCGCCTACGCGCTATCGGCTGGTGGGCCACTGCTGTACCCCTCGCTTGAAGGCTTGCTGCTCGTGCCCATTGCGCCCCATACCCTCTCCAATCGCCCCTTGGTGCTGGCCAGTCCCGGCGAAATCGTGATTGAGCTCGTCTCTGGGCGCGACGCGAGCGTGAACTTTGACATGCAGTCCTTGGCCTCCTTGCTCATTGGGGATCGGGTGCGGGTGCGCCGTTCTCCACACAATGTCCGCTTTTTACACCCCAAAGGTTG
This sequence comes from uncultured Burkholderiales bacterium, assembly GCA_903844385.1. Lineage (GTDB taxonomy): Bacteria > Pseudomonadota > Gammaproteobacteria > Burkholderiales > Burkholderiaceae_C > Limnohabitans. The sequence continues at coordinate 2,659 of CAIMTJ010000123.1, forward strand.
GAGTTTTTTTGACACAATACGTGAAAAACTGCACTGGAATGAGGACGCCGCATGAGCCTGGGACGCATTCACCTCAGAGACTTCGTCATCGTCAAAGAGCTCGAGATCGAATTCTCCAAGGGCTTTACAGTGCTCACAGGAGAGACGGGAGCGGGCAAATCCATTTTGATTGACGCCTTGCAACTCGCCTTGGGTTCGCGCAGTGAAACGGGGTTTGTGCGCGAAGGTGCGAGCAAAGCCGAGGTGTGTGTAGAGTTCACTCCCAGCGCCGATTTAAAGCAGTGGCTTGTCGAGTCTGGCTTTGATGCGCAAGACGAGTGGCTCATCAAGCGCGTGATCGAGCCCCAAGGCAAATCCAAGGCCTGGCTCAACGGGTCCCCCATCACCACAGGGCAGCTCAAAAGCATCGGCGAGCAGCTCCTCGACATCCACGGTCAGCATGCGTGGCAAAGCCTCACCAAGGCCGAGGCCATTCGCGGGCTCTTGGACGCTTATGCTGGCGTGGACACGGCCACCCTCAAAGCCAGCTGGGACGCCTGGAGAGCGACCCTGCACACCCTTCAAGAGGCCCAAGCGGCGCAGTCCACCCGTCAAGAAGCCCACGAGCGGCTCGTGTGGCAAATCGCTGAACTGGAAAAACTCTCGCCAGCCCTTGATGAGTGGCAAGACCTCAACGCCCAGCATCAACGCCTCTCCAACGCCCAGTCCTTGCTCGAGAGCGCTCAAATCGCCCTCGCCGCACTCCAAGACGACGAAGTGGGTGCCCTCACGCGACTCTTCAAGGCTCAAGAGACCTTGCAAGCGAGCGCTCACATTGAACCCGAATTTGCCCAACTCAGCGACATCTTGGTGAGCGCTTTGGCGCAGGCCCAGGACGCCGCGCACAGCATCAACTCTTGGCTCAAAAGCGTCGATCTCGACCCCCAAGGCCTCGCAGACCTGGATGCACGATTGTCCTTGTGGATGGGCTTGGCGCGGCGCTTTAAAAAAACCCCTGAAGCGCTTCACCCCACCTTGCTCGAGTGGCAGCAGCAGTTGGCTGAGCTCTCGCAGTCCTTGGACTTGGAGGAGCTGCAAAAGCAAGCCCATGCGCATCAAGCCCTCTACTTGAAGGCCGCCAAAGCGGTGAGCCTGTCCAGAGCCCAAGCGGCTCCGGCCTTGGCACAAGCCATTACCCAGGCCATGCAAGGCTTGGGCATGCCTGGCGGGGTCTTTGAAGTGGCCTTGCAGCCCTTGGACACGCCCAGCCGTCACGGCCTGGAAGACGTGAGTTTCTTGGTGGCGGCTCACCCGGGCAGCAGCCCCAAGCCTGTGAGCAAAGTGGCGTCTGGCGGCGAGCTCTCACGCATCGCTTTGGCCATTGCCGTCACCACCAGCCAATTGGGCAGTACCGAGACCTTGATCTTTGATGAGGTCGATTCAGGCGTGGGCGGAACAGTGGCCCACACCGTGGGCAGTTTGCTCCAACAACTGGGCCAGGACCGTCAGGTGCTGGCGGTCACTCACTTGCCGCAAGTCGCAGCCTGCGCTGACCAGCACTGGGTGGTGAGCAAAATACGCGATCAAACAAGCACCTATTCAAGCGTTCACCAAGTCCAGGGCGTGGAGCGCGAGCTTGAGGTCTCGCGCATGCTCGGCGGCGAGGCCAAGTCCGAAGCCTCCAGGGCCCACGCCAAGGAGATGCTGCACTTGTCGGCCCAAAGCTCGGCCACAACGGCGAGATCAAAAATGATGCCCGACGTGCCCAAGCTGACCCAGGTCACCAAAGCGACTAAAGCTTCCCCGCTCGCCCAACCCAACAAAGTCAAACGCAGCAAGTCATGAGAGCGGCCCCTATGTCCACCCCCACACCTGCGCCAAGTCCGAGCTTGGAATTGATCCTCATCACGGGCTTGTCTGGCTCGGGCAAATCGGTGGCCTTGCGCGCGCTTGAAGACGCGGGCTACTACTGTGTGGACAATTTGCCGCCCGAGCTGCTCACCCAATTTGTGGAGTTGGAGAAAGAACGCGGCGAGTTCAAAATGGCCATCGCCATGGATTCAAGAAGCGCCTCGTCCTTGCCGCTGGTGCCCGCTCAGCTCGAGCGCATGAGGTCGGTTGGGGTGGACATCCGACTGCTCTTCTTGGACACCAAGACCCAGACCTTGGTGCAGCGCTACTCCGAGTCACGCCGGCGCCACCCGCTGTCCAAATTCGCGGGCAACAACACCGATGTGGAGCGCGACTTGGTGCAGGCCATCCATTTGGAGCGCGAACTCTTGAGCCCATTTCGGGAGATGGCCCACATCATCGACACGAGCTTGCTTCGCTCCAACCAACTGCAAACCTTCATCAAATCCTTGGTGTTTGCACCAGCGGCCCAGTTGACCTTGATTTTCGAGTCCTTTGCGTTCAAACGCGGCATTCCCGTTCACGCCGATTATGTCTTTGATGTTCGCATGTTGCCCAACCCCTATTACGAAAATGCCCTCAAAGAGCTCACCGGTCGAGACGCGCCCGTTGCCGATTGGCTCGGGGAACACAGCAGCGTGAACCAAATGTGCCAACACATCCAGACCTTCTTAAACCACTGGCTCATTGAACTCAGCAAGGACCACCGCAGCTATGTGACTGTCGCCTTGGGTTGCACCGGTGGGCAACACCGCTCGGTGTATTTGGTCGAGCGACTCGGCCAGTTGTTCAGCAAAAACTGGGTGACCCTCACGCGCCACCGCGAGCTCGAACTGCTTCAAGCGCCTAAGTCTTGACGACGTTTGCGCGCACGAGACCCTCAGCAGAGCGCGCGCAAGAGCTCTTCCACGGGTCGCGCCAACCCCATCTGGGACCAAGCTGAGGGTTCACGCCACTCATGCCCAGGCCACTCAAACCCCTCGGGTGCTCTCCAATAAAAAGGGTGAATGCTCAAGGACTTGTGGGTGAGCTCATGGCGCACCACCTCAAGGGGTCTTGGCGCGGACAAAGATCGGCTCGGGGAGGATGACTTGCCTGTCTTGCTGGACAGCCACGGCGAGACGGCTGCGAGCAAAGCCGCTTCGCTATCAAACTCAGCAAATCCGTAAAGTCCCGCCCAAATGCCTTGTTCTGGACGTTTGAAGCCCAACACCTCACCCTGGGGGTTTTGCGCGATGAGCCAATAAAGCGCAAGAGCGGTGCGTTTGATTTTTTTACTTTTGTAAGGGATCTTGTCCACCAAGCCTTGGTGCTTGGCCTCACAAATGTGCGCCATCGGGCAGACCTCACAACGGGGATTTTTGGGCTTGCACACCGTGGCCCCCAGATCCATGATGCCTTGGGTGTAGGTGGGCATGCTCTGGGCTTTCTCGGGCAAGATGGCTTGCGCGACTTGAGCGAGCCACTTCACATTCGCGCTCTGCGCCAAATCGCCCTCAAAGGCCAGGACTCGAGCGATCACTCGCCTCACATTGCCATCGGTGATGGCGCAGCGCTGTTGAAAGCACAGCGAGGCAATGGCCGCCGCCGTTGACTCACCAATGCCAGGCAAGGCCATCAATGCGTTCACATCTTGTGGAAACACACCCCCGTGCTCTTGGGTGAGCGCCACGGCGCAGCGGTGCAAATTGCGCGCGCGCGTGTAATAACCCAAGCCCGACCACAGCGAGAGCACCTCATCGATGGGGGCACGGGCCAAGTCTTCCACCCTGGGGAAACGCGCCATGAAGGTCTGAAAGTAAAGCTTGACCGTGCTCACCTGGGTTTGCTGCAGCATCACTTCCGATAGCCACACCGGATAAGCCTCCAATCTCTCTTGCCAAGGTAGGTCGTGGCGACCGTGTTTTTTTTGCCAGGCCACCAAGGTTTTGGCAAAGTCTCTTGGCAATGCACTGTGCGCTGGCACAGCGAGGGCGGTTTTTAACGCTTTTGGCATGTTGGGCAATAAAAAGTCGAGCGCTGACCTTGCCGCAGGGAGCGCACCACGCCGAGACAGACTCGGCAAGGCTCACCCGCTCGGTCATAGACCATCATCTCGAGCTGAAAGTACCCCTCTTGGCCGGCTGCGCTGGAGAAATCTTTGAGCGTGCTGCCACCCACGGCCAATGCGCGCTGGAGAACGCGCTGGATGGCTTCAAGCAGTTTGGCCACGCGTGCCTTGGACAGTTTGCCCGCCGCCACTTTGGGGTGAATCTGGGCCAAAAACAAAGCCTCATTGGCATAAATATTTCCGACCCCCACCACCACACCCGCGTCGAGCAAGACCGTTTTGATGGCGGCGGTTTTTCCGGCCAGAGCTTGCTTGAAATAGGCCGGCGTAAAGTTCTCCTCCAAAGGCTCGGGCCCCAAGTGACCCAGTAATTTTTGCGCCACCGCGTCTGACTGCGACTTGGCAAAAACCACCGCCCCAAAGCGCCTGGGGTCTTTGAGCCGCAAAATTCCAAGGCTTGTGTGCATCTCAAAATGGTCGTGAAGCCCAGGCTCAGGCAATTGCTTGGCAAATCGCAAGGATCCTGACATGCCCAAATGCACCAAGAGCAAGCCACCGCTCAAATCCACCAGCAAATACTTGGCGCGCCGCCTCACGCCCAACACGCGCTGACCTTGCAGTTCGCTCGTCTCACAGCCCAATGGCCAGCGCAAAGCTTTACCCAAATTCACACGATGGATCACCGCGCCCGTGATCGCCTGGGCAAAACTTTGCCGGGTGATTTCAACTTCGGGTAATTCTGGCATGGTCTTTTCAAAACTCTAAAGTTGGCATTATCATCCACGACATGAACCCTTATCAATGCATGCCCTTCCTCTTGAGGACCCGACTGAACTCCAAACGGGACGTTTTTGGCACACCCACACTCAAAGCTTGCCACACGGTCCTGAGCGTGGGCTTGTGGTTGGGTCTCGCTTGGGGCATGGCAGGGACCGATCCGAGCCATGCTCACGAGAGCCCAAGCATGCTCAAACACAGCTCGGCAGGGGAGCATCGTGAGAACACCCAACCCGTTGTGGGCTCAAAGAACTGGGCGCAAGTCAGCGGTGAGCCGAAAAAGAAATCCGACCTCTCCGACGCAGAAGCCGCCCGTGCTCCAAGCCGCGCGTTCTCCAACTCAGAGTTGAATGCGCAGTGGATGTTTGAGCTGCTGCTGGGCGAGATGAATATCACGCAGGGACAAGCCCTCACAGGCCTCACCTTACTGCTGGATGTGGCCAAAAAGTCAGGGGATGAAAAGCTCTTTGAGCGAAGCGTGGAAATTGCTCTGCAATCGCATTCGGCCGACGCCGCACTCGAAGTCACCCAATCATGGCGCAGCGCTCACCCCAAGTCCTTGGCTGCTCACGAATTCAGCCTGCAAATTTTCATTGCCTTGAACCGCTTGTCCGACGCCCAACAAAGCCTGGAGAAACTGCTCAGCCTCACCCCCAAGGGCGAACTCGCTGACACCATCAAATCCTTACCGAGGTCGTTTGCGAGGTCGTCCAACAAACACCAAGCCGTGCTGGTCTTGCAAGCGGCCTTGGAGCCCTACAAGAGCTCCAAAACGGTGGGTGCCTTGGTGTGGTCGACACTGGGACAAATGCACCTCATTGCCCAGGAACCTCAAGAGGCGCTCAAGTCTGGCATAAAAGCCCACCAATTGAACCCCATGGCACTCGAGCCCTTGTGGTTGGCGCTTGGGCTCATGGAGCAGCGCCAAAGTGACGCCGAGAGTTTTTTAACCCCATTGATGGCGCAAAAACCCAACCCCTATCCTGAAGCAGTGGTGTTTGCTTATGCACGCGTCTTGCTTGAAGCCGAGCGCATGAGCGAAGGCATTCAAGCCCTCACACAACTGACCCAAGAGCACCCGAACTTTGCATCGGCTTGGCTCTTTTTGGGCAGCGCCTATGCCGACAAAGGATTCGACAGCCAAGCCAAAAGCCATTGGTTGCGTTACCTCTCCTTGGACTCCGAGCAAAAACCACTGTCCTCGCGTGAAAAAGCGCAGGCCTACTTGGGGCTGGCGCAGTCGGCCTCCAAACGCGGTGAACTCAACGAGAGCTTGCAGTGGCTCGCCAAGATCGACGACCCCAATTTGCTGGTCAATGCGCAAATCCAAAAGGCCCTGGTGCTCAACAAAAAAGGACTCCCAAAAGAAGCTTTGGATTTGGTGAACACGCTGCCCAACAACACCCCTGAGGCATCGCGCCGACGCGTCTTGGCCATGGTTCAAATCGCTCGCGATCAAAGTCGCTTTGATTTAGCCCTAGAGCTGCTGGAAAAAGCCGCAGCCGAGCGCCCACTCGACGACGACTTGATGTACGAGTTGGGCATGGCCTATGAAAAGATCAACCGCTTGGAGGCCATGGAGAAGACCCTTCAAGCCCTCACCACCCGAACACCCACTTACTACGCCGCTTTCAACGCTTGGGGGTACGCCTTGGCCGATCGCTCCTTGAAGTTGCCGCAGGCCAAAACCCTCATCGTCAAGGCCCTAGAAATGGCACCAGAAGATCCCTTTATCATGGACAGCTTGGGTTGGGTGGAGTTTCGCCTAGGACACCTCAAAGACGCCTTGGCGATTTTAAAAAAGGCCTATAGCTTGCGCGCCGACAGCGACATTGCCGCGCATTTGGCCGAGGTCATGTTCTCGCTGGGACTCAAAACAGAGGCCTCGTCCTTGGTGGCTGAGGCACAAAAATCCCCCACCAGCAGCGATGTCCTCAACGAAACCATCAAGCGCCTGGGCATCAAGACCACGCCACCTTGAGCGTGATGATCAAACGCCCACGCTGGGTCTCGCACCCAACCACGCAACAGCTCATGCGGCCCACCAAGCAGACCACCAAGCACACCGCCGAGCGCCGACTGCAAACGCTCTGGGCCGGGAGCGCGTTGGCACTCTTGGTGGCTTGTGCCCCCTTGGCTTCGCACCTCCCCAACTCTACCTCCAACCCTAGCCCCAAAACGGCTGAGTCCGAGCTGCACTGGTCGGGTCGACTTCAAGTGGACGTGAAGACCACACCAGCCGTGCACATCGCGAGCGACTTTGAACTCGATGCCAGTCTTGACGAGGGTGAACTGCGAGTGTTGGGGCCCCTGGGCGCGACTTTGGCCGTGATCACCTGGGCGGGCGCCCATATGCCCGCCACGATGGAGAGCGCTCAATTAAAGCCCCGTGTGCAGTCCTTTGACAGCCTTGACGCCTTGATGGCCCAGTGGCTCGGCACCCCCATCCCAAGCCAAACCCTGCTCGCTTGGCTTCAAGGACAAGCCGTTGAGATGCCAGGGTGGCGTTTTTCAAAGCCCACACCAGAGATCTTCTGGGCCCAACGTGTCGAGCCTTTACCTGTGGTTGATTTTAAAATCACCCGCACACCCACCCCTTGATGCGGGCCAAACCATGAAACTGCTCAGCGACGTTTTAGCACCGGCCAAACTCAATTTGTTTTTGCACATCAACGCCAGGCGTGCCGATGGATACCATTTGCTCCAATCGGTCTTCATGCTCATCGACTGGGCCGATGTGCTGCATTTTGAGTTGAGCGAGCACGAGCATATTGAGCGCATCGACTTGTCCGAGGCCTTGCCCCGCGATGATTTGATTGTGCGCGCTGCCCGACTGCTCCAGCGCAGTGCCCAAGTCGCTAAGGGTGCCACCATCAGCGTTGAAAAACGCATCCCCTCACAAGCCGGCATGGGCGGAGGATCTTCGGATGCGGCGAGCACCTTGCTCGCCCTCAACCGCCTGTGGGGGCTGCATTGGCCACTCTCCAAACTCCTGCCCCTGGGTCTTGAGCTCGGCGCGGATGTGCCTTTTTTTCTCCACGGTCGCAACGCATTGGTTGAGGGCATTGGGGAGAAAATCACACCCATCGAGGTCCCCAGCGCTCAATTTTTGGTGGTGAAACCCCCACAGGGCCTCGAGACTGGGCGCATTTTCAGCGACCCTTCATTGGAGAGGGCCACGAAAACTGCTACAATATCCGACTTTGCTACGCAGATCTTTGAGTTTGGTCACAATGATCTGCAACCGGTGGCTGCAGCTTTGTGTCCCGATGTGCAAGAGTCCTTGTCTTTTTTAAAAGCCATGGGGCTCGAGCCCAGAATGACGGGTTCAGGAAGCGCAGTGTTTGCCAAGTTAGATCGAGTCATGGAGGCGCCGAAAACGCCGCCTCATTGGCAATGCAAGATTTGTAGCAATTTGGAGGTCCACCCCCTTCTTGGGTGGGCACTCTGCGACGATTAAGGGCTTTGGGGTTTTGCGCTCTAAAGCCGTGTAGGGGAGTCGCCAAGTTGGTCAAGGCACCGGATTTTGATTCCGGCATGCGAGGGTTCGAGTCCTTCCTCCCCTGCCATGTGTTTATCGTGGCATCGATTGAAAGAGTTCAGCTCAAAGCCCAGTGGGTTTTGAGCTGGGCTTTTTTCACGTTGTTGATCATTGGCTGGATTTCCGTCTCCTCTTAGGCTCACGTCAAGCGTCCTTATGTCAACCCTTAACAACACGGATTTTTTGGTTTTCACTGGCAACGCCAACCCAGTCTTGGCCAATGAAATCGCCACGGACTTGGGCACCGAGTTGGGAAGTGCCAATGTCGGACGTTTCTCTGACGGTGAGGTCACCGTGGAGTTGCTCCAAAACGTGCGTGCGCGTGACGTGTTTGTGGTGCAGTCGACTTGCGCACCCACCAATGAAAATCTCATGGAACTCTTGATCATGGTGGACGCCTTAAAGCGCGCCTCGGCCGAGAGAATTTGTGCAGTGATCCCTTACTTTGGCTACGCCCGCCAAGACCGCCGACCCCGCTCGAGCCGGGTGCCCATTTCTGCCAAAGTGGTGGCCAATTTGTTGCAAACGGTCGGTGTTGCGCGCGTGCTCACCATGGACTTGCATGCTGACCAGATTCAGGGGTTTTTTGACATTCCTGTGGACAACATCTACGCCTCACCGGTGCTGCTTGGGGATTTGCGGCAAAAGAATTATGAAAACTTGATGGTCGTCTCGCCCGATGTGGGCGGTGTGGTTCGCGCGCGGGCCTTGGCCAAACAACTCGACTGCGACTTGGCCATCATTGACAAGCGTCGCCCCAAGGCCAATGTGTCCGAAGTGATGAATGTGATTGGAGATATTGAGGGACGCAACTGCGTGATCATGGACGACATGATTGACACGGCCGGCACCTTGGTCAAGGCCGCCGAAGTGCTCAAGGAGCGCGGCGCGCAAAAGGTTTACGCCTACTGCACCCACCCGATATTTTCGGGACCCGCCCTGGAGCGTATCGCCAAAGGCGAGGCGCTCGATGAGGTGGTGGTCACCAACACGATACCGCTGAGCGTTGAGGCCGCGCAGTGCAAGAAAATCCGCCAACTCTCGGTGGCTGCGTTGATTGCAGAGACCATGCAACGCATTGCCAAGGGAGAGTCGGTGATGAGTTTGTTCTCGGACCAAGATCAGCTCTTTTGAGCGTACAGATCGAGGCGGCGAGAACACACAAGCGGTGAGCCATGGCCCCGTGCCATGAGAGTCACTTTTTTTATAGTCCGAGTCACACTGGTCGCGGTGGGCTCAAGAGGAGTCAGCAATGAAATTTGTCGCATTTGAACGCGCTAAACATGGGACGGGTGCGAGCCGCCGTCTGCGCATCACAGGTCGCACACCCGGCATCGTTTACGGTGGCGAGAAAGACCCCCAACTGATCGAACTCGATCAAAACGCCTTGTGGTACGCCCTTAAAAAAGAGGCCTTCCACGCATCCGTCTTGGACATGGAAATTGACAAACAAGAGACCAAAGTGCTCTTGCGCGATGTCCAGTACCACCCCTACAAGCCCATGGTCATGCACGTGGACTTTCAGCGCGTGGATGCCAAGACCAAAATGCACATGAAGGTGCCACTGCACTACAGCGGCCAAGAAAACTCTCCCGCCGTCAAAATTGACTCTTGCTTGGTCAACCCCTTGGTGATGGAGCTCGAAGTCACTTGCTTGCCCTCGGACTTGCCCGAGTTCATTTCAGTGGACCTGAGCGAGCTCAAAAAAGGCAGCCCCATGCATTTGAACGACATCAAGTTGCCCCCCGGTGTGACCCCGGTGACTCACGGTAAAACCAACCCCGTGATCGTCTCTGTGGTGGCCACCGTGGCCGAGGTGGAAACGCCTGCCGAAGGCGCTGACGCTAAAAAGGCGGATGGCAAAAAGCCTGAAGGCAAAAAAGACGCCAAGAAATAATGCGTCCCACGTGTTGGGGCTGTCAGCCGCGCGGCGACTCGATCTGAGAAACGAACGTGTCCACGCCTTGACCAGCCCAAGCCCTGAAGGCCCCGAAACACCGGGGCCTTTTTTTTGGGTATCGCCTAGAATCCCCCCATGATTAAACTCTTTGTTGGCTTGGGCAACCCCGGTGCCGAATACGAAAGAACCCGCCACAACGCTGGATTTTGGTGGGTATCGGACTTGGCCGAACGCTTGAAGTTGACCTGGCGGTTTGAGAAAAACTACAACGCACGGGTGGCCAAAACCACCTTTGAAGGCGAGAGCGTTTGGCTCATGGAGCCGCAAACTTTCATGAACGCATCGGGCCAATCGGTGGGCGCTTTGGCGAATTTTTTTAAACTCAAGCCCGAGCACATTCTGGTGATCCACGATGAACTCGACATTGTCCCAGGTGAGGCCAAGCTCAAACTGGGTGGCTCGCACGCAGGGCACAATGGCCTCAGAGACATCCACGCTCACTTGGGCAGCGACCAGTATTGGCGACTGCGCATAGGCATTGGACACCCTGGCGCCAAATCCGAGGTCTTGCACTGGGTGCTCAAAAAGCCGTCTGCCGAGCACCAAAGCGCCATTGACGCCTCTTTGTCACGCACCCTCACGGCTTATGAAGACTTGGCACGCGGGGACATGAGCAAAGCCACCCTCAAAATTCACACCTCCAAGCCCCCTCGCCCCAAGCCCGAGCGCAAAGACCCCTCCAGCTTGGCAATCCCTCAAGACGTGCCAAGCGCTCCATCAACCCCCAGCGTCAAACTGGATTGATCCCCTGGGTGTGGGCGAGCAAAGCGTGGTATTTGAGGCGCAACTGCGCCTCGCTTTCAATGAACTCGGGGTTGAGTGGGATGCAGTCCACGGGGCAGACCTCCACGCATTGAGGCGTGTCAAAGTGACCCACGCATTGGGTGCATTTGTGCGGATCAATTTCGTAAATTTCCGCCCCAAAATAAATGGCCTCGTTGGGGCACTCGGGCTCACAGACATCGCAATTGATGCACTGACTGGTGATCATCAACGCCATGGATTCAAGCGCCTTTTTGAAGTTTTTTCGCCAAGGCCTGCGCCACACTGGGGGAGACCCATTGATCGACTGCCCCGCCAAGCGAGGCGATTTCTCGAATCAAGGTACTTGACAAGGCTTGCAAATGGGCCACGGGGGTGAGAAACACCGTGTCGACTTCGGGCACCATTTGTCGGTTCATGCCTGCTAGTTGCGCCTCATAATCAAAATCGCTCACCGACCTCACACCACGCACCATCACGCTGGCCCCTTGCTCGCGGGCGAACTGCACCACCAAACCCGTGAACCCCAGCACCGTCACATTGGGCAAATGCGCCAGCGCTTGTCTGGTGATCGCAATGCGCTCATCCAGCGTGAAGAGGGTTTTCTTGTGATGCGCACTGGCCACCGCAATGACCACCTGCGCATACATTTGACTCGCTCTTAGAGCGATATCCTCGTGACCCAAGGTCAAGGGGTCAAAGGTCCCAGGGTACATCGCCGTCACTGATAAAGCCATGGTCTATCCTTTTTTCAAGCGTGATTGAATACCACCCAACGGTCTTACTTGAAGGCCCAACCGAAGGGGAGACACACTCAAGCTATTTTTCTGAGCAAATGGGCATGCACCTGCCCGGCTTTGAGGTATTTGTGTTTTTCAAGCCCCAAGCTCAACAAGGCGTGCTCGTCTTGCGCTTGGGGGCATTCTAAATACAAGTGCCCTTGGGGCTTGAGACACGGCACACTCGCCTTGAGTGCCGCCTCAAGCAAGGCGGGCTGGTCAAAGGGCGCATCAAGGAACACCAAGTCTACGCTGGCGGGCTTTAAGCTCCTCAAACCCATCAACGCGTCACCTCGTTGCACGCGCATCCCCTGCGCCTTCAAGGCCTGTATTTTGTCGCTGAGCACGCCACACAGTGCAGCATCGCTCTCCATCATCAGCACGTCGCTGGCTCCCCGCGAAGCGCACTCAAAGCCGAGCACGCCGCTGCCTGCAAACGCGTCCACACAAGTCCAATTTGTCAAATCCTGGCCCAGCCAATTAAAGAGTGTCTCTCGCACCCGGTCCGGCGTGGGTCTGAGTCCTGGCTTGTCAAGCACCTTGAGCTTGGTGCGCTTCCACTGCCCCCCAATGATCCTCACCTCACCGGAGCCTGAACTCAAGACGGGTCTCCCACGATGACCGTGACCATCCGCTCGGGGTCAAGCACCGATTTGAACGCCTCGTGGATGGACTCCACCGTCACCGCCTCCACCGCTTGCGTCCACGTTTGCAAATAGTCCAGCGGCAAGCCAAACCAAGCGATATTGGCAATGTTGTCGAGAAGCTTTTTGTTGTTGTCAATTCTGAGCGCAAAGCCACCGATCAAATTGTCCTTGGCCGCTTGGAGTTCTGCTGGCGTGGGCCCACGGTTGACAAAGTCGGTGAGGACCTCACCCACCACCGCCAAGGCCTGGTGGGCTTGGTCCTTGCGCGTTTGCAGCCCAATGGTGAACGGGCCTGTTTGGAGCTCAGGATAGAAATAGCTGTAAACGCTGTAACTCAAACCCCTTTTCTCACGAACTTGGTCGGTCAAGCGCGAGACAAAGCCCCCACCGCCCAAAATATAGTTCCCAACGGTGAGTGGGAAATAGCGCTTATCGTCCCTGGCAATGCCGGGTTGTCCCATGAGGACATGGGCCTGGGTGGCGGCAAAGGGCAAGGCGACGGTTTTGCTCGCCGCCAAAGGCTTGACCGCGGGTAGGGTGGGTGTGGGCGCCAAGGCCGCGCAACTCTGGGGCTTGGGTAAACGGCTTAGCAAAGCGCGTGCAATGCGCTCGACATCGGCGCGTTGCAAGTCTCCCACCATGCTCACGCGGGCGCGGCAGGGCGTGAAAAACTGCTGGTGAAAGCGCTTGAGGTCTTGGGGCTCAATCGCTTTGACAGAGGCCACCGTCACACTGTGACCATAGGGGTGGGCGCCAAAGACGCTTTCACGAAAAAGCTTGGAGGCGACCGCTGCCGGTTGGGTCAAGCTCTCCTCAATGGAGGACACGCTCATGGCACGCTCTCGACGCCAAATGGTGGCATCGAAAGCGGGTACCCCGATTTCTCTGGAGCCGAGCTCCACGGCTTTGTCCAAGATGTCTCTCTTGACCAAGCTGCGCAGGTAAACACTCAAACGGTCATCGCTACTGGAGGCCGCAAAAATCGCCCCAAGATCGGCCCAGGCCTGACCCACTGCGTTTTCATCCAAGGGCTGCAAACGCGCGCCTTTTGAATCGACTCCGGCATGGGCGGCCAGCTTGCCACCCTCGCCCAGCACCCCTTTGGAGAGCATTTGTGCGGTGGCGCCTGAAAGCCCCGAACGCCCTGGTGGGTCAAAGCGTGAGCCCGCATCAAAATCAATTTGGATGTCCACCATCGGCAAGGAGTGATCAAGTACCCAATACACCTCCAAGCGGTCATCGAGTCTGGCGTGCTCGATGGGCTGCAAGGCCAGCGCCATCACGGGGATGAAGCCGAGCAAAGAGCCCGCCAGCGCACAGGCTTTGGGGGTCCAAGATTTCAGGGCCCGAGCACCCAAGCCAAGGTTTAAAACAAGACGGGCCGTCATGGGCGCAGATCTCCCAGGGGAACTCGATTTCATCGCAACCCTCCTGTCGAAGCGGCTTGTTGTTGGCGTTTGACAGCGCCCTCGTCCATGGCCTGGGGCCACAAATAAGCCACCGTCAACTGATCGTCGGAGAAATATTTTTGGGCCACGGCTTGGACCTCTTGGGCGGTGACTTTGGAGAGGGGGTCGATGAGCAAATCACTGGTGTCCAGGGGCAAACCTCTGGCCCAAAAGGCGCCCATCTCTTGCGCTTGGTTAAAGAGTGAATCGCGCTTATAGACAGCACTGGCCAGCCACTGCGCTTTGACGCGTTGGAGCTCGGCCTCGCTCACCCCCTCGCGCGCGACTTTGTGGAGTTGGGCTTTGAGTTGCTCTTCGAGTTGAGCCATGCTCACACCCTCCTTGGGCACACCCTCGAGCACAAAAACTTGGGGGCCACGACCGGCGAAATCGTAATAACTCCCCACCTCTTGGGCGACACGCTTGGGGCCTTGGGTCAAGGCGCGGTCAAGTCTGGCGCCCTCGTAGCCGTCCAAGAGCGCCGACAACACCGTCAAGGCCAGTGCCTCTTTGGAGTCGAGTGCACTTGTCGCATCAAGCTTGGAGATCGAGTCAAAGCCCTTAAAGCCCGGCACCTTCCAAGACAGCGCCACGTAGGCTTGCTTGGCCGGGGCTTTGAAGCTCACGCGGCGAATGCCCTTTTGCTCGGGCTCCAGGCGCGGTTTTCTCTCGGGTAATACCTTGGCGGGCAAGTCCCCGTAATGGCTTTGCGCGAGTGCCAACACGGCACTGGGGTCCACATCGCCCACCACCACCAAGACCGCGTTATTGGGCGCGTACCACGTTTGGTAAAAGTCGCGGGCATTTTGGGGCTTCATATTGTCAAGGTCATTCATCCACCCAATGATGGGGCGGCGATAGGGCGAGGCGATGAACTGGGTGGACTCGAGTTGCTCATAAAGCGCGGAGCGCGGTTGGTCATCGGTTCTCATGCGCCGCTCCTCTTTGACCACTTCAAGCTCTTTTTTGAACTCCTCATCGGGCCAAATGTTGTGGGCAAAACGGTCGGCTTCGAGCTTCATCACCTCGCTCAAGCGAGACGACGGGATTTGTTGAAAAAACCCGGTGAAGTCGCGGTCAGTGAAGGCGTTTTCCCGCCCACCCAAGGCGGCCACTCGTCTTGAAAACTCACCGGCTGGCACACTGGGCGTGCCTTTGAACATCATGTGCTCGAGCATGTGGGCCAAGCCGCTGTAGCCGTCCACCTCGTCGATGGAGCCCACTCGAACCCACAGCATGTGCACCGCAGTGGGTGCCCTGGGCAAGCGTTTGACCACCACCGTGAGCCCATTGTCCAAACGACTCACCAAGATGGCGTGACCAGCGTCTTGGAAGGAGCCGCTCTTGGCCGCTTGGGCCTCGGCAAGGCTGGGCCAGGCCAACAGCGACAGACAAGCGAGCAAGGAGCTCCAAAGACCAGCACGCAAAAAAGAAGAAAAATTCATAAGTCAACCGGTGAATCAAAAAATCACAAGCCTTTAGGCCCGAGTCTGCTTTGGGGGTTAAAAATGGAGTTTACTCCTCTTGCGCGCGGGACTCATGGGTCTTGGCTCAAAAGCCCTGATGACCTCAAGCCTGAGTGCAGACGTAAAATAGAGCTTGACACCCTGCGCGCACCAAGAAACCCGAATCGACATGTTCAATTTTTTCAAGAAAAAACCAGCACTCAAGGCCGACCCAACGCCTGATCACGCCTCACTCGGGTTGGACACCCCAGGTCCTGTGAGCCCCTCTGCCTCGTCCAGCCACCCCGACGGGCAAACGCGCGCCAACGTGAGCGTTGCGCCCTTGGGCTGGCGCGAGCGCTTGGCCCAGGGGCTTAAAAAGACGGGGCTTCAACTGCGACAAGTCTTCAGCGGTCAAGTCATTGATGATGCATTGTTTGAGCAATTGGAGGAGGCCTTGCTGCTGTCCGATGCGGGGCCACAAGCGACGACCCATCTGTTGGACACGCTCCAAGCGCGGCTGAAAAAGAATCCTCTGCACAACAGCTTCGAGGTGCGCGAGTTGCTCGCCTCGATTTTGAGTGAATTGCTCGAGCCCCTGCAAGGCCATCTGGATGTGAGCCGCCACCACCCCTTTGTGATGATGCTCACCGGGGTCAATGGGGCCGGTAAAACCACGTCCATTGGCAAACTCACCCACCACCTGCAGGACAGCGGGGCCAAGGTCTTGCTCGCCGCTGGCGACACATTTCGCGCCGCCGCCAAGGAGCAGCTCTTGGCCTGGGCCGATCGCAACTTGGTTCAACTGATCTCACAAGACGGGGCCGACCCAGCCGCGGTGAGTTTTGATGCGGTGAGTGCGGCCATTGCGCGCGGCTCGGATGTGGTCTTGATCGACACGGCGGGGCGGCTGCCCACCCAACTGCACTTGATGCAAGAACTTGAAAAAATCAAACGCGTGATCCACAAAGCGCTACCCGAAGCACCCCATGAGGTGATTTTGGTGATCGATGGCAACACGGGACAAAACGCCTTGCACCAAGTCAAGGCCTTTGACCAAGCCCTGGGTCTCACAGGGCTCATCATCACCAAGCTCGATGGCACGGCCAAGGGCGGCATTTTGGCCAGCATTGCCATGTGGTCCCTAGACCGGCAAAAGCGAACGGGCCACGGTGTGCCGGTCTACTTCATTGGTGTGGGCGAGCGCTTGGAGGACTTGCAACCCTTCAACGCCCAGGAGTTTGCCCAGGCGCTGCTCGACTGAAAACCCACGGCCTTTTTTGCCCCTCCCGCCATCAATTGCGCAGTGACAAGCCCGCATCGCCCCATCACTCCAAGCCAACTTGAGTCAACTTAAGCGCATTGGAGCGCATTGGAGCGCGTTGGAGCCATTCAGGCTTAAAATCATCTCATGATTGGCTTCTTGAGCCGACCTCACGGGTTGAGAGTGCCTGCGCTGCAGGCACTCTCAACACAAGAGCCCACCCTTAAAACACAGCACCCCACCATGACTCAACGACGCGAACTCATCAAATCTTTGTCAGCCTTGTCCTTGGGACTGGCCTTGGGTGAGGGTACCCAAGCCCAAGCCGCCTATCCCAGCAAGCCCATCAAGTACATCGTCCCCGTCTCGGCAGGCGGGGGCAGCGACATGATTGGTCGCACCGTGTGTGAGCGCTGGGGCAAGGTGCTGGGGCAAACCATCGTGGTGGACAACCAAAGTGGGGGCGGAGGGGTGATCGCTTGTCAAAACACGGCCCGCGCGGCTGCCGACGGCTACACCCTCATGCAGGGCTATGTGGCCACGCTGGGCACGTCCCCGGCCACTCGAAAAAACTTGACCTACGACCCCATCAAGGACTTCAGCCCCATTGGCATGATCGGTGGCACACCCAATGTGCTGGTCGTGAGCTCGCTCTTGCCCATCCAAACGTTCAAAGATTTGCTCGCCTACCTCAAAAGCAATTCAGGCCAAGTGAGCTACGGCTCCTCAGGTCTAGGCTCGCTCACGCACTTGACCATGGAACTCTTTAAGAAACAGACCCAAAGCAATATGGTGCACATCCCTTATAAGGGCATCGCACCGGCCTTCACCGACCTCATCGCCAACCAAACCCAGGTGATGTTCCCCGGTCTGGCGGCGGCCTTGCCCCACATTCATTCTGCCCGGGTGCGCCCTCTTGCAGTCACGGGCTACACTCGCCACCCTCAACTCAAAGACACCCCCACCTTGGAAGAGCTCGGTCTCAAAGGCTTTGACGCCTTGCAGTGGTATGGTGTGGTGGGACCTGCTGGCATGCCAGCGCCCGTCATCAAAACCCTCAACGAGAGCTTGAACGGGGTCCTCAAAGTCGCCGAGTTCAGAGAGAAACTCGCCATCGAAGCGGTCGAGCCCATGCCCATGAGCCCGGAGCAATTCAGCCTTTTCATCAAACGCGACTTGGATCGCTGGACCCAGCTCGCCAAAGAGCAACGCATTGAGCTCGACACCTGAGTGCCTTCTCGGGGCTTGATGGCCTTGATTGTTGATCGCTTCCTCCATTCTTTCTGACGCTTGACTCATCTTCACTTTTATTTTTTTACTCGACCTCCAACACCATGGCCATCAACACCCAAGTCACCGCCGACCACCACGCACCAGCCGTTACCCACACTTTGGCCCACTTTGTCGCCACCCATCCTTCCAAGGGCTGGAGTGACGCGGTCGAGCACGACGCATTGCGCACTTTTTTGAACTGGCTCGGTTGCGCCGTGGGCGCCGCCCACCACGAGTCCACCCAAGCGGCGTTGGCCGCCGTGCAGATGCTCGAGCCTGCGCCCCAAGCGGGGATCGCCGGCTTGAGGTCACGGGTTGACATGGCCTCGGCCGCCATGATCAATGGCATCTCCTCGCACACCTTTGATTTTGATGACACGCATTTGAAAACCATCATCCACCCAGCCGGTCCTGTGGCCTCGGCCGCGATGGCTTTGGCCGAGCACTTGGGCTCGAGTGGGCGCGAGCTCATCGACGCGTTGGTGCTGGGCATTGATGTCTCTTGCCGCGTGGGCAACTGTGTCTATCCTGAGCACTATGACCGCGGCTGGCACATCACGGGCACGACGGGAATGCTGGGCGCGGCCGCCGCTTGCTCACGGCTCTTGAAGCTCGACACCCATGCCACCCAAATGGCTCTGGGCATTGCCGCCTCGCAACCGATTGGACTCAGAGAGCAATTTGGCACCATGACCAAGCCGTTTCACCCGGGTGGTGCTGCGCGCGCGGGTCTCATGTCGGCCCTTTTGGCCGCCAAGGGCTTCACCGCCAGTCCAAGAGCCCTGGAAGCCCCGCGGGGTTTGATCCAGGTGTTCTCCACGAAATACGATTGGAGCGAGATCGACAAAGGCTTGGGCCAATCGTTTGAAATCAGCCTCAACACCTTCAAGCCCTTTGCCTGCGGCATCGTCATTCACCCCAGCATTGATGCTTGCGTGCAACTCAAAGAGCGTGGCGTCAAGCCTGAGGACATTGAACGCCTCGAACTCAGGGTGCACTCCTTGGTGCTTGAGTTGACCGGTAAAAAAGAACCCCAAGACGGCCTGCAAGGCAAATTCAGCGTCTACCACGGCTGCTGTGCTGGCTTGATTTTTGGCCGTGCCGGCGAAGAAGAATACGCCGATGACATCGTCACGCGCGAAGACCTGCAAGTCCTGCGCCGTAAAATCGTGGCCATTGTGGACGACAGTATTCATGAAGCTAGCGCAGATGTGACCGCTCACTTACATTCTGGTGAACAAGTCCACATTCGGGTCGAACATGCGGTGGGCTCGCTAGAAAACCCCATGACAGACGCCTTGTTGGAGCAAAAATTCCACAATTTGAGCGACGCCGTTTTGGGTCAAGCGCAGACCGCCGCGCTGATCAAGGCTTGCTGGAGCCTGGCCGCTGGGGATTTAAAGACCCTGCTGCAATTGATCGTACCGGCCTCCAACTGAGCTCCCACTTAAAAAAAGTGGGCAGCCTCTATTGAAATCCAGGGTTTTGCCCTAAAATATTCATATAGGAAGTTTTTGAGCTGTCGTGATGCAGCTCAAGCATCGCTACAACACTGCCAAGGATAGTTAGCACTCAATAGACCAGAGTGCTAAAATAAGATCTCTGCATGAAAGGACTCGTACCATGACTGCTTTAACCACTGTCAATCCAAGCTTCTCGACACCAGCCAACTCCTGGGGGTTAATTCCTCCTTTGGGGCATCTGGACGCCTACATCTCTGCGGTGAACAAAATGCCCATGCTCACCTTGGAGCAAGAGCAAGACTTTGCGCGTCGTTTGAAAAACGACAACGATCTCGATGCGGCGGGTAAGTTGATCATGTCGCACTTGAGGCTCGTGGTGAGCGTGTCTCGCCAGTACCTGGGCTATGGCCTGCCCCATGCCGATTTGATTCAAGAAGGCAATGTCGGTCTCATGAAGGCCGTCAAACGATTTGACCCCGCCCAAGGCGTGCGCTTGGTGTCTTACGCCATGCACTGGATCAAGGCCGAGATCCATGAGTACATCTTGCGCAACTGGAGAATGGTCAAACTCGCCACCACCAAGTCGCAGCGCAAACTCTTTTTTAACTTGCGCTCCAAAAAACAAGGCTTCAAAGCCGAGACCGATGACAACAATGCGCATCGCAGCAATTTGTCTGAGTCACAAATCGATCAAGTCGCCAAAGACCTCAACGTCAAGCGCGAAGAAGTCATCGAGATGGAGATGCGCATGTCCGGTGCGGACGTGATCTTGGACCCCGCTCCCAATGATGACGGTGAAGAGAGCTTTGGCCCGATTGCCTACCTCACCGACACCAACCACGAACCCACCGCCGTGATGGAATCTCATCAGCGCGATGTCTTGGCCACCGATGGCTTGAGCCTGGCACTCAACAGTCTGGATGAGCGTTCAAGGCGCATTGTTCAAGAGCGTTGGCTCAACGTCAAGGACGACGGCAGCGGCGGCATGACCCTGCACGACTTGGCCGATGAGTTTGGCGTGAGCGCAGAGCGCATTCGCCAAATTGAAGCCTCGGCCATGAAGAAGATGAAGACCGCCCTATTCGAGTTTGCTTAAAGGCCCACAAAGGCCAATAAAGGCCAATAACCAATTAAGGCCAACAAAGGCGAACCAAGGGCCACCGATGGCTCCCCTGGTGGTGACGCCTGGGGTGAAAGTCCTGCTCCAATGCACCTCCTCTTTGACGCCAGCGATGACGCTCTGGGTTGAGACCTTGTTTGAATCCGCTAAACTCAAGCGATGAAATTCCTCTTTGAATCACACGACATGGGGGCACTTGGCAGCGCGGCTCCGTACCGACAAGCTCTGCGGGCCTGCTCTTGGGGGATCCTATTCATGGCGCTTGGGCTCTCGCCTTGGAGTAGTGCCCAAACCTATCCCAAAAAATCCATCACCTTGGTCGTGCCCTTTGCACCCGGGGGCGGCACAGACAGCATTGCGCGTGACTTGGCCAAGCTCTTGGGCGACAAGCTAGAGGTACCCGTGATCGTGGACAACAAGGGGGGTGCAGGCGGTGCGTTGGGCGCACAAAACGTCGCGAGGGCCAGCAACGATGGCCATACCTTGCTCTTTGCCACTTCCACCTTGGCCACCAATGCAGCGCTGGAGTCCAACCCAGCCTTTGATGCAGACAAGGACTTTGCGGCGGTGGCCATGATCGGGCGTGGCCCCATTGTGGTGGTGGTCAGCAAGGAGCTGGGCGTCAAGAGCCTCGAGCAACTCATCGCTTTGGCCAAAACCCATGTCACCCTGAATTTTTGTTCCGCTGGCAACGGCAGCATCAACCACTTATCGGCCGAACTCTTCAAGCAAAAGACGGGGATCGAGATGACCCACATTCCCTACAAAGGCAGTGGTCCGGCCACCATCGATTTGCTCGCTGGTCGCGTGCAGGTGTTTTTCTCCACCGTGCCCACGATCTTGCCCTACATCCGACAAAACAGCGTGGAGCTCATTGCGGTGACGGGCGCCAAGCGCTTGGCGCTGTTTCCCAATACCCCCACCAGCTTAGAGGCGGGCATCAAGGACTTGGATTTGTCGACCTGGTGGGGCGTCTTGGCACCCAAGGGCACACCCATTGCCATCCTCGACAAACTCAATACCGCCATCAATGCCGCCTCAGCTCAGGAGCCACTGCACACGCGCCTCGTGGGTGAAGGCGCGAGCATCGAGAACGCCAGCGCCAAAGAGTTTCAACTCCAACTCAGCCAAGAGATCCGGATGTGGAAGTCGGTGGTGAAGTCGGCTGGACTCAAAGACAGCAATTGAGTCAAACCGCAAGAAGACTCCAACACTCCGCTTATTTCTGCTTCAAGACCAGACTGACCATGAGGCACTGATCTTGAGAGACTGAACCCAAAGGTTTGCGAGGGCCTAGTGCTGGTTGAGCAAGGTTTTAATGTCGGCCATCATCGCCTCTTGAGATGAGCCAAAGCGCGCGAACAGTCGCAGCCGGCTGTTCTTGTCATAGATGTAATACCCAGCCGTGTGTTCCATCGTGTAACTCGTGGGCGTGGGTCCATTGACTCGTTGATAAAAAACGTGAAAGTCTTTGGCCAAGGCTTTGAGCTCATCGATGGGCGGACTCACCCCCCAAAATCCAGGACCAAAATTGGCCACATAGTCGTCCAAGACGGCATGGCTGTCACGTGCAGGGTCCACACTGACAAAAACCACCTGCACCAACGCCCCGAGCTCGCCCAAGCTGGTTTTGATGGCCTTCATATCGGCCATGGAGGTGGGGCACACGTCGGGGCACTGGGTGTAGCCAAAGAAGACCAAGCTCACTTGGCCCTTGAAGTCAGAGAGTTGGTGCGCTTGGCCTTTGGCGTCAGTCCACGACAGGTTTTTGGCGTAATCGGCACCCGTGATGTCAATGGCATTGAAGCTCACCGGCTTGTCCGAGCAAGCGAGCAAAGACAAGCCCAGCACCATGGTGGCCAAGGGCGCCAACGCTCGCCACATACTGCGCAAAACGCTGCATCTGCCCGCGGCTTGGGGCTGCACGCCTCGACTCAAAGGGATGGTCATCGGGTTACTCCAGTGCACTCGAGCTTCAAGTTGAACGCCCGGGGTTTTTTGTTCTTCAAAACCAGTCCTTGACATAGTGATCGACCAAAATCGCCAAGAACAGCAAACTCAAATGGATCAATGAAAAACGAAAGGTCTTTTTGGCCAACTCATCCGAATAGTGTTGCCACAACTTCCAGGCGTAGGCACAAAACATAAAGCTCAGCACCAAGGCACTCACCAAATACAACCAGCCACTCATCTGGTACATGAAGGGCAGCAAACACGCGGCGAGCAAAATGATGGTGTAGAGCAAGATCTGTAGCCGCGTGAACTCATTGCCATGGGTCACGGGCAACATGGGCAAACCTGACTTTCGGTAGTCCTCAACCCGGTACAAAGCCAAGGCCCAAAAGTGCGGTGGCGTCCACAAAAAAATAATCAAAAACAAAATGAAAGCCTCTGCGCCCACGTCCCCGCGCATGGCCGCCCACCCCAAGAGCGGCGGCATGGCGCCCGAGGCCCCGCCAATCACGATGTTTTGCGGGGTGAGGGGTTTCAAAATCACGGTGTAAATCACCGCATAGCCAACAAAGGTCGCAAAGGTGAGCCACATGGTCAAGGGATTGACCTTCACATAGAGCACCACCGAGCCCAAAGCGCACAACACGCAAGAAAACACCAAGGCCTCCCAGTCTGAGAGCTCCCCTCGCGCGGTGGGCCGCCAAGACGTGCGTTTCATTTTGGCGTCAATGGTTTTTTCCACCAAACAATTGAACACCGCAGCAGCGCCCGAGACCAACCAAATCCCCAAACAGCCCCAGGCGGCCAAAGCGACTTGATCGCCACTGGGCACACCAGGCACCGCCAACACCATGCCAATGAGCGCACAAAAGACGATGAGTTGGATCACCCGCGGCTTGGTGAGGGAATTGAATTGTCGCCAGCGCGGCAAAATCTCAGAGGCAATCAAACTCATGGTGATGAACAAGGGTTGGGAGAGGGGAAGACCGATAAAAACACTCAGGCCTCGCAGACGACAGCTCGGGGCGCGAGCAACCCGCCCCAAGTCAAGCAAAGGACCAAGGCCGCAGCACCCCCCACGTGCAAGAGCGCACCCAACAAGGGCCACTCTAACACCACATTGGAGACACCACTCAAAATCTGCAAAGCCAAGAGCAACACCAAAGAGCGTGACAAGGTCACTCGACCTTGTCGGTGCAACTGCCATGCCACCCATGACAAGCCCAGCAGCACGCAAGCCGCCCCGAGACGATGCACCACATGGATGGCAGTGAGGGCAGCAAAATCAATGGCACCCCCATCGGCGCTCAAGCCCAATGGGCGCCAAATCTCAAAGCCCTGGGCAAAATTCATCTCTGGCCACCACTGTGCTTGACACAACGGAAAGGTCTGGCAAGCGAGCACCGCGTAATTGGTCGACACCCATGCGCCAAGCGCCATTTGTATCCACAGCAGCAGCAAGCCCAACCCCAACACACCCCACCACCCGCGAGCCGCAGACAAGGCCTGGCCTGGCCCACTTTGAACTCGACCCAAGCGAGTGAGCCAGCTTCTCGACGTGGTGCCTTGCAGCTTGAACGTTTGGATACTCAATAGAGTGAGCAGCATCATGCCGCCGAGCAAATGCAAACTGACAATGGCGGGATACAGGCGCGAGCTCACGGTGAGCGCACCAAAGAGGCCTTGCACCACAACCCAACACAGCGTGAGCGTGCTCCAGCGCGCCGTGGACCAGGCTTCATTGAGGTCGAGGTCTTGCTCGGGCGGTGTGACCGCGGCGACGCGATGGCGGTACAGTTGCCACCAACTCACCACACACATCGCCAAGATGAGTAAACCCACCGTCATGGCCGCGTAGCGGTGAATCATCTCAATCCAGGCTTTTTTGAGGGTAACGGGGCCAGTGGGCATCACCGCCTGGGCCTCATCAATCGCCGCACCCGCACCCCAGGGTGAGCCATGACCATAACAGCCAGGCCAGTCTGGACAACCCAGGCCTGAATCACTCAACCGGGTGTAGGCACCGAACAAAATCAAATCAAAACACAAAAACAAAGTCACCGCACTCACCACGCCCAGGCGTTGTCGCAGGCTCAAGCGACTTTCCATCTTGAGCCACGCCAAGGCCAGCACGCCTGCTCCCAAGCTCAAAGCAGTGAGCATCAAGGGCAGCAGCGGTTTCCAATCCAAGGCACTGTGGCTGATCATGCTCTACCTCCCAGCTCGGTCCCAAGAGGCCGAGGCCCTCAGTAAACGCACGAGATCTTTTTTGATATTGGCCAATTGCGAGACCTCTTGACCAATCAAAAATCGCTCCATCCACTGGCCTTGGGGGTCGACCAGGTAAAAATAGTCTTCTAAAGCGTGCCCCGCCCCAGGTTTCAACCACGCTTGGATGGCCTGCTCATCCATGCGCAGCACCCTCGCCTCTTGTAGACCGGGTCGTACTTGGGGGGCCAAGTCTGCGCTGCCATAGGCCAGCCACACCCAGTCCACGCGGTCGCTCTCCGCACCGAGGCTGGCGATGAGTTGGCGCTGCAAATACAAGTGTTGCTGACAAGCACTCTCGCACGCCATGGGGGCCACACTGATCAACAGCCACTGCCCTTTGAGCGACTCAAGCGCCAAGGGCTTAGAGAACTCGTCACGCACCGTCACCTGGGGGAGCGAGACGGTGGGACTGATCAACTCACCGTTCACGCTCAGGGTCTGGGGTCGGATGAAGTAATAGGTGACATACGAGGCGATCACGGGCGACGCACACAAAGCCAACATGAGCCACAGCACCCAGTTCGAGCGCTTGGGTGCCAGGCCCGCTCCCACGCCCGACTCGCCGCTTTGAGCGCTCTCAGGTGGGGGCGACATACCGTGCACACTCAGCTCCAACGGCGAGTCACCCTCGCTCAACGCATGAGAGTCAGCACGGGGCTTAGAGTTTTCGTTTTGCATGTCGACGCGGTTGAATGATTTGATACCAAACACATAGAAAAAAAGCAAGCGCACTGAGCGCATACCACTGAAACGCATAACCCACATTGCGAGACGCCGTGTCGGCCACCACTGGCCAGTCGCGGATCAGATCGGGGGCACTCTCATCGATCTCAATCACATGACCCTCGAGTGGCAAGGACAACTCAGTCGCCAAGGCGGGTAAATCCACATTGGTGCGAATGCGAGAAAAATGACTCTCGGCTGAGCCTTCACGGCTCGAAGCGCCACCCAGCTCAAACATCTTGGATGGGCCAGAGCTCACCTGCGCGAGCACTTGCACCTCCCCGGGTGGTGTCTCAAGCGCCGCCAGCCTGAGCGGATCAACTGGGTCGCGAGGCACCCAACCGCGCTGGACCAACACCGCTCGTTTGGCGTTCAACACCAAGGGTGTCAGCACCCAAAATCCCGCCCGTCCTGCATAAGGTCTATTATCGAGGTAGAGCGTGTCCTTTGCCAACCACTGACCCCTCAAGACCACACGGCGATCAAGTGCATCGCTCAAGTCTGGCAAGGCCAAATAAGCCTCTTGGCTCATGGGCGCGAGTGAACGGGCTAGTTCGATGTGTTCTTGCCGCGCCCATTTTTGCTCGGCACGCGACCACTGCCACTGCCCGAGTGAGCACGTCGCCGCCATCGTGAACGCGCAAGCGCCCCACACCACGGCCTTCAAAATCCATGGATGACGCTCAAGCCATGACGCAGGCAGGTTTTTCACGCGATAATCACTTCCATGACTTATTTTGTATCGATTGCATTTGCTCTCATCTTGCTCAGTTTGGCGGGTGCCATGCTCTTCATGCTCAAGGGCAAACGCGGCAAAGACTCGAGCCCTGAAACGCCCGAAGGCCTCGATCAAGACAACGCCAAGAGGTCAAGCAACATGGCCTGGGCCTTGGCCGCCCGCGTGGGGCTGTCGGTCTTGCTCTTTGTCTGCATCTTGATCAGCTGGAAAATGGGCTGGATTGAACCCACGGGGATCAAGCCCGGTCAGTGAGCGCCTTGAGCGGCCCAGATGAGCGCACCCATGGGGCACACAAGCTCAAGGTGAGCTCACTCACGCCATGCCCCCAAACAAAAAGTGTTGCCGCACTCCATCAAGAACACGGCAACACCTGCAAAAAACTCGAGCTTCAAGCCCCTTTGTAAAGCGGGCTTCAAGTCAGCCCACCCAAACTCACATCCAATACACCAGGATATAAAGTCCCAACCACACCACGTCCACGAAGTGCCAATACCAAGCCGCCCCTTCAAAACCAAAGTGCTTGGCTGGGGTGAAATGGC
>CAIMTJ010000124.1 GCA_903844385.1 uncultured Burkholderiales bacterium
GTCTTGATTTTGTCATCGAACTTTCACATTGAACCGCCATGATGGCTCAGTACCCTTCAGGCCATGGATGCGATCGTTGGCCTGAGCTGGTGCGGATTGAGTCGTCTCTGTGCCTTGGCGCTTTGACGAGGACAAGACCCTGCACACAACCCATGAAGTCCACACCTTTGCACCCCACCTTCACCCCCATGCTCAAGACCCTCCTGTCCTTGAGCCTCACACTGCCCCTGGGCCTGACCAGCGTTTTGGCGCAGGATCTCAAAAGTGCGACCACAGATTCCGCCCCCTTGGTTCAATCGGCCAAAGCCACGACCATCACCTTTCAAGAGTTTTTTCTCTCCCCCATCGGCCCCAAAGGCATGCAGTTCTCCCCCAAAGCTTTGGCCTTGGCGGGTCAAGCGGTGGCGATTCGCGGCTTCATGGTCAAAACCGACCTTTTGCAAAAGGGCCGATTTCTCTTGGCCCCCCAAGCCTTGGAGGTCAATGAAGACGATGACGGCCCAGCCAATGACTTACCCGTGAGCACGGTGCTCGTCAAATTAGCGCCGGCCCAAACCAATCTTCTCATCGCCCACCAAGAAGGTCCCCTGCGCCTAGAAGGCACGCTCGATATCGGTCGTCAAGAAAACAACCGCGGGGAGGTCTCCTGGATTCGACTCCTCGCCTCTCCCGTGTCCGTGAATGTATTGAGCAGTGACACCAAGATCAAGACCGAGGGCAAAGACGGTTAAGGACTAGGGGCTTGGGGCTTGGGGCTTATTTTTGAATTTCGCGTTTTCATTTTTTCAACTCTTTTTTTTGAAGTCTTCATCATGATCGAAACCTCAACTCAAACCCGAGCCCAGGCTCGACGCTCCCTCCTACCCCTTTGGGTGGCCACCGTCATTGGCAGCGGCTTCATGGCCAGTGCGACTGCCGCCCCCAGCGTCACGCGCTTGACGCCTCCAAGCGAGCTTTTTGCGAGTGGACAAGCCGCACCTGTCATTGCGCGCTTTCTACCCGGTCAGCGCTTTGATCTGCAAGCCACCATTGCCCCCGACGATGCGAGCAAAAGCATCACCTCCGTGCAATTCATGGTCGATCAAAAACCGGTCAAACTCCCAGTCAGTCTCAAAGACTGCAGCACAGGGTGCTTACCAAAGATCGCCAGAAATGCAACCATTGCCTCCTCCCGCGCCTTCAGTGTGAGCGCGCCTGGCGTGCACACCTTGAGCGTCAAAGCCGAGCAAAGTGATGGTCAAAGCGTGTTCGCCCAGGGTAACTTTGAAGTCGTGCCCTTGAGCGTTGGTGGCCAAAAGGTCAAAAACATCATCATCCTGCTCGGGGACGGCATGGGTGCGGCCCATCGCACTGCGGCTCGCATTGTGGGCGGTGGTTACGCCCAGGGTAAAGTCATCAACCCGCTCGCCATGGATTCTTTCCCAGTCACTGGCATGGTGAAGACCTCGTCACTGAACTCGATCATCACCGACTCAGCACCGGGCATGTCCTCTTACGTTTCCGGCAACAAAAACAACAACAACGAAGAAGGTGTCTTTCCTGATGACACCCTGGACGTCTTTGACAACCCGCGCATTGAGTATTTGAGCGAGTATTTGCACCGCACCCAAGGCAAAGCTCTGGGCGTGGTCACGACCGCTGACGTCTTTGATGCCACCCCCGCAGCCAACGCGGTTCACACCAGCAACCGCGGCGCAGGAACAGGCATCGTGGACCAGTTCTTGGATGACCGTGATTTGTCTGGACTCACCGTCCTCATGGGGGGTGGGCGCAAATGGTTTTTACCAGCGAGCACACCCGGCTCAGCACGCAGCGACAAAAGCGACTATGCGTTTTCAAGTACAGATGCACACACCGCGTTGATCTCCAAAGCTTGGGGCGCCAAGCCTGGCAAGCTCGATACAGGCCGCGACCTCATTGCTGACTTTCAAACAGCTGGGTTTGCCTACGCGCCCACACGCAGCGCACTCCAAAGCCTGGACGCTTCGCACACCGAGCGCCTTTTGGGACTCTTTGCTTTCTCAAACATGAATGTGGCGTTGGACAAAATTGATGGACGCCGCGGTCAAGCCACCTCTTCGGGCACCAAGGTGGTGGATGACTACGGTCTGCCTGATCAACCCATGCTCGATGAAATGACCGACAAAGCCTTGGCAGTCCTCTCCACCAAGAAAAATGGTTTTGTGCTGATGGTCGAAGGGGCCTCCATTGACAAACAAGCCCACAACATGGACACCGAGCGTTGGATTTTGGACACCCTTGAGTTTGACAAAGCCGTCGCCCGCGCTCAAGACTACGCCAAAAAACACAAAGACACCTTGGTGATCGTGACAGCTGACCACGAGTGTGCTGGCGCCGCCTTGATTGGGGGCTCCATGGTGAGTGACGCGCAACTCATCGAGCTGGGCAAAGCCGGTGGGGCAGCGAACTTGCGCGACAAAGTGGTGGGAATTTACGCCGATGCGGGCTTTCCGAAGTACACCATGGCCCCCGATGGCTACCCCCAAGCCACCAACATCGATCGCCGACTTTTGGTGGGATACGGCGCCAATCCCGATCGCTTTGAAGACTGGAGAGCCAATGAGTTTCCCAACCAGGATTCTCAACAGCCCTTTGTGAAACAAGCACCGCTGAACGCCTATCCTGCCGATTCAACCAAGCGCGATGTGGACGGCAAATTCATGGTGACCGGTCAAGTGCCGGGTAGCGATGCGGTGCACACCGCCACCGACATCCCACTATCGGCATTTGGCTTGGGTGCTTGGAGCTTCACGGGTGTGATGGACAACACCGATGTGTTCTTTAAAATTGCGCAATCCGTGATGGGTGGCGTGGTATTACCGACTGGATTCAAGTAACTTCACGGTGTGCCCCAAGCGCTTGTCAGAAAATAAGCGCTGGGACTGCCCTCCTTCGTGCACACAAGGACTGGCGAGAATCCATCGAGCGGTTCACTGGAGCGCCCTTCACGCGCTTTGAAGTCCTAACTTGCGCGCCAACGCATTCAACGCCCCTTTTTGAAGGGGCGTTTTGCTTGTTGAATTGGTTTCTAAAGGTTGGGGCCATCCTGCGGCGTCAAGTCTCGCAATGGTTGCATGGCCTCCACGTCCCCCAGACCCTAGGGTATTGACCTATTTTTTAGTCAATCCATTGCCCATAAAGTCAAAAAGACATACTTATACCGCGCCTAAGCAAGTTCATGCCCAATTGCAACCCACAAGCCCATGAATGAAAAGCAAACTTTCTCAGTGTTGCCTCCAAGCTCGGCCAAGACACCCACACTGGACTATTTAACGCGCGAAGAGGCGCTGGATATCTTGCAAGTCAAGCGCTCAACCCTTTACTCCTATGTGAGTCGAGGCTTGATCCGGTGCATCAAACTCAATGGCAACGCAGTCAGCCACTACGCCCTTGAAGATATCAAGCGCTTAAGAGCGAAAAGCTCAGCTCGCGCGGGTCACGGACCCGTCGCCGCAGGGGCCATGCGTTGGGGTGACCCGGTGATTTTGTCGTCAATCACGGCCATCACACCCGATGGCCCGCGCTACAGAAGGCGCTTGGCCACCGACATTGTTCGCTCAAACACGCCATTTGAAGTCGTGACTGACTATTTATGGACGGGCCACTGGAATGAAGAGTCGACTGTTTGGCAAAACGAAAACATTCCCAGCACTGTGCCGCAATCCCTTGAAGCCATCTTTCAAGTTCATCCCCATATTCATATATTGCAATTATTGGCTCAAGCGACCATGAGCATGGGGATATCGGAGAGCACACCCCTTGCTCTCAACGAGTTGGCACGCACCGATGTCATGTCGGCCAGGCGTTTGATCAGTGCAATGACCGGTGTTTTTGGGTTCTTGGGGCCCACAAAATCATATGTGATGCCCCTCGCCGGTGAATCCATCGCCCATACATTGGCCAGAAGCTTGGGACTGGCAGCAGACCCGGTGGTGATTTGTGCGCTCAACAGCGCCTTGGTCTTGGTGGCAGATCATGAGCTCAACCCTGCAACGTTTGCTGCTCGCATTGCGGCCTCTTGGGGCGCTCAATTTCATTCATGCATCAGCGCGGCCCTGGATGTGCATTATGGGATCGGCAAAGGCTGCGATCGCGTGGAGTCACTCTTTTCTTCATCTCCACAGCCCAAAGATGTGGTGGCCAAGGTATTGGAGAAAATTGAACAAGGTCAGCGCCTTGAGGGCTTTAACCACAGACTTTATCCATCTGGCGACCCCAGATCAAAAGTGCTCATGAAGTTAGCGCATCAAAACGGGCCCTATCACTTGCCGACTCAATCGATTTTGAAGGCTTTGCAAGCGCTGGAAAACAAATGCAGTATTTACCCTAATATTGAAACTGGAT
Organism: uncultured Burkholderiales bacterium; assembly: GCA_903844385.1. Lineage (GTDB taxonomy): Bacteria > Pseudomonadota > Gammaproteobacteria > Burkholderiales > Burkholderiaceae_C > Limnohabitans. Next base: position 4,366 of record CAIMTJ010000124.1, read on the forward strand.
TGGTCTTGATCAGCCGGTCCTTGAATTTAGCACCTCAAACAGCGGGCGCTCTCTTTGCATTGGGCAGGAGCGCAGGGTGGGTTGCCCATATCCTGGAGCAAAGACTCGCGGGTTTTGAAATCAGGCCGCGAGCGCAATTCACCGACCCCTATGAGGGAATTAACCACCCTGGTTGATTGATCAATCAAGCTTGATGTGGACAGCACAAACTTCTAAACTGAAAACTCACTCATTGCGTAAAACAATAGACCAAGGAATATCAATATGGGCCATAGCGAAAAAGAATTGGGACTCACTCTGGTCAAAGATGGTTTGAAGTGGCCGCCCATGCCCGAGTTCGCCTCACCCCAAGAGGAGCGTCTTCACAGAAAACAACGTTTGGCCGCAGCCTATCGAATTTTTGCACTTCATGGATTGGAGTCGGGAATCGGTGGACACATCACCGTTCGTGACCCTATCCTCACGGACCACTTTTGGGTCAACCCATTGGGTGTTCACTTTAGTCGAATCAAGGTTTCCGATTTGGTGCTCGTTGACCATGAAGGTCACATCAAAGAAGGCCATCACACCATCAATGCGGCAGCCTATGCCATCCACTCGAGCGTTCATCGGTTGCGCCCTGATGTCATTGCTGCGGCTCACTCTCATTCCCGATTCTCAACCGCTTTTGCAACGCTGGGTCGCACGCTGCCGCCCATCAGTCAAGAAGCCTGTTCATTCTATGAAGACCACGCGCTCTACGACGGCTACGACGGGGTCGCGGCCAGTGATTCCGAGGCCATACGCATCGCCAATGCACTGGGCTCGAAGAAAGCGGTCATTTGCCGCAATCACGGTGTCTTTACAGTGGGTCACAGCTTAGAAGAAGCCGTGTTTTGGTTCATCCGCATGGAGCGAGCATTTGAACAGTTCTTTTTGGCCAGCTCCGTTGGCGTTCCTGTTGAAATTGACCCTGCAACGGCTCTCCTGGCGAGCCGTCAAGTGGGCTCCCATCAGTCCGGGTGGTACAGCCTGACACCTTTGATGGACAAAATACTGATCGAACAACCCGATCTTTTGGACTGAGGATCGCCATGAATTCAGCTCAACCAATCCATCCCCATCACTACGTGGATGACAGGCCACAAGAGGGTATTTTTCGTGTCCATAAGAATGTGTACGCTGATCCTCAAGTATTTGAATTAGAGATCGAGCATATTTTTAACAAAACATGGTCCTTTTTAGGACTCACAAGCCAAATACCGAAGGCTCACGATTGGATATCGACCTATATTGCGCGCTCGCCGATACTGATCACGCGCGACGGCTCCAATGAAATCAAGGCATTCATCAACGCTTGTCGTCACAAAGGCTCCCAACTCACTCGCACTGAAAAAGGCAATAACAAGTACCACAGTTGCCCTTACCACGGGTGGGTGTACGGCTCCAACGGCAAATTGGCGGACATCAAAGACAAAGAGCATGCGCAATACGCTCCAGCATTTGATACTGAGTCACACGACTTGATCCCCATTGGCAAAATAGCCGTCTACAAAGGGCTCATTTTTGGCAGCCTCAGCCCCGATGTGCCCGAGCTGGAAGATTTTTTGGGAGAACTCAAGTTCTTCATCGATTTGGCCATGGACCAAGGCGAGCATGGCATGGAGTTCATTCCTGGAAACATTGAATTTGCCTACGAAGGCAATTGGAAATTACAACTTGAAAACGGCACCGATGCCTATCACTTGACCTCCACGCATGTCGGCTTCTTGGATTTAATGGCCAAAAGAGCCATGGGACAGGGCAACATCGAAGCCAAACAATTCGATTGGCAAAAGCGGTTTTCTCAAAACGGCGGCGACTTCCAATTTGAGAATGGCCACACCTTGATTTGGCTCAATCAAGCCGAAGTCAAAAAACGCCCCATTTACCCCAGCATTGAGGCGATTGAGAAACGATTGGGCAAAGATAAAGCCCAATGGATGCTCAAGATGCGCAATATGTCCATCTTCCCGAATTTGCAAATTGCCGACTCCACTTCCCTGCTGATGCGCACCTTTAGACCGCTGGCGGTCAACCGCACCGAGCTGCGCTATTGGTGCTTGGCACCGATTGGCGAGCCAGCTGCTCAAAGGGCGTGGCGGCTGAGACAATTTGAAGATTTCTTTAATGTCAGCGGCTTAGCGACACCGGATGACACGATCACCTATGAGACTTGTCAAGCTGGATTTGAATCGTCAAAACTTGACTGGCTGCAAGGTCACGCCAGAGGCATGATGAGCGTGCAAGAAGGTGCCAGTGAAACCGCAAAGGCACTTGGCTTTAGTCCTCGCGCCAGTGTGGATGCCGGATTCATGGTGCAATCTGAATCGAGTTTTCATCCGATCTATAGAGAGTGGGCCAGAATGATGAAGGCTGGTGTGCAAGGGGGGAAAACCTATGAATGAGGCAACTCAATCAGCACTGCTGCTGGCCCAACATTTGATCGCAAAAGACCACTGTTATTTGGATGAAAAACGCTGGCAAGAATGGCTTGAACTCTTCGATAGCGATTGTGAGTATTGGGTTCCTGCTTGGTTGAGTGAGGAAGAGTTGGTCACCGATCATCAGACCCAGTTGTCCCATATTTATTACAACTCCCGCGCGGGCCTTGAAGACCGAGTCGCGAGGATCGTCTCGCGCAAATCCCCTGCCTCTGTGCCACTCAGAAGAACCACTCATTTGAGCGCCAACCTTTTGATTGAGGACGCTTCAAAGCCCGGTGAAATTCAGGCCAAGAGCGCTTGGAGTTGTCACGTCTTTGATCCGCGCAGTAAAAAAACATTCATGCTATTTGGCACTTCGCACTACACCTGGCGTCAACACCTTGAGACTTGGCGAATAGCAACAAAGAAAACCATCATTCAAAACGACTATTTACCCTCCATGGTGGATATTTACTGTATCTGATGAGTTGATCACCCGATAAAAAACACAAAAGGAAAGAACATGACGCCATGCTCATTGAAAAAACACAAGAAATCGCCATTGCTCATCATGGTTTTTTCCTTGTTTCTCAGCACATGCCTATTGAGTGTCAACGCCCAAGATTACCCCACCCGACCCATCAAAATCGTTGTTCCCTTCACGCCTGGCGGGGGTAATGATGTCTATGCCAGAGAAATAGCACAAAAACTCACCGAGCGCATGGGCCAACCTGTCATTGTGGACAACCGCCCGGGGGCAGGAGGGAACATCGGTGCCGACTTTGTGGCCAAAGCGGCACCTGATGGCTACACACTCTTGCTGGCACAAAATGGATTGACCATGGCGCCCTTGGTGTCTAAAAATATCACCTATGACTTCAACAAAGATCTCGCTCCCATCGGTATTGGTGCAACGCTTCCGCTGGGCATCGCGGTGGCGACCAGTTTGCCCATCAAAAATGTGGCCGAGCTGATCGCTTATGCCAAGAAAAATGCGGGGAAGTTGTCATACGCAACACCAGGTATTGGAACGCCGCATCATCTTTTTACTGAACTTTTCTTGAACACGACAGGCACACAAATGGTCCACATCCCTTATAAAGGCGCTGCGGGCATGCTGACGGACCTCATCTCCAATCAAGTTCAAGTGGTCTTTGGCGCTTTGAACTCCATGCTACCGCAATTTGCCAGTGGCAAAATTCGCATCATCGCCTTGGGTGAGCATCAAAGAAATCCCATTTTGAAAGATTTGCCCACGGTCAACGAAACGGTCCCCGGGTATGAAGCCGTGTATTGGTTTGGGTTGATGGCCACCGGCGGTACACCCGAGGCCATCTTGAATAAACTGTCCGAAGAACAAAGGCTCATTGTGAGCACGCCCGAAGTACGAGAGCGTTTGGCCATTGCCGGTTTTGACATCAACACAACCAACCCCAAAGAGATGCGCAAACTCATGAGCGCAGAGTACGAAAAATGGTTGATGGTCGTCAAGTCCACCAACATCAAACCGGAGTGAGCAGCATGGATTTCAAAGGACGTACCGTATTTATTCCGCAAGATTTCATGTTGGTCGACGTCTTCAACGAGATCACCCAACGTCTTGAGGCCCGTGGGATTGAGGTCATCAGAGGTCCTGAGTCAAGGCCCGGTGAAAAAGTATCCTTCCCCAAAGAGCACTGGGACCAATGGTTCTCAAGGGCAGAAGTGGCCATGTTTTCCACCAGAAATATTTGCACGCGCGAGATGATGGCGTATGCGCCAAGATTGCGTGGAATTGTGAACCCAACGATTGGTTTAGAGACAGTCGATACAGACGCCGCCAATGAATTGGGGATCATTGTTGGACATGGAGCCACGCCCGAGAATTTTCTTGGCATGTCTGAGGCGACGGTGATGCTCATGCTCATGCTCATGTACAACCCCCAAGCCACCCAAGCGGTGATGCGAGGCGAGCGGGCTAGACCCAAGCCCAACCCCACTGACATGTGGGCACGCATGATGCTCGGGCGTACCGTCGGTTTGGTGGGTTTGGGGCGCATTGCCAAAGGCGTTGTTGAGAGACTGGCAGGTTTTGGTGTCAACTTATTGGCTTACGACCCTTACGTGCATCAAAAGGATGCACCCAAGGGGGTGGTGATGACGGATTTGGATACGGTGATGCGTCAAAGCGATATCGTCGGTTTATTTGTCAGTATCACTACAGAGACCAAGGGCATGATCAATGAGCGCACGCTCTCACTCATGAAGCCCACCGCTTATTTGGTCAATACCTCGAGAGGTGAAGCCATTGATGAGACAGCTTTGTACCATGCACTTCAAAACAAAAAGATTGCTGGCGCGGCTCTCGACACCTTTGTGATTGAGCCCCTTCCCAACGACAGTCCCTTGAGAACGCTCGACAATGTGATATTGACCCCTCACATGGTGGGCCACACCAAAGATGTGTTCCTCTCATTTGGCAAGGCGGGGGAGGAAAATATCACCCGCATCCTAAGCGGGGAGTTGCCGCTGCACTGCAAAAACCCTGAGATTGAAAGCGCTTGGCGAGCAAGACTCAAGCACTTGCAGTGAAAAAAGCAGACCTTACTCAGGTTTGATATTGATCATCTTTGCAATTTTTGAGTACTTCACCAAATCCGCTTTAATGATCTCCATGGCACGCTCCGGTGTGCTGGTCATGGGCTCGATTCCAGCCACAAAGAGACGCTCTTTGATGACTTGTGGATCATTGATGATTTTGACAATTTCAGTGTTCAAACGATCCACCACGACTCGAGGTGTGCCGGCTGGGGCCAGCACCGCGGCCCACACATCGAGGCCATATCCGGGCAAGGGTCCCGCCTCCGCAATAGATGGCACGTCGGGCAACAAACTGGTTCTGTTGTTTGAAGCCACAGCAATGGCCTTTAATTTACCGCTGTTGATGTGCGGAATCAAGGAATTGATCGCGCCAATGGTGCAGGTGATTTCATTGGACAGCAGGGCTTGAACGATGCCAGCAGCCCCTTTATAGGGCACATGAATCATCTCAATACCCGTCATGGATTTAAGCATCTCTGCAGCCAAATGGTGCGGTGTACCGATACCGGCTGTGCCGTACGAAAAATTGCCTTTCGCTTTGGCCAACGATAAAAATTCGTTGAGATTGTTCACCGGTGTCTGAGCATTGACGGTCAAAACAAAGGGAACAAGACCCACCATAGAAATGGGCTGGAAGTCCTTGACCGGGTCGTAAGGTAACTGTTTAAAGAAGTTAACATTCATGACATGCGTGTTGGCCGACAACAAAATGGTGTAGCCATCGGCCGGTTGTTTGGCCACAAATTCAGTGCCGATATTTCCACCCGCTCCAGGCTTGTTGTCAACGACCACAGTTTGCCCAAAATCAATTTGCATTTTCTCAGCCAGTAACCTGGCCAACAAATCATTGGAGCCTCCGGGTGTCAGGGGAACAATGAACTTGATGCTTTTGGTGGGCCAACTTTGCTGCGCTTGAATCAACTCAAACGGTGTGACCAACGACGCCAAACCAGCGGCCAAGAAACTCTTGCGGTTCATCATGGTTTTCTCCCCAAAAACGTGATTAAGTTGAGAGGGTGATATTGATATTTTTAACTTGCGAGAAACTCAGCAGCTCATCAGCACCCTCCTCGCGACCAATGCCAGATTGCTTATAACCACCAAAGGAAGCACCCAAAAAATGCGAGCTCACGCTGTTGACCCAAATGTAGCCCGATTCAATTCGCGACGCTGCACGGTGCGCGTTGGCCAAATTGGTGGTCCAAATGGAGCCGGTTAATCCATATTCGACAGAGTTGATTTGCTCAAACAGATCTTCCTCGTTGTCCCACTTGAGCACAGAGAGCACGGGCCCAAAGACCTCTTCATTGGCAATGCGCATCGACTGCTTGACATCGGTGAAAATGGTCGGATCAATGAATAACCCACGACTTAAGTCGGGAGAACTTGGACGCGATCCACCATAAGCCAATGTTGCACCTTCGCTCTTGGCAATATCAATGTAGGACATGATTTTGTCAAATTGAGGCTTGGAGACGATGCATCCCATGGTGGTTGCCATGTCGGTGGGCAAGCCTGGTTGGTAAAACTCTACGCGCTTCAAAGCCAACTTCATGACTTGGTCATACACTGAGGAGTGAATAAAGAGTCGCGAGGTCGAGCCACAAGACTGCCCGCACCAGGTAAAGTTCATGCCATCAATGGCGGCGTTGGCCGCTTTTTCCAAATCCGCATCCGGGTATATGACACAAGCATTTTTACCCCCAAGCTCAAGGGTGACATGTTTCAAGCGATCTGCCCCTGCTTTGGCAATGGCTCGTCCAGTGGGCACACTACCAATGAGAGAAATACGCGGGACCTTGGGGTGCGCCACCAAGGCGCTGCTACCTTCACGGTCTGCGCTCAAGAGGTTGATCACACCGGGTGGCATGATGCCGTGAATCAACTCCATCATCCGATAAGACGACAAGGGTGCTTGATGGGGGGGCTTCATGATCACCACATTGCCTGCGGCCAAGGGGGGGCCCATTTTGCCCGCCGTGAACATGATGGGGTGGTTATAAGCGACGATGCGGCCCACCACACCATAAGGCTCGCGAACGGTCATGTTCACCACATCAGGCCCCATCGGAATGGTCTCACCTTTGACCTCAGTCACCAACCCAGCGCAGTAATCAATCATGGCCGCCGCAACTCGGGCGTCGTTTTTCATTTCCCGAATAGGATTACCACAATTGGCCGCATCGATCATGGCCAAATCGTCCGCATTGTCCCGAAGAACCGTCGCGACCTTCTTCATCAAACCTGCGCGTTCGAGGGGTTTCATTTTTCGCCAGGTTTTAAAACCTTCTTGCGCGGCTTGCACCATCAACTCCACATCGCTGGTGTTGCCATCTGCGCATGCGCCCAAGCTCTCGCCCGTGGCTGGATTGAAGGTTTCTAAATAGCCGCCTTGAGGCCGATGCCAAGCACCCCCATAATAAAGATCTCTTTGGGTTGGCAATAGGTGATGGTAATTGTCGTCGGGGTGCTTGTTCATGGTTGATCGACCTTGTCTGATTAGCGTTTTTGACTGGCTTGGGATCCACTCATATTGGTGTCATAGCCGGGCAGTACACGCACATCAATCACGCACACTTTGCCAGCTTGAACGGCTTGGATACCCTCTTGGATCACGGCATTGAGCTGTTTCGAGTCTTTCACAGGACCCAAGCCCAGAGCGCCTTGGGCTCGAGCGATCATGGCCAGATCGATATCAGGATCATCAATTCGTTGCCCAACCCACTTGTTCTCAATGGGGCGTGAGCGCTCTTTGGCAACACGCTCTTGGTGAACTTCATCATTGAAGTAAGAGCGATTGTTGGCCACGATGATCAGGCATGGAATGTGATAGTGAACAGCGGTCCAAATAGCGCTCACGCCCATCATGAAGTCCCCGTCCCCCAAGATACCAATTGGAAGTCGTCCCGTGCCTTTGAGTGCCAAAGCAGAACCAATGGAGATCCCTGGCCCAGCCCCAATCCCGCCGCCACCATTCAATCCGATGTATTCCATCGGGTGGTTAAAGTGTCGATACTGTCCATTCCAACCCAAAGGCACGCCTGAAAAACAAACATCGAGGCCTTCGGTGGCCAAGTTCACTGCGTCCGCCAAAGCTCTGATGGAGACGACTTCGGGGTCAGCCTCGGGCAGGGTTTGTCGGTCCAAGGGACTCACTTTTGCTCGGGCTTTAACGCTCTCGAGGAGCAAGGGGACGACTGGATCGGTTTCACACAACATGTACACATCCACTGGCGGCAAGCCTTGATAATCCATGCTCCAGCCGCGGTGCGAGAGCTGATCGGGAGAGACTTGAATCACTTGAGAACCAATGGGTTCTGCCCCCCAAGCTTGCTTGAGAGCGCCAGCCAAGTCATACCAATCGAGCGCCAACACCACATCCGCCGAGCGCAGCAGCTGGCAAGCTGCGGGTGAGAAAAACACCCCTGGCGCCACAGGGTGCA
>CAIMTJ010000125.1 GCA_903844385.1 uncultured Burkholderiales bacterium
TCATTGCGATTCACCTCTCACCATGATTGTTAAGGATTCAACTGTGTTCTTCAAACCAAGAAGGCGTCGAGTCTTGGGCGCAAGCGCTGCGTGCGCAAGATTCGCCCACCAACCCACCCCAGACTCTACCCCCAAACCCCAAGCGAACGGGCCGCCTGGGCTTGAGAGCTCAGGCGGGTGGCCCAGCGTGCGCATCTGTCGCGCGGCAACGCTTGCCCGAGAAACGGCTATTTTTGCACCCGCACCACCACCGAGTCGACCTTCATGGCGGCCAATTTTTGCTGAATTTTGTCCGCCTCGTCCTTGGTGTTCAATGGCCCCACCCGCACGCGGTAGATGGTCTTGCCGCCTTGGTCTCGCTCGCTCAAGGTGGTGTCAAACCCGGCCAAGGCCAGTTTGCCTTTTTGGGTATCGGCCTCGTCGTGGGTGCGAAAGGCGCCGGCTTGCACAAAAAACAAAAACGCATCGATGCCATTGGCCTTGGAGCGCGCCAGATCGGCCATGGGGTCGGCCTTGTCGCCCGCGGGGTTGGAGGCGTTGGTGGACTCGCTGGTGCCGATCGCCGGACCAAACACCGAGGACAAGGGGTTGGAGCTCGCCTCCGGTTTGGAGGCCACGCCCGCGCCAGAAGCAGGGGCAGGTGTGCTGGTGGTGCCGGGCGTTGTGCCACTGGCGCTGGGCGCGCTGCTGGGCTTGTCTTTGCCCGCCGCTTGCGCGGGCGCCTGGTCAGGGCTTTGCGCGCTAGTGGGCGGCTTCTTGTTGTAAAGCGGTGCGTTGGGGTCCCAGTCCTTGTTCTTTTTGTCTTCGTTCGCGTCTTGATCGGCCGAATGCGTGAGGCCCTTGTTGATGAAGGGAATGGGCACCTTGGTGACGTAGACCGCCAATGCCAAGGAGACCGCCACCCCCACGATCAAACCAAAAATAAACCCCAGCAGGGTGCCTCCTCTTTGCGTACGGATGGATGATGTCATGACGGGTCAAACCGGGTTTAAAAAATCAATCAAATCGGTGGCTCCAGTACCCTGGGGGTCACCAGGGGCAGTTGACGCCGCGCCAACCGTCACCACCAAGCAAGGTGCATCATACCGCGAGCAAGCGAGAAAGGGGAGTTGCCTCACATCACCTGAGGGGCACTCACCCCCAAGATCGACAAACCGTTCCTGAGCACTTGGGCGACCGCCGCCACCAAGGCCAAGCGCGCGTTCTTCACCACCACATCCTCCACCAAAATCCGCTCCTGGTCGTAGTAGCTGTGGTAGCTCGCGGCCAACTCGCGCAAATAAAACGTCACATCGTGGGGCGCCAAATCCTTGGCCGCACTCGTCAGCACCTCGGGGTACTTGGCCAAGAGCAGCATGAGCCCCAAAGCCGCTTCACTCGTGAGCGGACTCAAATCAGCGCCAGGCTCCTGCGCCGACTCGGCGCCTTGCGCACCCGCGGCCTCTTGGACGAGCGCCATGCGACCTTCTTTGATCAAAATCGAACAAATGCGCGCATGCGCATACTGCACGTAGTAGACCGGGTTGTCGTTGTTCTTGGCGACAGCCAAATCCACATCGAACAAATACTCGGTATCGGGCTTTCGGCTCAAGAGAAAAAAGCGCACCGCGTCCTTGCTGGTCCAATCGATCAAATCTCGCAAGGTCACGTAGCTGCCGGCTCGCTTGGAGATCTTGACCTCTTCGCCTGCGCGCATGACCCGCACCATGGTGTGCAGCACATAGGACGGGTAGTCCTTGGGAATCCCCAAGCCTTGCAAATCACTCACCGCTTGAAGGCCCGCTCTCACCCGCGCAATGGTGCCGTGGTGGTCTGAGCCCTGGATGTTGATCACGTGGTGAAACCCACGCTCCCATTTGCTCAAATGGTAGGCCACGTCCGGCACAAAATACGTGTATCCCCCCTCGCTTTTGCGCATGACACGGTCTTTGTCGTCGCCAAAGGCGGTGCTGGTGAGCCACAAGGCCCCGTCTTTTTCATAGGTGTGGCCCGACGCTTTGAGTTGCTCGACGGCGCGCTCGACGCGACCACTCGTGTAGAGCGACGACTCCAAGTAAAACTGATCGAATTTCAAGCCAAATGCGGCCAAGTCAAGGTCTTGCTCGCGTCGCAAGTAAGCCACAGCAAACTCACGAATGGCCGCCATGTCCTGGTGGTCTTTGAGGGACACCACCGCGCGGTCGTCGCACTGCACACTCTCGCCGGCCTCGTACGCTCGGGCGATGTCGACGATGTACTGCCCGCGATAGCCTTCGGCGGGCCAGGCAGGGTCGTCGGGCTCGATGCCATGCAATCGACACGACACACTGAGCGCCAAGTTATCGATCTGACCACCCGCGTCGTTGTAGTAAAACTCACGGTGCACCCGGTAGCCCTGGGTCTCAAAGAGACGGCACAAAGCGTCTCCCAAGGCTGCTTGCCGACCATGGCCCACGTGCAAAGGACCGGTCGGGTTGGCCGAGACAAATTCCACCAGCAGTGAGGGCGCCAAATCGGCTCGCATTTCACCGCTTTGGTCGAGTCTTTTGTCAGCAGCGTTGGCCCTTCGAGTGCCATAGCCCGCACCTTGCCTCAAGACCTCGTCAATGACCGCTTGTTTGGCAACGGGTTTGAGGCGCAAGTTGATGAAACCAGGTCCGGCAATCTCAATGTCTTGCACCCAAGCTTGAACGACAGGGCTGGCGAGCAAGGCCTCTTGCAGCGCCAAGGCGATTTGGCGTGGGTTGGATTTGAGCACTTTGCTCAACTGCAAAGCGTGGGTGATGGCCAAGTCGCCATGGGCGGCGAGCTTGGGGCTCTCAAAGGCGGCGTTGGCGCCCAAACCCTCGCCTTGGAGATCGAGCAATCGGGCGAGCTCCAGGCGCAGCAATTCTTTGATTTTGATCATGCCGCTATTCTAAGAGCTAAGTCGTGACCCAAGCCGGGCTCTGGGCTGAGGAAGGGCTGAGGATGCGCTGGTAGTAAGTTGGTAGTGAGCGGGGGCCATGAGCAAGCGTTGCCCTGGGTGAGACCCTCAAGCGGTCTGGGAGCGCGGACTTATTTTAAAAACAAGGGTCGGGTGGTGGTCGAATTGGTCGAATTGCTCGAATGGGTGGCGTTACCGGCAGGGCTGACATCAGCGCTCACAGCCGACTGGAGCGCACCGCGCTGATGGGCGAGGCTGCCCTTGATTTGCTCATCGGTTTTGCCAAAGCGGCGCACGCGCTGGGCATACCAATCGATGGCGGTTTGCAACTCGTGGTCATCGAACTCTGGCCACAAGACCTCGCTGAAGTACAACTCGGTGTAGGCGCATTGCCAGATGAGAAAGTTGCTCACACGCGACTCACCTCCCGTGCGGATGAGCAAATCCGGCTCGGGCAAGGGGTGGGTGCACAAATAGGGCTCCAAGCCCTCCGCGGTCAACTGCTCCAAGGACTCGTAGGGGTGGGCGTTTTGCCAAGCGCGGGTGGCTTGCAAAATATCCCAGCGCCCACCGTAGTTGATCGCCACCGTCAAGTCCATCACCGTGCCTTGGGCGGTCAGACGCTGGCTCAAATTGATTTGCTCTTGAAGCTCAGGGGTGAACGCAGACTGGTCACCAATGACCCTCAAGCGTATGCCTTGCTCTTGCAGCTCGGCGATCTCGGTCTTCAAATAACGCACAAAGAGATCAAAGAGGGTGGCCACTTCCTCAGGAGGACGGCGCCAGTTCTCGGTGCTGAAGGCAAAGACTGTGAGGTGTTTGACCTTTTTTTGCACGCACGACTTCACCACCGTTCTCAAGTTGGAAGCACCCATCAAGTGGCCCACGCTTCGGGGCATGAGACGCTTTTTGGACCAGCGTCCATTGCCGTCCATGATGATAACGATGTGATTGGGGTGTGAATTCATGGCTTGTCCCACCAAAACTTGTGCGCGGTGACGGGTCTTCGAAATGATGACAAAACAGCGAATGACAAGTGTCAGGGTGGTGAATTATAGCCTGACCGTAACGTTTTGCACCCCCCCATTTCGACCCCAGAGACACACTTTTTGACCCCGATTCTGCTCAAAATCATAGGCCATGGGCTCACCCAAAGGCAAAGAAAGGGGAGAGCGCCCAAGACCTATAATTCACCACAAACACCGCTTGTTTCTTTTGTTTTGACCCCCCCACAGACCCCTGGCGGATGCGCTGGCATCTGCCGCACCCAAGAAAGTCCCTCTCATGGCTATTCAAACCGTTGGCATCGTTGGCTCAGGCACCATGGGCTCGGGCATTGCGCAAGCGTGCGCTGTTTGTGGCGTGAGCGCTCACATGGTGGACATCCAACAAACGGCCTTGGACAAAGGGCTTGGCGCCATCGATAAGAGCTTGGAGCGACTGGTGGCCAAGGGCAAGCTCGCACAAAGCGAGCGATCTGCCGCCTTGACTCGCATCCACACCAGCACGGACTATGCGGTGTTTGAGCAGTGCGACTTGGTGATTGAAGCCGCCACAGAGAATTTGCCCCTCAAGATCAAGATCTTGGAGCAACTCCAAGCCCATTTGCGCCCCAACGCAGTCCTCGCCTCCAACACCTCCTCCATCTCGATCACGCAGCTGGCAGCCGTCACACAGCACCCCGAGCGCTTCATTGGCATGCACTTTTTCAACCCCGTGCCCATGATGGCCTTGGTCGAGGTCATCCGTGGGCTGCAAACGAGTGACGACACCCACGCCTTGGTCCACGCCTTTGCCGCCAGTCTTGGTAAAACCCCCATCACGGTCAAAAATGCCCCTGGCTTTGTGGTCAACCGCATCTTGGTGCCCATGATCAACGAGGCGTTTTTTGTGCTGGGAGAGGGCATTGCCTCGGCCGAGGACATCGACAACGGGATGAAACTCGGCTGCAACCATCCCATCGGCCCGCTCGCCTTGGCCGACTTGGTCGGCCTCGATGTCTGCTTGGCCGTGATGGAGGTGTATTTCAACAGCTACCGCGACAGCAAATACCGAGCCGCTCCTTTGCTGCAAGAAATGGTCGCTGCAGGGCGCCTGGGGCGCAAAACCGGCCACGGCGTCTACAGCTACTGAGACTCAGGCGCTCGCGTGAGCGCACCGAGCCACTCAATATTGACGTTTGGGCATCAAAAATTGAATGCCCGCCATCTCGCTGGTGATTTTGATCTGACAAGCCAAGCGGCTGTTGGGCTGGCGGGGCTCGGCGGTGAAGTCGAGCATTTGCTCCTCATCGCTCGCCGCTGCAGGCAGTCGGCTCACTGCCCCCGCCTCAACCATGCAGTGACAAGTCGCGCACACACAACAGCCCCCGCACTCGGCTGCAAACCCATCGATCCCCGCATCCAAGGTGGCTTGCAACAGGGTTTGGCCTTCAAGGGCCTCGACATCGTGAATGGCGCCGTTGAATTCGACGACTTGAATTTGAACCATGGACTTGATTGGAGTAAAAGTAAGGGTGAATCAAACGAACAACAGCGCTCAATGCGGGCACATCAAGCGCTGTTGAAAATCGAAATCCTATTTTAAACCCAGCCGCGCGGGGCTTGCCTAGGCCCTTGAGCACACCTCATCCAGGCAGGGGCATTGCAAGACCCAGACAAGCCTTCTTTTGCGGGCTTTTTTTTAGTCGGCGTAGACGTTGGCGGCTTTGATCACCGGGCTCCAGCGGGCGATTTCGCTGACCACAAATTTCTTGTGCTCAGCCGGATCCGAGCGTTTGTCCGAGATCACCACGGCGCCGAGGTCCTCTTGCTTTTTAATGAACTCAGGATCTTTGATGGCCGCTTTCAAACCCGCGTTGATTTTGGCGATGACGTCGACGGGCATGCCTTTGGGGCCATACAAGCCGTGCCAAATCGTCACTTGAAAACCCTTGTCACCCAACTCGTCCAAGGTGGGCAGGTCTTTGAGTGCGGGGATATTGAGCCGCTTGAGGGTGGTCACGCCAAAGGCCTTGACTTTCTTGGCCTCGATTTGTGTGGTCGTGCTGGTGGTTTGGTCACACATCAAATCCACTTGCCCACCAATCAAGTCGGTCATGGCCGGAGCTGTGCCTTTGTAGGGGACCGTTGTCATGTCGACTTGGATGGAGGCCTGCCAGAGCATGCCACAAAGCTGAGAGGCACTGGCCAGTCCCGCATTGGCCAAGTTGATGTGACCCTTGTTGGCCGCAATCCAAGTGAGCAACTCCTTGTAATTGTTGGCCGGCAGTTGCGGCTTACCAATCAAGGTCATGGGCACATCGTTGATCATCCCGAGGTACTCAAAATCCGTCTCCACTTTGAAAGGCAAATTCCTCACGAGAGAGGGAAAAATCCCCATGGCAATGTGGTGCACGAGCAAGGTGTAGCCGTCGGGGTTAGAGCGCAACAGCTTGCTCGCACCAATGAGGCCTCCGGGGCCACCCGCGTCGTTTTCCACGACGACATTGGCACCCATGCTTTTTCTGAGGGCCTCGGACAAATCTCGCGCCACCCGGTCGGTGGGTCCACCGGCGGCAAACGGCACGATCAAGGTGATGGGCTTGTCTTTGTTGGGGTAGTCGGCCGCGCGGGCGGCTGAGCCCCATCCCAGCAACAAGGCCGAGCCCAACAAGGCGAGCGCCAAACGGGCAAAAGTGTGGTGTTTTTTCATGTCCTTGAATCCTCTTTTTTAAAAGTACTTGAAACCAATCCCGAGTTCCCCAGGGCGTTCAAATTGTGCAGACTGATTGACGTTAGCTGACGTTAGCGAGGCCATTGTCATCAAAACTTCACCGTTTGTCGATCAGGTTTGTCCATGAGGCCGCTTCTCGCAGGGTCATTGGCGGTTGGCGGGTCTTGGGGGTCTTTTTTGGGGCCCATGGGAAAGCCTCCTCTCACTGCCCCCGGTTTGCCCCCCTACTGCAACGCCTAAACCGAGGTCATAATGGCAGATCTTTAGAAAGACTCTTTGATGCAACACACATGGACTGCACGTTTATGCACGTTTTGGTTACTCGGGTGGGGATTGACGTCTGCCCTTTGGGCGCAAAACAACACAACACTTTCTGCCTCAGCCTATCCGAGCAAAACCATCACGATGGTGGTGCCTTTCCCACCAGGCGGGGTGGCCGACATCGTCGCCAGACCCGTGGCCGAGTCCATGGGTCGAGAGCTTGGCCAGCCGGTGGTCATTGAGAACAAGCCCGGCGCGGGCGGGGGCATCGGCATGGCCTATGTGGCCCATGCCAGAGCCGATGGCTACACGCTGCTCATGGCGCTGTCGTCTTACAGCGTGCTGCCCACAGCCGATGGGGTGCTCGGGCGCAGTGCCCTGTTCCAACACAAAGATCTTCGCGCAATAGCGCGCTACACCGCCGACCCCACCGTCTTGGCGGTTCGGGCCGACTCGCCATGGAAGACGACGCAAGACTTCATCGATGACGCCAAAAAGCGCCCGGGCCTCATCAGCTTTGGCTCCTCGGGCAACTACGGCACCATGCACGTGCCCATGGAGATCTTGACTCAAGGCAGCGCCATCAAACTCAACCACATCCCCTACAGTGGCGCAGGCCCTGCCGTCGTGGCCCTCTTGGGGGGTCAAATTGATGCCGTCTCCACGGGACCGGCCACCGTGCTGCAGCACATCCGTGCGGGCAAATTGCGCGCCTTGGGGCACTGGGGGACGAGCCCCTTGGCTGCACTGCCTGAGCTCTCGAGCCTCAAATCACAAGGCTTCAATGCCGAGTATGCCCAGTGGTCGGGGCTTTTTGTGCCGAGCGCCACACCAGAGCCTCTCGCTCAGAGAATTCGAGCCGCGGCCAAAGCCGCCGCCGCCGACCCCAAGGTGATCGACGCCATCCAAGGCGCTGGGTCTCCCATCGCCTATTTGGACAGCGCTGAGTTTGAGCATTATTTGGCGCTGGACATTCAGCGCATGGGTGAGGTGGTTAAAAAAATGGGCGTCCAAAACTAATCCCATCCGGCTCTTGAGACACCGCCTATGATTGGGGTTCACCTCGAGTCGTGCTCCCCATGCGAGTGTGCCCGAGCCCTGCCGTCTTTACTGGTTTGACCTCGTCACATGAAATCATCCCCACCCTTACCCAGTCTGCGCGGGCACTTGCGCATCATCAGCGCAGGCGCCGCCCAAAGTCTGGTGCTGTCCTTGGGCGAGCTCATCAACCGATCGCTGCCAGCAGCATCTTCAACGCCATCATCGCCCCAACTGCAGTTGAACGCGAGCTTTGGCGCGGTGGGGGCCATGGTCGATCTTTTTGAAAAAGAGCGCCTTGAAGACGGCTCCCCGCCTTGCGATCTGATGATCTCTTCGCAAAGTATTTTGACGGACCTGGGCGCACGCGGCTGGTTGCAAGCCAACACCATCCAGCCCTTGGGGCTGGTGAGCACGGGGCTTGCTCGGGTGAGCAGCGACAAGAGCGGTCTGTGGGGCGCGGGCGCGGCCAGCCAGGACCCCAACGCGCACTTAGCGGAGACCTTTCTACAGGCCAGCCAAATCTACATCCCCGACCCGCTCAAATCCACCGCGGGCATCCATGTGAAGGCTGTCCTCACGGCACTGGGGCTGTGGGAGCGATGTGCCGACAAACTGCAGAGTTTTCCCAATGGGGCCACGGCCATGGCGCGCATGGCCCAGGAGGCTCGTGCCGGCGCTTTGGGCTGCACACAAAAAACCGAAATTTTGTTCACACCAGGCGTGCAATGGGTCGAGGCTTTGCCACCCGACCACGCCTTGAAGACGCTCTACAGTGTGGCGCGAGTGAAGGCCGATGTGTCCACCCACCCAGACAGCGCCAACAGCAGCGCCAACAAGAGCTCAGAAGAGCGCGCGCAAGTGGCCTTGGCCCAAGCCTTTTTAGATCAACTCGTGAGCCCCGAGCAGGCGCTGCTCAGGGCCGAGAGTGGGTTTGAATCAGTGGGTTTGAATAAGCGGGTTTGAATGAGCGCGTTCAGACCAACAAGGCGTTCACGCGTTTGACATAAGCAGCGGGGTCTTCGGGCAAACCGCCCTCGGCCAGCACAGCTTGGTCAAACACAATGTGGGCCAAATCGTGAAAATGCATGGCCGCCTCGGCGCTCTCCAACTTCTTGACCAAGGGGTGATCGGGGTTGACCTCCAACACAGGCTTGACCTCGGGCGCCTCTTGACCGGCTTGCTTGAGCATGCGCGACATCTGCAGCGACATGCCTTGGTCTTTCACCACCAAGCAAGCGGGCGAGTCCACCAAGCGGGTGGTCACGCGCACATCCTCGGCCTTGTCTTTCAAGGCCTCTTTGAGTTTGGCCAGCACCGGCTTGAAGGATTCTGCGGCTTTCTCAGCGGCGGCTTTCTCACCCTCGTCTTGCAGTTTGCCCAGATCAACCGCCCCTTTGGCAACGCTTTGAAGCGGCGTGCCATCGAACTGCGTTAAAAAGCCCAAGGCCCACTCGTCAACGCGATCGGCCATCAACAACACTTCCAAGCCTTTTTTCTTGAACACTTCAAGCTGAGGGCTGTTTTTGGCGGCCGCCAAGGTCTCGGCCGTGATGAAGTAAATCGCCTCTTGGCCTTCTTTCATGCGCGCTTTGTACTGCGCAAAGGAGACACAGGGCTTGGATTGGGTGTCGCTGTCGTGGGTGGAGGCAAAGCGCAGCAATTTGGCGATTTTTTCTTGGTTGCTGAAGTCTTCGCCCAGACCCTCTTTGATCACCGCACCAAAGGCTTCGTAGAACTGGGTGTACTTGCCGGCCTCTTTTTTGTCCTCGTCGCTGGCATCAGCGCTGGGGGTGTCCTTGTTTGACAAATCTTCCAACATGGAGAGCACACGGCGGGTATTGCCCTCGCGGATGGCTTTGACGTCGCGGCTTTCTTGCAAGAGCTCGCGGCTCACGTTCAGGGGCAAATCGGCCGAGTCGATCACGCCTTTGACAAAGCGCAAGTAAACCGGCATCAAACTCTCGGCGTCGTCCATGATGAAGACGCGTTTGACGTAGAGCTTGATGCCCGCTCTTTTTTCACGGTTCCACAAATCAAAGGGCGCCTTGGCGGGAATATAGAGCAACTGGGTGTACTCGGTCGAGCCTTCCACCCGGTTGTGGCTCCAACCCAAGGGCGCCTCAAAGTCGTGCGAGACGGCTTTGTAGAAGTCTTGGTACTCTTCGGTGGTGATGTCTTTTTTGGCGCGAGTCCACAGCGCATTCGCTTTGTTGACGGTTTCCCACTCCTCGGTCTTCACCATCTCGCCGGGTTGGTCGTTTTCGCCATCCTTCCAAACCTCTTTTTGCATCAAGATCGGCAGCGAGATGTGGTCCGAGTACTTGGAGATGATGCCCTTGATCTTCCAAGCGCTCAAATACTCCTCGGCGTCATCGCGCAAATGCAGCACAACCGACGTGCCGCGCTTGGGCAGCTCCATGGTGTCGACCTCAAACTCTCCCGTGCCGGGTGAGGTCCA
>CAIMTJ010000126.1 GCA_903844385.1 uncultured Burkholderiales bacterium
ACTCGTTCAGGTTGCCCAACAGCACGTGCACACCATCATGCCGGGCTTTACCCACTTGCAAGTGGCCCAACCGGTGAGTTTTGCCCACCATTTGTTGGCCTATGTGGAGATGTTTTACCGAGACACCCAGCGCATGCAAGAAGTGAGGGTGCGCACCAACACGCTGCCACTCGGTGCTGCCGCACTGGCCGGCACAAGCTACCCGTTGGACCGCGAAGCCGTGGCCCAAATGCTGGGCATGGTGGACGCCCAGGGACGCGCCCAGGTCTGTCAAAACAGCCTGGATGCCGTGAGTGACCGCGACTTTGCCATCGAGTTCACGGCAGCAGCGAGCTTGGTGATGGTGCACATCAGCCGCCTGAGCGAGGAGCTCATTCTTTGGATGAGTCAAAATTTCGGCTTTATCCAAATTGCCGACCGTTTCACCACGGGCAGCTCCATCATGCCGCAAAAAAAGAACCCCGATGTGCCCGAACTCGCTCGCGGTAAAACCGCGCGGGTGGTGGGCCATTTGGTGGGACTGCTCACTCTCATGAAGGGCCAACCACTGGCCTACAACAAAGACAACCAAGAGGACAAGGAGCCCTTGTTTGACACCGTGGACACGCTGTCAGGGACTTTGCGAATTTTTGCGCAAATGATCGGTGGACAAAAAGACGCCCAAAGCGGTCTCTACTCGGGGGCACTCCAAGTCAAACCCCACGCCATGGAACATGCCGCTGCCAAAGGCTATGCGACCGCCACCGATTTGGCGGATTATTTGGTCAAAAAAGGCTTGCCTTTCCGAGATGCCCATGACACGGTGGCCAAAGCCGTGAAGGCCGCCATTGAAAGCGGTGTCGAATTGAGCGCCATGGGGCTTGCACAGTTGCAGAGCTTTCACCCCGACATTGGCAATGATGTCTATCAAGTCTTGGGGCTATTGGGTTCCCTCAACGCCAGATCCACCTTGGGCGGCACCGCCCCACCCCAAGTCCAGCAACAAATTGAACGGCACTTGACACGCCTTGAAGCGGCCAAGGCGCGAGATTTTTAAGGTCCGCCAGCGTTGACAAGGTTGGACACAGGTTCTCTTGGCCCGAGTCCAGCACCCCACTTGAAGGATACCCGCATGCCTGTGATCACCAACATTGAAGACCTTCGGGTCTTGGCCCAACGCCGCGTGCCGCGGATGTTTTACGACTATGCCGATTCGGGCTCTTGGACTGAGAGCACCTACCGCGCCAACGAAAGCGACTTCAGTGCCATCAAATTTCGCCAACGCGTGGCTGTCAACATTGCAAAACGCTCCACCGACAGTCAAATGCTGGGCCAGCCCGTGAGCATGCCCGTGGCGATTGCACCCACCGGGTTGACCGGCATGCAGCACGCCAATGGGGAGATTTTGGCGGCCAAAAGCGCCAAGCGTTTTGGCATCCCGTTCACGCTCTCGACCATGAGCATTTGCTCCATCGAAGACGTGGCCCAAGAAACCCAGGGCCACCCCTTTTGGTTTCAACTCTACATGATGAAAGACCGCGCCTTCATTGCCGATTTGATCGAGCGCGCCAAAGCCGCGCGCTGCTCGGCCTTGGTGCTCACCTTGGACTTGCAAATATTAGGTCAACGCCACAAAGACCTTAAAAATGGTTTGAGCGCCCCGCCTAAACTCACTTTGGCCAACCTCTTGAATCTCATGACCAAGCCCAGATGGTGTCTTGGCATGCTGGGGACCCACCGGCGTCAATTTGGCAACATTGTGGGACACGTCAAGGGCGTGTCTGACATGGGCTCCTTGGCCTCTTGGACGGCGCAGCAATTTGATCCCTCTCTCAACTGGGACGATGTGCAATGGGTCAAAGAGCGCTGGGGTGGCCCTTTGATTCTGAAAGGTATACAAGACGCCGAGGATGCTCGGCACGCAGTCGAGTGCGGCGCCAATGCGCTCATCGTCTCCAATCATGGCGGGCGCCAACTCGATGGGGCGGAGTCCAGCATCCGCGCCTTGCCCAGAATTGTTCAAGCCGTGGGGCGTGAGATTGAAGTGCACATGGACGGCGGCATACGTTCAGGCCAAGATGTGTTGAAAGCACTGGCCTTGGGCGCCAAGGGCACCTACATTGGTCGCTCCATGCTCTACGGCCTGGGCGCCATGGGCGAGCAAGGTGTGACCAAAGCACTCGAGATCATTCACAATGAACTCGATTTGAGCATGGCGTTTTGTGGTCGCACAAGCGTCAACGATATCGATCACTCGGTGATTTTGCCTGGCAGCTTCTCGCCTTGGATTTAAATTCTCTTGATTCATCCACGGCGACACGCACTGAGCCACTGTCGCCAAGCACCGCCTGAGACCAAGGAACTTTAAACCATTCGACCCCCATGAGTGAAGAAATCAGCCCCCAACCCGATGGCATGGTGACGGCCAGCTTGGATTTGGTGTTTGGTTTCCCAGACCTCACGCAGCACCCGTCGACAAGTCCTCAAGTGGCTCAAGGCGAGCAGCGAGCGACCAACACCCTCGCTGCCCCGCATTGCCCGAGCACGCCTGGGCTACAGTCTTCAAAGAGCCCTGTGCCCAGCTCGCCTCAAAACAAGAGCCACTCCACGACCTCCAAAGTTCGCCGCATTGCCCACTTGGACATGGATGCATTTTTCGCTTCTGTGGAATTGCTGCGTTACCCACAACTCAAGGGGTTGCCTGTGGTGATCGGCGGCTCGCGAGTCAAACCCAACACACAAGATTTTGAGGCCTCAAACACTGAGCCCAGCGCTTGGAGCGAAAACACCATGCACCGGGCAACAAGGGTCGATGACACGACAGAGGGCGATCAGCGGCTCACGGGGCAGCTCCTGGGGCAGCTCCTGGAGCAGCACCATGAACCACAACCTGAAAAACAGCTCGACCCACACGAGATCGGGACCCATGAGTTCGCCAGTGAATGGAGCACAGCATTCGCCGATGAGTTCGAGCCCGTCGAGCGCCCCCTTCAAGAGAGCGAGCCCATTGAAGGCGAGCCTTTGCCGCCCCAGAGCATCAGCGCCAGCCCTTGGGACGCGAGCACCCCCATCGAGCACTTTCCCAGGCTATCGAGCTACAAAGGGCGCGGCGTCATCACCACCGCCACCTATGCCGCCAGGGCTTTTGGGGTGGGCTCGGCCATGGGCATGATGAAAGCCGCGCAATTGTGTCCACAAGCCATTGTGTTGCCCATGGACTTTGAGCAATACCGTCACTACTCATCGCGCTTCAAAGCCATCGCCCAAGAGATTGCTCCCCTCATGGAAAACCGCGGAGTCGATGAAATTTACCTTGATTTGACCGACGTTCCAGGCGGTCAACGCGAGGGCGGCCGAGTGATCGCGCGTCTGATTCAAAAAACCATTTTTCAAGCCACCGGATTGACGTGCTCCATTGGCGTGGCTCCGAACAAATTGCTGGCCAAATTGGCCAGTGAATTCAACAAACCCAACGGCATCTCAGTCGTTACCGAGGAGCAAGTGCAAGAGGTGCTCGAGCCACTGCCTTGTCAAAAACTCAACGGCATTGGTCCCAAGGCGCGTGAACGCCTGAACCTGCTGGGGATTCAAACCTTGGGGGACTTGGCGCGTGAACCGCTGGACCGGCTGATGGGCGAATTTGGCAAAAAATACGGTGAGTGGCTCTACCGAAGCGCCCGGGGCATCGACGATTCACCCGTTGAGCCCCACAGCGAGCCTGTCTCCATCAGCAAAGAAACCACGTTCTCCAAAGACTTGCATGTGCGAGAGGACAAGGCGCAGTTGGGTGAGATCTTGACACGCTTGTGTGAGCAGCTGAGCTTGTCGCTCATCAAGCAATCCGTGGCCACCAAAACCATTGGTGTCAAAGTGAAGTTTGACAATTTCAAGACGCTCACCCGTGACCTCACCGTGCAAGAGCCCTTGCAAGACGCCAAAGCCATCCGCCATGCCGCCTCCCAGGCCTTAAAGCGGGTGAACTTTGATCATAAATTGCGACTCTTGGGCGTGCGCGCCAGCGCACTCAGTCAGCTCTCCCCCACCGCGACTGGACCCCTCCAAAAGGGACTTGAACATGCCAGTGATTCGCCCCCCAACGTCACTCCTCAAGATGGGCCGACTGCCCGCGATCAATTCAATTTATTTGACTAAATATGGTCGGCACTGAGAACACTCAAAGCTCGGTGTGCCAGCGAAATGCCAAGACATCGATGGGGCCGCGTGCAGCGTTGTATGCTGGGTTTTGGATGCGTTGGTAATCCAGGGTGAACCCAAGTGTTTTGGAAATTCCCCAGTTGTAAAAACCTTCCAGAATGTTTTCTGTCTGGTATTTCAGCGCCCCGTCGCCGATGAAAAAAGAGATCCCCCCGGCATTCAAGTAAGCTTTGCGCTGAGCAGAAAGCCCATTGATCATCAACGACACACCGATGTGGTCTTGGGCACGTCCCCACGAGCTGCCCGAGTTCACCAAGCCCGTGGACAAGGATTTGTCCACTTCGGTAAAGGCATAGGTCTCGGTTTTGCCATCCGTGGCCATCATGCGAAGAAAGTAGCCCCAATTCCATGGCAGCGCTTGCTCCACATTCAAGCCCACGCCGGTTTTGTTTTTCTCTGTGCCTCGGACATTGAAAATGGTCTCGGGAGCAACACCAGGGTGGGACTGCAAATAGGCCGTTGCATCACTAAAGCTGGCCAAAACGGCTCGGTCATGCCAGGCCAATAGCCGCACGCGCCCGGCCTTGCCCCACCATTGGTGGGCATGCTCGAGCTCAACTTGGTCACCATAGTGCTGCAGCACATTGAAGTCCACAGGCAAGCCATTGGGCACTTTGGGGCCGGTCATGCGCGCGGCCCTCAGCGCCCAATCGCCTTGGTACCACTCCACCGCAGCGCCCCACCCATACCCCCTCGCATCGGCAGCGTAGTCATAGGCAGCATAGGTCCAATTGCCCCAATTCATGAATTGAGTACGGGGATCTTTGGCGTAGGTATTGTCATCAAAGACATCCAAGGTTGAAAAGTTGCCCACGGTGAGCACCCAACGGTTTTTGTCTTGCCAACCCGCCATTTGGTTAAAGTCCGCGTCCACCTGCTCTTGGCCTCCCCCTTGGCCCCAAATTTGGCGTAAAAATAAACGCTGTACATAGGGCAAGGGTTGAGAGCCCGATGCACGGGTGATTTCGCCATTGGTAAACCCCCCCAGGCCCACCAAGTTGCCTGAAAACGGCGTGCCAGCAACCACCTCAGGATTGAAATACATCTCACCCCCGTCCCACAACCTTTTGCCCCAATGGGCAGTGGCGGAGAAAGTGAACATGTTGTCTGCACCGGCTTGAACGCTATTGGGCCCCGAATACAGGGCATTGAAGCGGCGATGCATCTGCCAGTTGTAGGTGCTTTGGTATTTGGCCGTGAAGTCTTCGTGCTGCCATTGGTTCGCGCTTGGAGGGTCAGAGACCAGATCACAGCAAGGAGACTGAGCTAAAGCCGCAGGACTCACCCATGAGGGAGTTGACGTCTGCGCCCCAACTTGAGACACACTCCCTATCAAGAGCACCCATAGGAGAGAGCGCAAAACCGATGGCCAATGCTGAAAAAAATGGAGGGGCTTGGTGTGGGGTGTCATGCGGAGCTGATTTTATGCCTTAAATACAAGCTCTCTTGTCTTGACCCCGACATCATGCGCCTCAACCCAGGGCCGGGGTATGATCGAAACTATAGTCGATCTGAGCCTCAAGACCAGCGCAAAACCTCCCAGCTCAACGACCCACGAGCCAAAATCAACACATCGATCCATCAACGCCTCCAGTCTGAGCTCATTGAAGAAAGAAGCTTCAAAGAGTTTCAATCCAAGGTTGGGCACAGCTGAGAAACAACGACGACAAGACCCCCCTCCATGAGCCAATGCCGGCATTTGCAACACGCGTTTTACGAATGGCACGAGACCACACTGATCCTCAATGTGTTGGGTACACCCGCCGCCAAAAAAACTGCCATTGGTAAACCACTCGCGCATCAACTCAAAATCAGCGTCACGGCCAGCCCCGTCCATGGTGCGGCGACCGATTTCATGGTGGCTTACTTATCGGGTATTTTTGATGTGAGGGTCAAAGACATTGAGGTGGTGTTTGGCCGAACGAGCATCCATAAACAACTCAGAATTTACAATCCTCAACAACTTCCATCCATGATTGAGTGGCCAACACCTGCCCTGACACTTGCACCCCAGCGGGTCCAGTCTCAAGCCAAACCAGAGCAAAAGCGCAGTCGCCGCTCACCCCAATGACTCAGGTGGACGAGGGGCAGACATGGCACAGGGTCAGTCTGTGCGCTATGTGTGCGCTGGCTCACCGTCTGCTTGCCAAACGGGCCACTTTTGCATGATCTGTAAGAAATCCTCCGAGCCTTCAAATGCACTCAACCAGTTGCACAAATGCGGCCAGGCTTGCGCTGCGAACCAAGCCGGGTCGGTGTGTGCAAATTGACGCACAAATGGTGCAATGGCTGCATCAACCAAGCCCCAATGCGCGCCTGATAAAAACGCTTGGTCTTGCAACAATGCTTGTAACTCATGGAGGGTCTGAGCGGCCTGGTCTCGGTGCTCAAAGCCATCCATCAACCCAAAACGAAACGGGTATTTGTAGCGATCCAAGTGCTGCTTAAAAACCCCATCGTTTTGTTCAATGAGAGCCCAACCTGGGCTTTGTGGGGATGCCAGGGAATACAACCAAGACTGCGGATCACGCTGCGACAAGCACCAGTGCATGATCGACAAGCTCTCATCGATCACGACAGACTGTGCATTGGTTTTGATCCACAACACAGGCACCGTCCCTTTGGGGGAGAGATCTAGCATGTGCTGCGGTTTTTGGCGAAGTTGAATTTCCCGCGCTTCATAGGCCAACCCACTCGACCTCAAGGCCAAGCGAGCACGCATGGCGTAGGGGCATCGCCGAAAGGTGTAGAGCACCAAGTCGTGCTCCGCTTGGGGGTCTTTCTCCCTACCCAAACCAGCGTCTAAACCTATTGGATCCATGCAGATCTTCACTTGGAGAGGACTCAGAGCTGAACTCTTATTGACGAGCCAAACGCACTTGCAAAGGGAGTCGCTCGGGATGACTGGTGCGAAACGGGTTGATATCCAATCCACCGCGGCGTGTGTAGCGAGCGTACACACTCAAACGAGTGGGACGACAACGCGTCCAAATGTCCATGAAAATGCGCTCCACACATTGCTCATGAAATTCGTTGTGATCTCTAAAACTCACGATATAGCCGAGTAAGCCCTCTTGGTCAATCGCGTCGCCCGAGTAATGAATTTGCACACTGCCCCAATCGGGTTGACCCGTGACCAAGCAGTTGCTTTTGAGTAAATTCGAACGCAGCGTCTCAGTCACTTGGGGTAGACCCGTCGTCACTTGCAAGAGTTCGGGCCGGGGTTGGTAATGAACACACTCGATATCCAATCGGTCCAAATCCAAACCCTCAAAATCAGCGATCCTCTCCATCTCAAAACGCTCGGGCCCAATGAGCTCCGCGCCCAGTGCGAGTGTGTGCGAGGCTTGAGTCTGGACGGCTCGAGCAGCTGGTGTTGAATCCGTGGAGAGACTCAACTCTTGGAGTGGCCTCATGAGGGCGAACGACATGTCATTTTTGATGCAGGCCAACACCTCAAGCTCACTGTCAAAGACCGTCTGACTAAAACTATTGAAATACAACTTCATGGACTTACTCTCAATGATATTGGGACTATCATGAGGCACCACCAATCGAGCCAAGGCGATTTGTGGCTTGCCCCTGCGGTTGAGCCAACTCAACTCATAAGCATTCCAAATATCTGCGCCCATGAAGGGAAAATTGCCAGTGCTCAAACCCAATTCGGCGCGCTTGTTCGCGCGTGCAATCGGGTAGAGCAAATCGGGGTCATAGTGATCGATGTAGGCGGTGGGTTTACCCAAGAGGGAGAGTTCTGGTGTGTTCATTGAAAAAACTCAATCAGTCTGGCCTGGACCAAGGGCACCAAGCATTGGGGTAAATCGTGGGCCATGTTTTTGATCTCCATCCACTGTGCGCCAGGAATTCTCTTGGCGGTGTCAATTCCACAGGCAATCGGCACCAAAGGATCGGCCAAGCCATGGATCACCAGCGTTGGTGTTTTGATGGTGTGCAACAAAGGCGCTCTGGCCGAATCTGCCATCACCGCAGACATCTGCCGGATCACACCTCCAGGGTGGTAGCTGCGCTCAATGGCTTTGACCACGCGCTCTCGCATGCTGTTGATATCATCGCGAAAATCAGGGCTGGCCAACGCATCAAAGACGCCCAGGGCTTGCGTGACATAAGCGTCGAGTGTTTGCTCTTGGGGAGAAGCAAACATCCGCTCTAAAAGTTCTGTTTGGGGACCCGGTAAATCCTTGGCACCACTCGAGCTCATGAGACTGACCATGCTTCGCAGTCGATGCGGTGAGTGAATGGCCAACCGTTGAGCAATCATCCCCCCCATGCTCATACCCAGCACATGGGCTTGGTCAATGCCGCAAGCATCAAGGACCGCTTCAGCGTCCATGGCCATGTCCTCCAAAGAATAGAGTGGCTTCACATGGAGACCCATTTTTTGTTTGAGGGATTGCCACAGCAAGTTGGGAACGCCCTCATGATCAAAGATGGTGGACAGACCCACATCGCGATTGTCAAAAGTGATCACTTGAAAACCCGCTTGAGTCAATCCGTTGATCAAAGACTGTGGCCACGATATGAGTTGCAGCCCAAGCCCCATGATCAATAAAATACTCGCTCGCGGCTCGCCGCTCTCATCACCTCCATGGCGAGCGGGATGCACCTCATACTCAAGCCAAACTCCGTTGTTGTGTGCGCGCATAAAAAATTAATCGTCTCCATGGATTGCAATGCAGTCGCTTTGGCGTCGTCTTGAGTCGACTCAAGTCGGCTTGTTGCCAAGGATGGACTCTCAGGTATCGAGCCAACACCCGCGTGAAGCACACATCATACTGGGCTCAAGATCAACTCAAAGAGGCCTCACTGCGCCTAAAAACATAACGCTCTGAGCTCGAAGCCTTCACTGCAAAGCCATACCCTTGCAAGTCAAAACTCTTCAAGTCTTCAGCTCGCTTGATACGGTGCGTGGCCGCAAAGCGCACCATGAGGCCACGCGCTTTTTTGGCAAAAAAACTGATGACTTTGTATTGTCCATTTTTTTCGTCTTCAAACACGCATTCAATCAATTGCGCATTGAGCGTTTTGCGCTCTACCGACTTGAAATACTCTTGGGAAGCCAAATTGATCACCACTCGCGAAGACACAGCATCAAGCCTTGCGTTGAGATATTGGGCTATTTGTGCGCCCCAAAACTCGTACAAGTTGTGGCTCTTGGCCACCTTCAAGGCCGTTCCCATCTCCAATCGATAGGGCTGCAAAGCGTCAAGGGGTTTCAACACCCCATACAAACCGCTCAAAATCACCAAATGTGACTCAAGCCAAGTGAGGTCGGATTTTTTAAGACTCTTGACCGACAGGCCGTCGTAGACATCGCCATTGAAAGCAAAGATGCTTGGTCTTGAATTGTCGGGGGTGTAGACGGGCTTCCAGTCCTTGAAGCGCTTGACATTGAGCTCGGCCAAGTTCGGGCTCAAGCTCATGAGGAGAGACAAATCCGAAGCCGAGAGTTTTTTTAACTGCTTGACCAAGGTGGCCGATTGGTTTGCAAAGACTGGGGCCTGAGGCTCCAAGCCCTGAAACTCCGCGGGCAAGGGCGTGTCATAGTCCAAGGTCTTTGCAGGAGACAACAAAAAAAGCATGTTCGATATCAGTTCAAAAATGGCAGACTAAGACAAAGGGGCTGAGACTGAAGGGCACTTGAGCCCTCATCCATTGTAGAACTCGATCGCAGGTCAAGCGCGCGTGGGCTGAGCAGCGCATCTGAACAACAATTACTTCAAGTCGCCGGCTAAACTGGCCAAAGTCTCGGGTGCAATGCTCACGTGTGCGGGATAGTTGGTGTGGTCGCAGCCCAACTTGACGCTTGCGCCCGCTTTGACTTCGGCCACCATGGCGGGGGTCAACTCAAAACGAACGAAATGCACTGAGGAGGTTTTTTCAGCATTTTCACGCTCGAGATCTTCATCGGCAATGGCGTAAACGTGCCCGTGACCTTGAACCTCAATGAAGAGCCGATCCTCAACACCAATGAGTCTGGCGAGCTCGCGTTTGCGCTCATTGACCTCAGGGTACTCGAGCAGCATGGTGGCTTTCCAATTGCTGCCACTGGGCACCAAGGGTGCATAGGTGTCAATTTCAGACTGAATATCATCTTCTTCGAATATTTTTTCAATCCTGAGCATTTCCTGAATTTGATAGCGAATGGTGGTCTCGCTCTCGAACTGCAAATTCATGTGCTCACCCAAGTTCACTGAGCGCAGTTTTCGGTGCGCAATGATGTCAGCCTTGTGCAGCTTTCTGTATTTGGAGTAAGCCTCCAAACTCATCAAGTTCTCGGTCGTGATACGCCCGGTTTTTTGCAAAAAAGTATCCATGATGTCTTTCCTTTACTATTTAAATTTCAATAACCACCCAAGACACCGCAGGCTCTTTACTCACAGACCGTAGGCCCGCTTGATCAGACTGATGGGGTGCTCAAGCTCAGGCACAGCCAAGCCTTGGGCTTCAAACCCTTGCGCAATGTGGTGTCCACCCAGTGGGCAGTCAGAGCTGATGAAGTCCGGTGTTGAGCCATCTTTCATGAGCGCCATGGCCTTGACAACCGGTTTGCCAATTTTCATGGCCACGTCGTGAAAGCCTTTTTTGACACCGAAGGTGCCGGCGTGTCCCGAGCAACGCTCGATGGTATTGATGGTGGTTTGGGGCACCAATTTGAGCATTTCTTCGGCCTTTTTACCCACATTTTGAACGCGCGAGTGGCAAGGCACTTGGTAGCTCACATTGCCCAGTGGCGTGGTGAAATCGGTCTTCAAAAGGCCATCGCGTTTTCTGGCCATCAAGTATTCAAATGGATCCCACATGGCTTCTTTCACCGCTTGGCAATCCGCATCTTGGGGGTACATCAAAGGCAGCTCTTGCTTGAACATCAATGTACAACTGGGGACTGCACTCAAGATGGCATACCCGGCCTTGGCATACTTGGCCAAGACTGGAATATTTTTTTCCTTGCTCTCATTCACAGATTCCAAGTCACCCAACTCCAATTTGGGCATACCGCAGCAACTTTCTTTGTCCACCAACACATAGTCAATGTCGTTGTGCTCCAAGATACTCAACAAATCCAAACCAATACCGGGCTCGTTGTAATTGATATAGCAAGTTGCAAAAATGGCAACCTTGCCCGGTGTCAAAGCACCATTGACAACGGGATGGTCTTTTGATTTGGGGGCCACAGAACGGAATTTTTTACTCGCCAATTCTGGCAACCAAGCTTTCTCATCCACGCCCAACACGCTGGACATGACTGAGCGAGCCACCGAAGTCTTGTTGAGGGCATTGACGGCCTGCACCACGATCGGAATACCAGCAAACTGACCGTGCACATCTGTTGAGGCCAGGAACTGCTCACCAGTTGAGACTTCGCCCTTTTTGAATTTGATGGCTTTGGCCCTGAGCATGGTGTGGGGGAAATCCAAATTCCACTCATGGGGAGGAACGTAGGGGCACTTCGTCATGTAGCACAGGTCGCACATGAAACATTGATCGACCACTTTCCAATAGTCTTTTTTGTCAACACCGTCGACCTCGCCCGTGGCGCTTTCATCAACAAGATCAAATAGGGTGGGGAATGATCCGCACAAACTCACACATCGACGGCAACCATGACAAATATCAAAGATGCGTTCCATCTCTTTGACACAAGAGTCTTCGTTGTAAAAATCGTCACCCTTCCAATCAATCGGATGGCGTGTCGGTGCGACTAAATTGCCTTCTGTTGCCATGTGCATGAACCTCATCGAGCCGCTCATCAATAGAGCTGAAAAAAACAAATAACCTTACATCAAGCTCTGAGCGAGATTGAAGCAGCGAAATTACTTTTGAGTAAAGAACTCAGCCATGGGCAAGTGATCTTATGAACCCATTGCCCAAGACTGAATGCTTGACTGCCCCAAGATTTAGACACGACTTTTTGAGTTCATGACCATGCAATTGGGGCTCATTCTTTGTATCAATTAATCGACGAGTTCAGCCAATGCTTTGGCGTAACGATTGGCATGTGATCTTTCAGCCTTGGCCAAAGTCTCAAACCAGTCGGCAATCTCATCAAAACCTTCGTCACGGGCTGTCTTGGCCATGCCAGGATACATGTCGGTGTACTCGTGAGTCTCGCCAGCCACTGCAGCTGCCAAGTTGTCGCGAGTCGCTCCAATCGGCAAACCAGTAGCGGGGTCGCCACATTGCTCGAGCCACTCTAGGTGACCGTGGGCGTGACCTGTTTCACCTTCCGCTGTTGAGCGAAAGAGTGCTGCCACGTCATTTTGTCCTTCGACGTCGGCTTTGTTTGCGAAATACAAATATCGACGGTTGGCTTGAGATTCGCCAGCAAAAGCGTCCTTCAAATTGCCTTCCGTTTTTGAGCCTTTTAGTGCTGCCATGGAAAATTCTCCTAAGAGTGTTACTGAATTTGCTCAGACGATTCAACTTCTGAGACAGGCTATAGCGTACCTTGTGCGAGCGGCCATGTCTAATTGTCTGCGTCAATCCCCCTAATAGCGCAAGACTATCGCAATCCCCACCCTGTTTCATAAATACTAAAGTGTTGCTTTTGGGGTCCAGCATAAGAAAGTGTCAATCGACTCAGTCGCTTGAGGGCTCTGAGCGGGTCTGAGTCGCCAATTCCCGCGCTCAGGAGCTGGCACCAAGCTTGAACAAATGGTCACTCAAAGACCGTGTCGATCCGACTAGAATTTGGGACAACCATGCACTCCATGGACCCTTGACAGGATCCCTCCAGGTCTCTGGCTTGAATCCATCCCTCAAAGCGGAAGCTATCGATGACCATCGCAAATTTTGACCCCTGCGCATTGCCGCCACCTGCGAGTGTGCAACAACTGCATCACTATGCCTATCGAGCCAAGGATGCGGAGGAAACCCGGCACTTTTACGAAGACATTTTGGGACTGCCCCTTTATCACATCATCCAAAGCGATCACGTTCCATCGACGGGTGAATATTGCCCCTACACGCATTTTTTCTTTCGACTTCAAGACGGATCGTTCATCGCTTTTTTTGACCTCGGAGACGACACCGCGGCACTTCCTTCTCCCAACACCCCTTTGTGGGTCAACCACATTGCTTTTCGCGTGGACACGGTGCTTGAGTTGGAAAACACCAAACAAAGACTCCAAGCCCATGGCATTGAGGTGCTGGGTGTCACTGACCACCATGTTTTTAAGAGCATTTACTTCTTTGACCCCAACGGGATACGCCTAGAGTTGACTGTGCAAACGGGCACCCCAGCACAAATGGCCCAAGAAAGCCTCACCGTGCATGAGCGCTTGCAAGCCTGGAGCGACAGAAAAGCGGCTTGGCGGCTTGAGAACAAGGACCCTAATCATTCCTCCAAACTCAAACCCGAAGTCAACGACCGTCCAGAGTTTGGCAAGTCGCACTAAGCTCAACGCGCCCCAGCATTTGCGCAGTGCTTACGCCTTCATGCAGATGGGCTCATCGCCTTCACAGGTCTGTCACACAGGCAGGCTGTTTTTTCACTAAAATGTCACGTTGACCTTGGCTGGTGCTCACCTCTATTAAAGAGCCTGCGCTGGCCACCTTGAAGTCCGCTCCACTGGACCATGCTGCCCAACAGCTCACCGCCCAGCCGTGGGCCTGATGACCTCCTTTGCCACCAACCGTTGAATCCCTCATGAACACAGACTCCACATCCTCAACTGGCAAAGAATCCCCTCTCAATCAGCCAGGTCTTGACGCGCTCTCCAAGTCTTTTGAACCCGCTGCCATTGAAGCCCATTGGGGTCCGCAATGGGAGCAACGCGGCTATGGCATTGCGGGTTACCGTGGAACCCAAGCCGCCAAGGACGGCCAAGACAGCTTTGCTATTCAGTTGCCCCCACCCAATGTCACGGGCACATTGCACATGGGTCACGCATTTAATCAAACCATCATGGACAGCTTGACACGCTATCACCGCATGAAGGGGTTCAACACCGCCTGGATTCCGGGCACAGACCATGCGGGCATTGCCACGCAAATTGTGGTCGAGCGTCAGCTCCTTGAGAGTGGACAGTCGCGACTCACCTTGGGTGAAAACCTAGAAGAGTCGCGCAGTCGCTTCACCGACAAGGTCTGGGAGTGGAAAGAAAAGAGTGGCAAAACCATCACTCAACAAATGCGCCGCATGGGCGACAGCGTCGATTGGACTCGCGAATACTTCACCATGGACGACAAGTTGAGCACGGTGGTGCGAGAGGCCTTTGTGCGACTTTTCCAACAAGGCCTGATTTATCGCGGCAAGCGACTGGTGAATTGGGACCCTGTGCTTAAAACCGCTGTGTCGGATTTAGAAGTCGAGAGCCAAGAAGAAAAAGGCTCACTGTGGCTCATCGCTTACCCCTTGGTGGGTTCTAGCGAACGCTTGGTGGTGGCCACGACAAGGCCTGAAACGCTTCTCGGAGACGTGGCCGTGATGGTCAACCCCAATGACGAGCGCTACCAAGCCTTCATTGGGCAGCGAGTTCACTTGCCGCTGTGCAACCGAGAGATCCCCGTGATCGCAGACGACTACGTTGACAAGGCCTTTGGCACGGGTGTGGTCAAGGTCACCCCCGCTCACGATGTCAATGACTTTGCCGTGGGTGCTCGCCACCAATTGCCCAGCATTGGTGTGTTGAATTTGGATGCCAGCATCAATGCAAATGCACCTCTGGCTTATCAAGGGATGGACCGTTTCGAGGCGCGCAAACAAGTGGTCAAAGACCTCGAGGCGGCGGGCTATTTGGTAGAAGTGCGTCCCCACACCCTGATGGTGCCACGCTGTGAGCGAACTGGCCAAATCATCGAACCCATGCTGACCGACCAATGGTTTGTTGCCATGTCTGAAGTGGGTAAGGGAGACGCGAGCGGCAAATCAATTGCGCAAAAAGCCATCGACGCTGTCGACTCCGGTGCGGTCAAATTTGTCCCTGAAAACTGGGTCAACACCTACAACCAATGGATGAACAATATCCAAGACTGGTGCATCAGCCGACAGTTGTGGTGGGGCCACCAAATCCCAGCCTGGTACGACGAGAGTGGCCAAGTGTATGTTGCCTCAACGCGGCAAGAGGCCGAGGCCTTGGCCGGCCACTGCGCCCTCACCCAAGACCCCGATGTGCTGGACACTTGGTTTTCTTCTGCCCTCGTGCCGTTTTCCACGCTGGGTTGGCCCTCGCCCAGTGAAGACTTGCGTCTCTACCTGCCAAGCACGGTGCTCGTAACAGGCTACGACATCATCTTTTTTTGGGTCGCTCGCATGATCATGATGACCACCCATTTCACGGGTCAAGTGCCCTTCAAAGACGTCTACATTCACGGCTTGGTCAGGGACGCGCAAGGCCAAAAAATGTCCAAGTCTGAAGGCAACGTTTTGGACCCAGTTGACTTGATCGATGGCATTGAGCTCTCGCCTTTATTGGACAAGCGCACCACAGGACTGCGTCGCCCGGAGACAGCCCCTCAAGTGCGCAAAGCCACCGAGCGAGAATTCCCACAGGGCATTCCCGCCTATGGCGCCGACGCTTTGCGCTTTACCTTTGCTGCCATGGCATCTTTGGGGCGAAGTATCAATTTTGACCCGAAGCGATGCGAAGGCTATCGCAATTTTTGCAATAAATTGTGGAACGCCACTCGCTTTGTGCTCATGAATTGTGAAGGACAAGACTGTGGCTTGAACCCCCACACCAAGGCACAATGCGCCCCGGGCGAGGCTTTTCATGGCTATATGCAATTTAGCCAAGCCGACCGTTGGATGAGCTCGCTTTTACAACGCGTTGAAGCCGACGTGGAGCAAAGCTTCAAAGACTACCGACTCGATCAAGTTGCCAACTCAATTTATGAGTTGATTTGGAATGAGTTTTGCGATTGGTATTTGGAAATCGCCAAAGTTCAAATTCAACAAGGCACCGAGTCCCAAGCTCGCGCAACGCGTCGAACCTTGATTCGAACCTTGGAGGCTTTACTCAGACTTGCCCATCCGCTGATCCCCTTCATCACAGAGGAATTGTGGCAAAAAGTCGCCCCCGTGGCAGGACTTTGGCCCGAAGGCGAACAGTTCGCGTCGGTGAGTATTCGAGCCTATCCACAAGCGCAACTTGAAAAAATAGACGAAAAAGCCGAAGCCCATGTGAAGTCTCTCAAAGCCTGGGTTGAAGGTTGTCGAAATTTGCGTGGCCAAATGAACTTGTCCCCCGCCAAGCGTGTGCCGATGCTTGTTTGCATCAACTCAGCCGAGGACAAGGCCTTTGTGAGCAGCATCTCTCCTGTTCTCAAGTCCTTGGCGAAATTAAGCGAGATCGAAATTTTTGAAGACGACATCCAATGGTCAACCGCCGCTCAAAACGCCAGCGTCTTGGTCATGGGGGAGGCCCGGATTTGTCTGTTCGTGGAAATTGACAAGGGCGCTGAAACCCAGCGACTGAGCAAAGAGTTCGAGCGCTTGAGCCAAGAAATCAACAAGGCCCAACAAAAACTCTCCAATGAAACGTTTGTGAGCAAAGCCCCTGCCCAGGTCATTGAGCAAGAACGCAACCGCATCAAAGAGTTCTCCTCTGCGCTCACCAAAGTCAGCGAGCAACTCGAACGCCTGAAGGCCTGAGCACACGCGCAACTGAACCTATCGAGCCCACCCCCCATTCGAACCTACCCTCACCACCACCATGACAACATCCACAGAACGGTCCTACACCAAGATGCCTTTGACCAAAGCGGTTTTCCCCGTGGCTGGT
This sequence comes from uncultured Burkholderiales bacterium, assembly GCA_903844385.1. Classification (GTDB taxonomy): domain Bacteria; phylum Pseudomonadota; class Gammaproteobacteria; order Burkholderiales; family Burkholderiaceae_C; genus Limnohabitans. The sequence goes on from CAIMTJ010000126.1 coordinate 16,938, forward strand.
CTTGGAACGCGCTTCCTGC
>CAIMTJ010000127.1 GCA_903844385.1 uncultured Burkholderiales bacterium
GCACGTTTCCAGCCAATGGCGTGTTCACCGGCGCCCAACGCGATCTCTATGCCTTGGTGCTATTGAGCCAAGAAGCGGCCATTGCCCACACCCGGGTGGGCGCGCGCTTTAGCGACCCCCACGATGCGAGTGTTCGCGTGCTCGCGCAAGGGCTCTTGGATCTGGGGATCTTGAAGCACGCCGAGCACGGTAGCGTGGACGACGTGATCGAGCGCAAGCTCTACAGCCCGTTTTACATGCACCGCACGAGCCACTGGTTGGGGCTGGATGTGCACGACTGCGGCGCCTATGTGGAAGACGCCCCCCACACGGGCGAGAGCAGCACGGCCACTTGGGCTGCCGTGCTCGAGAGCGCCACCCAGCCAGGCCTTGGCGCACCCACCACCCAGGCCACCTCCAGCACCAGCGCCAGCTTGCCATCGCGGCGCTTGCAAGCCAACATGGTCCTCACCATCGAGCCTGGTCTTTACGTGCGCCCCAGCGACAACGTGCCCAGCGCGTTTTGGGGCATCGGCATTCGCATCGAAGACGACGCCTGGGTGACGCCCGAAGGGGCTCAACTCCTCTCCAGAGGCGTGCCTGTGGAGATCGCAGCCATTGAGGAGCTCATGCGCGCATGATCGGTGCGCAAGTTGGGGGCTATCGACTGCCAAGCGGCGTTGGCTATCGCGCTCTTAGTCAAAGACAATTGGCCAAAGGTTTTAAATTAACTATCATTACCCTCGTTCTGATTGTTTTTAACTATTTATCCTTTGGAGTTCCCATGACCGATTCAAACACCAACCGTCCCATCCTTCAAACCCTGGCCAACTTGGAGAGCGCCTTCGCCGGTGAGTCCATGGCCCACATCAAATACCGCTACTTCGCCAAAATTTGTCGCGACATGGGCGACACGAGCAGTGCCGAGGTGTTTGAGCAAACCGCCTTGCAAGAAGTTCAGCACGCCTTTGGCCACCTCGACCTCCTCTACCCCAAAGCGAGCTTGAGCCCGGCCCGGGTGCTGGAGATGGCCATCGAGGGTGAGACCTATGAATACACCGAGATGTACCCGAGCTTTTTGCGCGCAGCGCAAGAAGAGGGCAAGGTGCTGGCGGCGGCGGAAATGCAAGACCAAATTGAAGAATCCAAAGCGCACGCGCTGGCGTTTGAAGCCACCTTGCTCAAAGCCCAAAAACGCTTTGCCGCTTTGGCGCGCGTTGAAGAGCGCCACGCCAAGCATTACCAAGACCAACTCGTTCGCGTGCAGGCCTAAGCCGTCGCCCCCCCCATTTGCCTGTCTTTTTTTTGATTCAATCCAGGAGTATTTCATGTCCAGCACTTTTAAAACCTACCTTTGTATCGTTTGTGGCTTCATCTACGACGAGGCCACTGGCCGCCCCGAAGAGGGCATTGCAGCGGGCACCTTGTGGAGCGACGTCCCCGCCGATTGGAGCTGCCCCGAGTGCGGGGTGGGCAAGTCTGATTTCGAGCTGATCGAACTCTGATCCCCGGCGGGTGGGTGGGTGGGCCAAGCGAGCCGGTGGCGAGCACGGCGCTCATGACGCTGGCGTTTCTTTTGTTGGCAGCTTGGGCCAAGTTCACCAGACGAGGACCTACAATCCAAACTCATTGACTGCGTGCCCCGGCACCTTGGAGCTTATGCCATGACCATCCCGACCCCCCCTCAAAAATCCACCCCCCAAGAGCAACGCCGCGAGGATGCGCGCCAGGAGTTGCGCCGCGCCGCTCTTGAATACCATGAGTTTCCGACCCCGGGCAAGATCAGCATCCAGGCCACCAAGCAGCTCATCAACCAGCACGACTTGGCCTTGGCCTATTCGCCCGGCGTGGCCGCACCGTGCGAGGAAATTGTCAAAGACCCCAACGCCGCTTTCAAATACACGAGCCGCGGCAATTTGGTGGCCGTGATCACCAACGGCACCGCGGTGCTGGGCTTGGGTGACATCGGCCCCCTGGCGGCCAAGCCGGTGATGGAAGGCAAGGGCGTGCTGTTTCACAAGTTTGCCGGCATCGATGTGTTTGATCTAGAGATCAACGAAAAAAATCTCGACAAACTCGTGGACATCATCGCCGCACTCGAGCCCACCTTTGGTGGAATCAATTTGGAAGACATCAAGGCACCGGACTGTTTTTATGTGGAGCGCAAACTGCGCGAGCGCATGAATATTCCAGTCTTCCACGACGATCAACACGGCACCGCCATTGTGGTGGGGGCGGCCATTTTGAATGGCCTCAAAATCGTCAACAAAAAACTCGAAGACGTGAAAATCGTCACCTCCGGCGCTGGCGCGGCCGCGCTCGCGTGCTTGGGCCTCTTGCTCAAACTGGGGGTGCCCAAGCGCAATATCTTTGTGACCGACTTGGCCGGCGTCGTCTACCAAGGCCGCACCGAACTCATGGACGAGGACAAGATCCAGTTCGCGCAAAACACCCCCCACCGCACCTTGGCCGAGGTGATGGTGGATGCCGATGTTTTTCTTGGCTTGTCGGCCGGTGGGGTTTTGAAGGCCGACGTGGTCAAAACCATGGCTGCGCACCCCATCATTTTGGCGCTGGCCAACCCCAGCCCCGAGATCTTGCCCGAAGACGTGAAGGCGGTGCGCGACGATGCCATCATCGCCACAGGCCGCACCGATTACCCCAATCAGGTCAACAACGTGCTGTGCTTTCCCTATATCTTTCGCGGTGCCTTGGATGCGGGCGCCTCGACCATCACCTCAGAGATGGAGATTGCAGCGGTGTACGCCATTGCCGAGCTCGCCCAGGCCGAACAAAGCGAGGTCGTTGCCGCCGCCTATGTCGGTGAGCAGCTCAGTTTTGGGCCCGAGTATTTGATCCCCAAGCCCTTTGACCCCCGGCTCATGATCAAAATCGCACCTGCCGTGGCCTTGGCCGCACAGTCGAGTGGTGTCGCCCTTCGCCCCATTGCCGACATGGACGCCTACCGTGAAAAGCTCTTGAGCTTTGTTTACGCCTCGGGCCAAGTCATGAAGCCCATCTACGCCGCGGCCAAGAACGCACAGCACAAGCGAGTCGCCTATGCCGAAGGGGAAGAAGAACGCATCTTGCGCGCGGTGCAAGTGGTGGTGGACGAGCAACTGGCCCACCCCACCTTGATTGGACGCCCCGAAGTCATTGCCCGGCGCATTGAGCAGTTTGGACTGCGACTCAAGGAAGGCGTCGATTACGCGGTCGTCAATGTGGAGAACGATCACCGCTACCGCGACTTTTGGCAAACCTACTGGCGCATGATGCAAAGAAAAGGGGTCACCCAACAGCTGGCCAAAATCGATATGCGCCGGCGCTTGACGCTCATTGGCAGCATGCTCTTGCACAAAGGCGAAGTCGACGGCTTGATCTGCGGCACCTGGGGCACGACCGATGTGCACTTGCAGTATGTTGACCAAGTCATTGGCCACAGGAAAGGGGTCAGCACCTACGCCTGTATGAATGGCTTGGTGCTGCCAGAGCGCCAAGTCTTCTTGGTCGACACCCACATCAACTACGACCCGAGTGCCTCCCAATTGGCCGAAATCACCATTTTGGCTGCCAAAGAGATGATGCGCTTTGGCATTCGGCCCAAAGCGGCCTTGCTCTCACACTCCAATTTTGGTTCAAGCAACCAACCCAGTGCCCTCAAAATGCGCGACACCCTGGCTTTGCTCCAAACCCAAGCACCTTGGCTTGAGGTGGACGGGGAGATGCACGGCGACTTGGCCATCGATGAGGCGGCGCGTGCCGCCATCATGCCCAACAGCACCCTGGCGGGTAACGCCAACTTGCTCGTGCTGCCCAACTTGGACGCGGCCAACATTGCCTACAATTTGCTCAAAACCGCCGCCGGTGGCAACATCGCCATTGGCCCCGTTTTGCTCGGCGCCAACAAACCCATCCACATCCTCACACCCAGCACCACGGTTAGAAGAATTGTGAACATGACAGCTTTGACGGTGACCGATGCGAGTGCGCAACGATGAGCCACCCGAGGTTTGTGTGCGCTTACCAACTTAATAAAAATGACCTTAGGATTTGCTGATTAAACGGGCATGGCCTTGCATTTTTGAGCCATCTGAGTCACAATTCGAGCTGAGGTTCGGGTTGCCTCAGCCAAATTTGGCACCTCAACCCCTACATTTTTCATGGAAGCGTCACGGAGATGGAGATGCCACTTCGTACTGTCAAGACCAATATTGTTCAGTCCATTCGCGCGTTTAGGGTGTCGGATTTGCAGTCGGCCGCCAAGGATTTGGGTCATCATTTTTTGTATGCCCATTTGGCCCAAGCCCAAAGCAAACAAGACGTCTTGGATTCAATCATCCAACAATTCACGTTTCCCTCGCAAGCAAGCAAGAATTTCGACTCTCTTTATGACAGCATGACCGATCCATTGCACAAATCGGGTCCCCAACCTGGGTTTGTGGTGGTGCTCGAGCACATTCCGGCGCACACCAAGTTTGACAAAGAAGCGCGCGAGCAGCTGCTTGACATCTTTCGCGAAGCGGCTGATTATTGGTCGGACCGCAAAGTTTGCTTTCGCGCGTTTTACTCCTTCTCGGTGGCCCGAGTGCCCTCAGTCTTGGACATGGAGCGGCCCATGCCCTCCACGCAAGAGCTCACGGGTATTGAGTTGCCCGAAGAGAGCGAGAAAATGCCCACCGATAAATTGGTGGACATCTCCCCCTTGGCGCTCAGAATGAGCAGCCCTTTCAATGCAGGCTACTGGCTGAGCGCGGCTTAATTGTCCAAGCGCGCCTGTTGGGTGGGGTCTCTTGGGGTGAGTCCCCCCCACCGCTAGCCACATCTGGCCACATCTGGCCACCGCTTGCCTCCACCAGCAAAGCGAGCCCTCGCTGACCCTTTTTCCCCGGCCAATCCCGCCTCTATCTCTAGAGGGCAGCGCCCAAGCGCCCTGTCGAACTTCTGATTTGTTGCGCTCTTGACCCGTACCCTCGCTCGTACCCTCGCCTGTCTGGCGCTCAGGCTCAGGCCTTGGGAGGCAGCTCCAGAGACAGCGCCACATACTCTTGCACACTCACCTCTTGGGCTCGGCGCTTGAAGTCAAAGTCGCCGGCCCATCCTTGGGCGAGGAGCCACGGCAGCAGGGCGTGGCGCAGCAATTTACGCCGCTGTGAAAACGCCGCTTGCACCAAGGCCGAAAAGCGTGCGAGCTCCACAACAGGCGGCTGGGCCAGGGGTTTCATGCGCACGACCGCACTTTGAACGCGAGGTGGCGGGTCAAACGACTGCTCGCCCACCTTCAAGACCCACTCCATGTCGTAGCGCCACTGCAGCATCACACTCAGGCGTGAGTAATGGGTGTCGCCCACGGGAGCGACCATGCGCTCGACCACCTCTTGCTGGAGCATGAAGTGCTGATCCTCAATGTGCTCCACATGGTCCAAGAGGTGAAACAAGATCGGCGTGGAGATGTTGTAAGGCAAGTTGCCCACGACCCGCAAACGCTGCGCTGCGCTTGCCTGGGACGCTGAGTCCAAGGCCTCGGGCTTGAGTGGCCACTCGCGCGCCAAGGCACTGAAATCCACCCTGAGCACATCGCCTTGGATCACATGCAGATGGGGCTTGAGGCTCAAGCGTTGCGCCAAATCACGGTCAAGCTCGATCACACACAGCTCGCCCAGCACAGCCGTCAAGGGCTGGGTGATGGCCGACAAGCCGGGGCCAATTTCCACCACCCGCTGCCCTCTTTGGGGGGCAATGGCGGCAACAATGTCTGCAATGACCACCGGATCGACCAAAAAATGCTGGCCAAAACGCTTTTTAGCAAGGTGTTTCAAGGACAAAACCCGTTGATCACGCTTGCCGCCCCTTACTTCAGCATCAGTTGTGGGGCATCTCGGTACTCAATGAAGGAGCGCCCGCGCACCTCTTGCGCCCACTCCAAATAGGTTTGGTCATACTTGCTTTCGCGCAAGATGTTTTTCGTCATCTCGCGCTGCTCTTTGGCCGACATGGTGTTTTTGCGCCGCTCCAAGACTTGGATCAAATGCACACCAAAGCGCGAGACCACCGGGTCGGAAATCTCCCCAGGAGCCAGATGATTCATCGCCTCTTCAAACTCAGGCACAAACACCCCCACCCCAGCCCAGCCCAAGTCGCCGCCATTGGGAGCGGAGCCGTCTTGAGAGATCTCTTTCGCCGCTTTGGAGAACTCAAGCTCGGCGCGATCCATTTGCTGCTTCAAGCCATACAAGCGCGCGCGCAGCGCGTTGACCCCCACTTGCGCAGTGGGTCTGAGCAAAATATGCCGCACATGGGTTTGGTTGGACGTGAAGAGGGTGTTGTCCACTGGCGTTTTGGAGACCAATTTGATCAAGTGCAGACCCGCGGGTGAACGCAGCGGGCCCACCACATCGCCTTCTTGGGCGGTTTGAACGGCTTGCAAAAAAAGATCCGGGTAGCGCTGCGGTGGCTTGTCGCCCATCATGCCCCCAAGCGTCCTCTCGGGCCCTTGCGAGACTTCCTTGGCCACGGCATAAAAGTCCTCGGCGGCTTTGAGGCGGGCTTTCACAGCCGTCATCTGCGCCACGGCCGCTTGGACGTCTTCGGGCTTGGCCACTTCTGGCAAAGGCAAAAAGATTTGTGCCAACTCGAGCTTGGCCACGGTTTTGCTCCAATCGTTGGCCTGCTCCTTGAGGTACTGATTGACTTCCATGTCGCTGATTTTGATGCGCGGGGTGACCTCTTTTTCACGCAAGCGCTGCAACACCAATTGGCTTTGCAGGTCTTCAAAAAACCGCTCCGGGTTGATCCCCGAGCTGGCAAGCTTTTGGCGAAACTCCTCCACCGTCAAGTCGTTGCGAGAAGCAAGCGTCACCTCGGCTTGCTTGGCCTCTGAAGCTGGCACTTTGATGCCTTGCTCGCGCGCCCATTGCAGTTGGGCACGCTCCGAGATCACCCGCTCCAACACTTGTTTACTGAGCTCTTGGCGCGCTGGCAATGGACCGTTGTTGGCACTCAGTTGAGCGAGCACTTGCTGCACCTGTGCATTGATCTCTTGATTGGTGATGGGGTCGCTGTCGACCAAGGCCACGATGAAGTCAGACGACTGCGGCGTCAATGAGGCGACGACAGCGGGTCTCTGGGCGGAGGAAGGGGACGCGGGAGCGGCGGCGGTTCTGGCCGGCACCACCGGTCCCAAATTGCCCGTGCCCGTGCCCATGCTCGGGCTGGCACTCAAGCCGTCGCCTCTGGGCTTGAGACCCTGAGCCATGGCGCCTGGAGACGAGAAGCAGCAAGCCATCAACGCCAAGCTCGGCACGATCGCCACCAAACGCCAAGAAGAATCCACTTTATTCATAATTGCCAAAACGACTGGGAGGGGAGTTAAAGGGGTCTCTAAGATTTTGATACCGCGGAATATTGTCTTTGAGCGTTTGCAAGGGATTGATACCCACTCGGGTAAAACCCACCAACTCCAATTGGAACATGATTCGCTGATTCATTTGATTGGCACCGACTTGAAGTCGCTCAAACACGACGCGCCCCAACCAACAACCCGCATCGTACTCGAAACCCACAATGGAGTTGACCACCGTGTGCTGCTGCAAGTCAAAGTTTAACCGACCCACGCTGTACCATTGGTTTTCGCCCATCCCTTGGCCTGTCCCCAAGTCCAGCGTGTGCCCGCCCCACAAGTCGCTCAAGGGCCACTGCCAGGCGGTGTCAACGAGCTCACTGTTGACGTCACGCTGAAAACTGTAGTACGCGCTCAAGAGCCGGTAATTGGAGGGGTAATAGCGCGCACCCAGTTTGGTTTGCATGAACTGGTGGGTATCGGGGCTGAACTGCAGCGTGGAGTCAGCGGAGAGGTTTTTTTGCATGGCCACGCTCGCCCCCAGCAACAAATCCGACACGCCTTTGTTGTTCTTGTTGAGGTCGCTGGGCAAGACGACTTGGGTGGTGGCCAAGCGAAAGCGCTGGGCAACACCAAAACGGGCCATTTCTTCCCCCGTTTGAGGCGCAATGAGCCTGGAAGTTGCACCCACTGTGAGCAAGCGGTCGTCAGAAACACGGTCGTAGCCTGAAAACGCATTTTCGGTGTAGACGGTGGAAAAATTGAAATCATTGCGCCCGGTGTCGTACACCGGCAAAAAGTTTTGATTGCGGTAAGGGGTGTTGACCCAAAAGACGCGCGGCTCCAAGGTCTGGATGTAGTCCTTGCCCGATAGCTGGAGGTTGCGCTCCAAAACCGTGGTGGCATCCAAGCTCAACGTGGGCACGGTCACATTGGCTTGGGACAAGCCGTTGGAGAGCAGCGGGGTGTCAAACTCATAAGCCCGACTGAGCACGCTGACTTTGGGCGTGAGGGTGACGTAGCCCAAATCAATCGGGTAACTGGCCTTGGCTGCGAGCAACGCCCGCGCGCCATTGGGCTGACAATTGATGCTCCCGGTTTGACACGCCAAGAGCCGGTTGGCTTGAAACTTGGTCATGTCCGTTTGCACGCCCAAATTCACGCCTTCCCACTGCGGGTTGTAGCGCGTGATCCATTGCGGCAGACGGTCAAAGGGGGCAATGATGGGCGCCGTCAAGTCTTGTAAGGTCTGCCACTTCAAGCTCCTGAGCGTTGAGCTCCAAGCGCCACTGGCCCAACTCATCGACACATCCGTGGGCAGCAAACGCTGACTCAAGGGGTTGGACATTTGTGAGAAGTCTTTCCAATAGTTGTCATCACTCACGCGCTTGATGTTCAAATTCAGCCCAACACGCTCACCCAGCACGTTCATCGCCCCTTGGTGGGTTTGAGACAAGCCCCAGCGCACCGAGTCTCTGAGCAAATCATGCGACATGTAGTCCAAATGCACGACCCCACGCATGTCTGAGCGGCCTTGCTCCAAGTAACGGTATTCCCCACCCACCTCAAGACCGCGCTTGCTCCACGTGGTGGCTTGCAAAGTGGCATCCCGATTGGGCGCAATGTTCCAGTAATAGGGTTGGGTGTATTCCAGCCCGCCGATGCTGTCGAGCCCAATGGTGGGGGGCAACAGCCCCGACTTGCGCTCCGAGCCCAGGGGGAAACTGATCTCGGGCACGGGCAACAAGGGCAAGCCTTTGAAGCTCAAGTAGGCGCCCGTGGCATAGCCCTCGTTGGTTTCGTTGTTGATATCGATTTTCTGGGCCTTCAACACCCAGTCGGGCAACCAGCTCGGTCCGGGCTTGATTTGACAAGTGGTGTAGGTGGCGTTTTGAACCTGGGCGTGTTGCTCATCGATGAAACGCATGCCCGCGGCGTCACCATAGGCATCGTTTCGAATGAGCTTGAAATGCGGTTGCGTGAAAAACCCCTCAAACGCATCCACCTTGATCTCCAGCAAGGGCCCCTCGTACACATTGCCCGCTTTATTGATGCGCACACCACCTTGGGCGCGCAACAGGTCCTGCGCTTGGTCATAGTCGACCACGTCGGCCCTCAAGAGCATGTCCCCTCTCCTGAAGTCGACATCGCCGTCCAAGTGTGTGGTCAAATTGGTCTGGCCACTCAAGGTGTTGGCTTGGACAAAGGACGGTTGCACGCGTTTGGCCGAATCGGGGATTTTTTCTTGCAAAAGCGAGCTGGCTTTGAAGACCAAGGCCTTCGCCGGCTTGGGCGGCTTGGGCGGGTTGGACGGCTGGGCTGGGCCCGCTTGAAGCGACTGCAGGGCTGTCCTCGGCTGGCCCTCAGACTCGGGCAAGGACGCAGACCCTGAGACAGGCGCGGCCTGCAGCGTTTGTGCCGCGGCGTGTCCACCCAGCCCAAACAGCAAAAGGCCCAGGAGCAATTTCAATTCAATTCACCAACGAGGTCGAGGTGGCGCTCAAGACCCCCAGCCGAGTCGCACCCAGGCGAGCGCAGACCTTGGCTGCCCCGCCAAAACGCCGCTTCATGCACAAGAGGTTCACCGCTTTGTTTCACCTCAATCCTGGCCTTTCCACGTTTTTGATCTTTTATCCACACTCATTTTCCAGCGCCCACAAAGCTTTGTAGAATTTGGATTATCCATGACCCTTGACCCCTTGCCCCATTCCAGCGCCCGTTCTCCAAGCGTTGGCCCCCAAGAAGACCGCCCAGCTGCCGTGCCTGAGGTGGGCAAGCCACCCGTTTGGAGCGACCGGCCAAGGCAACAACAATTTGAAGCCTGGCTGAGCCTGGTGGCTGAGCGCCACGGCATACGCCCGCACAGCCTTCGCTTGGCCTCGGCCGATGCGAGTTTTCGACGCTATTTTCGCGTGGACACGACCGCCAGCACCGAGCGCAGCCTCATTATCATGGATGCGCCCCCGGCACTTGAAGACGTGCGGCCTTTTGTGCGCATTGCGGCCCTGTTTGAACAGGCCCATGTCACCGTGCCCCGCATCTTGGAGTGGCAAGAGGAGACGGGGTTTTTATTGCTCAGTGATTTGGGCGCGTGCACGCTCATGGCGTCGTTTGATTTGCCCCTCGATGCAGCCCTGAGTCCGCTGGAGAACGCCACGAGCCACCCGAACGAGCAGGCCAGGCAACTCATGGGCTTGGCGCTGGAGGCCTTGCTGGCTTGGCAATTGAGCTCTCGCCCCGGCGTCTTGCCCGACTACGATGAGGCGCTTTTGCGCCGTGAGCTCTCGCTTTTTGACCAGTGGTATGTCGGCACCCACCTGGGCCTCCAAACCGATGAGGGGGGGCGGTCATGGAGCGAGGTGCTGGCGCCACACTACAACACCATCATCGCGCACAACCTGAGCACGCCCAAGGTGTTTGTTCACCGCGACTTCATGAGCCGAAACTTGATGCTGCCCCAAGACAGCCTGTCGCCACGAGTGGGGGTGCTGGATTTTCAAGACAGTGTCTATGGGCCCATCACCTATGACATTGCCAGTTTGATGCGCGACGCCTTCATCTCGTGGCCCGAAGAGTTCATCTTGGACACCAGCATCCGCTATTGGGAAAAAGCCCGTGCCAGCGGTCTCTTGGACCATGACGGTTTGTGGGGTGACTTTGGCGCGTTTTACCGTGAGATTGAATGGATGGCGCTGCAACGCCACTTGAAAGTGGCCGGCATCTTTGCCCGCTTGGGTCACCGCGACCACAAGCCCAAGTACTTGGCCGATACGCCGCGGTTTATCAATTACATCCGCCAAACCTGCACGCGTTACCGCGAGCTCGGGCCCTTGCTCAAAATCATCGACCGCATCGAGCGCATCGAGTCCGTGAGCGCTTGGTCCTATGGCCGCACTTAGCGCGGCCCCAAGCACTGCCCTATGCCGCGCATCTACTGCTCAACGCCTTTGAGTGAACACTCACCGTGTGACTTGCCCCAGGAAGCGGCCAAGCACTGTCAAGTGCTGCGGCTTCAACCGCTTGAGAGTTTGACCTTGTTTGATGGCCGGGGTGGCGAGTACCGTGCCCAAATCGTGGAGATGGGCCGTCAATCGGTGCGCGTCTTGGTCCACGCTCATCACCCCATCGAGCGAGAGAACAAACACCAAGTGCAGCTGATCGTGGGCATGCCCGCCAACGAGCGCATGGACTGGTTGGTGGAAAAAGCCACGGAGCTCGGTGTGCAGCGCATCACCCCCGTCATGAGCACCCGCTCGGTGCTTCGTTTGAGTGGCGAGCGGGCCGCCAAAAAGCAACTGCACTGGCGTGGCGTGGCCTTGGGCGCTTGCGCGCAAAGTGGGCGCAACCAAATCCCCTTGATCGATGAACCCCTGAGCTTGGCGTCTTGGTGCGCGCAGGCATCCGTCAAGCCGCTCGTGCAAGACGAGGCACGGGACATGGCGCTGCACGAGTCACCCCCCATCAAAAAATTGCTCTCCACTCGGCTCCTCGCGCTCGAGCACGACGCCATTGACACCCAAGTGCATGCCTTGGCGCCAACATCGAACACCACGCCAGACTGGCGGCAACCCCAGCGCCTGCAAGTGATGAGCGGGCCGGAAGGGGGCTTCACCCTGGAGGAGGAGTTGATGCTGCAAGGCTTGGGGTTTGAGCCTTGCTCCTTGGGGCCCAGGGTGCTCAGGGCAGAAACCGCTGCATTGGTGGCGCTGGCACTGTGGGGCAATGCCTGAGCGTGCCCAGATTGCGCTGAGCGTACAAGGGACAGCGCTTGAGGAGCTTTAGGCCCATCTGAGCGGCATGGGCAGCATGGCCGTCATGGCCGCTGATGGGCGTGTTGCTGGTCCCGGTAGGGGGCCATCCAGGCCAATCCTCGGCTGGTCCCGCCTGCACGCATGCCCTCTTGGGGTCGGTATTCACAGCCCACAAACCCTTGCCAAACACCGCGTTGGCTCAACGCGTCGAGGAGCTCAAACACCGCACTGAAGTTGACCTCGCCCAGCGAAGGTTCATGGCGATCGGGCACCCCGGCAATTTGAAGATGGGCCACTCGCTGTGTGGGCAAATAGTGCTCCAACTGGCGGATCAAATCGCCTTGGGCAATTTGTGCATGGTACAAGTCCATTTGCACTTTGACATTGGGGCGACCCAAGGCTTGCACAACGCCATGGGCTTGCTCTTGTAAATTGAGAAAATAATGCGGTATGTCACGCGCATTGATGGGCTCAATCAAAATATCGATGCCCAGCTCTGCGGCCCAGTCTGAGGCTCGGGCGAGGTTTCTCAAATAGGTTTGCATGAGCACGCTGTCATGGCTGGCGTAGTGGTGGTGGGTCGCTCGGGCCGTGAGCGCTCTAACGGCTTGGGGGACTGAAGACTTGTCGAGGTGCTGCAGAGCCGGTGGCACACAGCCAGCCATCACGTGAAGTTGGCGACAACCCACGACCCGGGCGTACTCCAGGGCCATGCGCACACCCGCCTCAAACTCTGGCTCCATCCCGGGCAAGCAGGCGGTGCCGCGCTGTCCTTGCTCCCAAGCGAGTGTGGCCTGCTCGGGCGTGAACCCGCCAGGCGGAGCGTTAAAGAGGGCTTGCACCAGGCCACACGCCTTGAGCTGCTGAGCCCACACCTGGGCCTCATGGGCGTAAGGGAATAAGCACTCGACCGCTTTAAAACCATCCCGTTGGGCGGCACTCATGCGCTCGAGTAGACCCATCTCCGGGTAGAGCATCGTGAGGTTGGCGGCAAATTGTGGCATCGTGGGGTGGGAGGGTCTGATTCTGTGGTGCTGCTCGCTGGGGGTGGCCTCAGCGCCCTTGCAGCGTGTGCATCAACAGTTGGGGCTCGCTGGCATGAATCACCTCTTGGGCCCAGTCCTTGAGTTTGGCAATGTCGGTGCGCAGCAGCTCTTGCTTGACTGTCAAAATTTGTGTCGGGTGCATGGAAAAACTCCTCAACCCCAGCCCCAGCAGCAATCGCGTCATTTGCGCATCCCCCGCCATCTCACCGCACACACTCACCCCCTTGCCCGCGGCGATGCAGGCCCGAATGGTGCTTTCAATGAGACCGAGCACTGCGGGGTGCAGGGGATCGTACAAGTGCGCCACGGACTCATCGGCACGGTCAATGGCCAAGGTGTACTGGATCAGATCGTTGGTGCCGATGGAGAGAAAATCAAAGTGCTGGAGAAAAAGCGGCAAGGTGAGTGCGGCGGCGGGCACCTCAATCATCGCCCCCAACTTGAGCGGCCCGTAGGGGGTGCCACGCGCATCCAACTCCAAGCGTGCTTGCGCCAACAAGGCCAGGGTTTGTTTGATCTCTCGCGCATGCGCGAGCATGGGGATGAGCAAATTCACCTGGCCGTGGCAAGAGGCTCGCAATATCGCGCGCAGTTGCGTTAAAAACATCGCCGGCTCCGACAAGCTCCAGCGGATGGCTCTCAGACCCAAGGCCGGATTCAAATACTGGTCTTCTTTTTGTGAGCGGTCAAGCGGTTTGTCGGCACCGATGTCAATGGTGCGGATCGTCACGGGTAAGCCCTTCATGCCTTGCACGGCCTTCAAGTAAGCCTCAAACTGCTGCTCCTCGTTGGGCAAGACCCCTTCACGGCCCATGAACAAAAACTCACTTCGAAACAGCCCCACACCCACCGCACCCGCTGCAATGGCTTGTGCGGTGTCTTCGGGCAACTCGATGTTGGCCAACAACTCAACGCGCTGACCGTCCAAACTCACCGCAGGGGTGTGCCGCAAGCGAGAGAGTCGCTCGCGCTCCAACTGAGCTTGACGTTGTTTGAATCCATACTCGGCCAAAATGATGGCCGACGGGTCCACGATCAAGACCCCTTGGTCGCCGTCAATGATGACCCAGTCGTCTTGTTGGACCCAGTGACTCGCCCCTCTCGCGCCCACGACCGCCGGGATGTCCAAACTGCGCGCCACGATGGCCGTGTGCGAGGTGCGTCCCCCGACATCGGTGACAAAGCCGGCGAATACACTTTGCTTGAATTGAATCATGTCGGCCGGCGACAAGTCGTGCGCCACCAAGACCAAGGGCACATCGACCTCGTCATCGAGTAAGAGATCTTGTTGCCGCTGGCTACCCGGGCGCGCTTGTGGCTGGATGGGCAGCGCATGGGGCAAGCCCTTCATGTAGCGCAGCAGTCGCTCCACCACTTGCTCGAGATCGGCTTTGCGCTCTCTCAAATAGGGGTCGGTCATTTCATCGAATTGCCTCGCCACCACTTCCAGCTGCGAGGTGAGTGCCCACTCCGCGTTATAAAGACGATCGGTGATCCAATGCTTGATGCCGTCGCTGAGCATCGCATCGTCGAGAAGCATCAAATGCACATCCAACATCGCCGTGAGCTCCACGGGCGAGTCCTTGGGCATGCTTTGCTGCAAGGCCACAATCTCTTTGACCACCGCATCGCGTGCGCTCGCCAGGCGAGCAATTTCACTTTTGACTTGCTCAGGAGTGACCAAATAATGCGCCACATCCACGCGACTTGATGCCACCAAGACCGCACGCCCAATGGCAATGCCTCTGGCGACGGCAAATCCGTGGATGGAAAACGTCATCTCACTCGCCTTCGTCGAACTTGTTGGCAATCAAAGCGAGCAGTGCGTCCATGGCCTCTTGGGCTTGCTCGCCCTCGGTCTCCAATTCCAAGGTGGTGCCTTGCGCGGCAGCGAGCATCATGACCCCCATGATGCTCTTGGCATTGATGCGACGCTCTCCCCGCGTGAGCCACACTTCACAAGGAAACGAGCTGGCCAGTTTGGTGAGTTTGGCCGATGCGCGGGCATGCAGGCCCAATTTATTGTTGATGGTCGTCTGGGTTTGGATCATGTTGTTTCTTGGATTGGTTTTGAGGTGCGGTGTTGGCCACTTGCATGACCCCTTGCGCTCCACCGGCGAGCGCGCGGCTCACCAGCATCTCAAGGCTTTCTTGACAATAGCTGACCGTTCGCAGCAGCATGGGCAAATTCACCCCAGCCACCAATTTGGCATGGGTTCCCTGCACCAAGCGCTGCGCCACATTGGACGGTGTGGCGCCAAAGATATCCGTGAGGACCAGCAAACCCTCTCCTTGGCCCAAAGAGACCATGATTCGTGCGCTGGACAACGACTCCTCGGGGGAGGTATTGGGGTGCACGTCCAAGGCCAAGAGCGAGTTGCCGCAGTCGGGAAAGACATGCAAGGCACAGGCTTTGAGCGCATGGGCCAAGGGCGCGTGCGCAATGATCAAGATTTTATTGCTCATGTGGACGAGGGTTCAAGGCCACCATTATCCCTATTTTGCGCGTCGTGCTGGTCATGCGCGTTTTGCCAAACAAAAAACACATAGACCAACAAGCACAGACTCGAAAATACACCCATGGCCGCAGGGTAGGCCTCTTCAATGTGCCAACCCCTGGCGCTCAAGAGATCCACCACCGCACCAAACATCCATTGAATGACAAAGACCCCCAGGAAAATCACCAAATTGAAAGCCGACAACACCCGCCCGGCCCAGCGTGGCTCGAACGCGAGACCCACGGCCGGTTGAGACAAGGACACGCACGAGCTCGTGATGGCAAACAACACCCAGGTCCACACGTTGGTGCTGGCTGAGAAAAAGATCAACTGGCATTGCACCACGAAACTCCAAGGGTAGACCCAAATGATCACTTGCGCGGCCCGCACGCCTCGGGCACTCAAGATGGGGAAAATCCATCCCCAGGCAAAGTAAGAGCAAAGCAGCCCCAAATTGAGCGCAAACAGCCCACCCGCCGCCTCGCTCGCAGGCAATCCGCTCACGTGGACCAACCATGGCCCAGCCCAGAGCGTTTGCATGGCAATGAGGCCGCCGTAAGCAATGCAGCCCAAGGCGGCAAACCGCACAAAAGCAGCACGCGTGCACAAGGCTACATAGCCGCGCCAACCACTGGCTTGCTCGGGCTCGCTTGTGTGCTCAGCATGAACTTTGTCCGGCACGCTTTGCCAGCGTGGGGTGTAGCACCACACGAGCAGCATGGCGAGCATGAGTCCCAGGGCCAGCGCTAAAAACACCGCACGCCAGCCCCATAGCGGCAGCATCCATTGCACGGGCAAGGTGGAGGCCAAGACCCCACTCGAGCCCACGGTGAGCATCCACGAGCTCGCTCTCATTTGCATAGACGCTGGAAACCAGCGCCGAAAGCCCGTCAATGGGGCCATCAAACACGCACTCAAGCCAATGCCCGTGAGAAGTCGCGACAGCCACAGCGCCTCAAAGGAGTGCGCTTGTGAAAAGCACAGGCAGCCCAACACCGCCACACTCAAGAACCACAACTCAATGCGTTTGGGCCCCAAGCGGTCCAGATAAAAACCCATGGGGATTTGCGTCAAGGCAAAGCCCAGAAAATAGCCCCCCGCCAACAACCCCAAGTCCCCCGCGCTCAGTGCAAATTCACTCACCAAATGGCCCGACAAGGTGGCCGTGATGGCGCGCACCATGGAGGAGAGAAAATACGCGTAGGCAAACACCCCAAAAATCAACGCACTGCGCTTGGCAGTCAATGGCGAGGTTTCAGGCAGGGGTAAGGGGGTCTTGAACGCGCTTGGCATAAACAGCTCCGGGGACAAAGGGGACTTCAGGGGTTGCGGCAACACCCAAGGTCATCGACAGGGTCGAACCCCCCAGCTCGAGCCACGAGTGGCCTCAGTGTAATGGGCAAAACCGCATTGGGCACGGGCCCCCTACTGCAAGGACTCGAAGTAGGTTTGCACATCCTGGGCTTTGAGCGCTTGGCTCGAGTCAGCATACACCCCCGCTTGATACCAGTCACCCGACTTGGCTCGCCACAACCACTGCACCTGCATGCCCGATGCGTTGTGAGCGCGAATCATCTCGCCTTTGTACACCAACTCGGGCACGGCGCGCGTCATGGGGGCAGCGACTTGTTCAAAGGAAGCCAGACTGGCTTGCTGCCACGCCTGGGTGATGGCCTGTTTTTTGACGTCGCTCAAGTCCTCTGACTTCAGCCCCGACGACTCGGGAAAGCTCAATTTCGCAAAGGCGAACTGTTGACCCAGAACTTTGCAAGCTTTCATGCTGAGCTGCAAGGTGACGGGCTCGCCCTCTGGGGAAGCGTCACGCCGTTGGTGCTCAGGGGTGCCGCCTTGAGAGGGGGTGGGGGTGCGGGTGCGGGTGATGGAGTGGGACTGCGTCTGGCTTGACTTGGCCGCCATGACGGGTAAAAACATCGTCACTGCGCGCGTGGCCTCCTCGGGCTTACACGGCATCAACGCCACCATGTCACCCCCTTCAAAGCGCACTTCTCGCCAATTCATGGCCGGTGTACAAGCCACCCCCAAGCCGGCCAAGAGCAGCACGGTACTCAAGCCATGAAAGCTGCGCTTGGAAACGTTGAGCGAGACCAACATGGACGACCTTTTTCTCCAGAAAAAAAAGAGGCCCGGACCCGGCCAAGACGCCTGTTTGCGTTGATCGCCAAAGCGGCGAGCCCCGGCGCGCAACGCGACTGGGCTTTGTCCAAAAGTGGGGGGCTTTATTTGGCTTTGAAGCTCTCGTGACAGCCTTTGCAAGCGCCGCCCACGCCCTTGAAGGCCACGCTCAAGTCTTCCAATTTACCGGTCTTGACTGCCGCATCGAGCTTCACGGCTTCTGATAAAAACTTTTCTTGTGCCGCTTTGAATTTGGCCTGATCGCTCCAAATCTCTGCTTTGGCCTTGGTGTCTGCGCCTTTTTCTGTGCCTTCGCCAAATGCCGCCCAGGGCAGTTTGGAGACCACGGCAAACACAGCTTCATTGTCTTGTGCGACTTTGGCATCAAAGGGCACTTTTCCTTGAACCATCGCACCGAGACGTCCAAAATGCGCGCTCATGATGGTCATGGCGGACTGGCGGTATTCGATGGCATCATCGGGTTTGGCAAATTGAGCCTGGGCCAATACGGTGGAACACAATGCACACATGGCGGCGAATTTTGCAATGGAGGTCATCTTCATGGTGGGGTCTTTCTCAAGGGTTAATCAAGGCGATCAAGATCGGGGCGCAAAGACACTGACAGCAGTGTCTTTGCGAGCTCACGTTTTTTTATCAGACCGAAGGCTTGGGGCTTTGGTGTCGAACAAAGCTCGGTCCATCGAAGGTCCAGAACCTCTATCCTAGCCTAAAAATCATACCTCAGTGTGACCGTTTTTTTTAGCGCTTACTGCCAATGATTCCTTGTCTGAGCGTCGCCACAATACACCGGTGACGCTCTACAATACCCAGACGGTTCAAGCAGGATCGTCTTTTGAGAAAGCAAATCATGGCTGAGCAACGCGTGCGAGTCTGGGATCTTCCCACCCGAATTTTTCACCTCTTTTTGATCCTGGGCGTTGCGGGCTCACTGATCACGGTGTACGCAAGCGATGAGCTCATGGTTTGGCACGGCCGCTGTGGGCTGTTTTTGCTCGGTCTGCTGCTGTGGCGTCTCGTCTGGGGATGCGTGGGGGGACATTGGTCCAGGTTTGTGCACTTTGTCGAACATCCCAAAGCCGCTTGGCAAACCTTGCAACACCACAGAGTCGGTCAGCACACGCCAAGTCTGGGCCACAACCCCCTGGGGGGCTGGTCGGTGATCATCATGCTGTGCGCTTTGTTGCTCCAAGCCGCCAGTGGCTTGTGCAGTGACGATGAGGTGGCGTTTTCAGGGCCCTTGAGCGCATACTTGTCAGCCGATGGGGTTGAGTGGGTCACTTGGTATCACTCAGAGGTCGGACAGCCCTTGATTTGGTCACTCATCGGTCTTCACGTGGCCGTGATTTTTTACCACCGTTGGCGACTTCACGACGATTTGATCACCCCCATGATCAGTGGCGACAAAATCTGGCCTGTACCCGAGCACCCTGACGGCACAGCAGCGCCCAAGACCTTGATGGTGTCCGAAGACACGTGGGCGCGTCGCGTCGCTGCCTTGGTGCTTTGGTGTGCCTTGAACGCGGCTTGTTTTTATGGCTTGCCGCTTTAAATCCTTGCGTTCATCTCGCTGCTGATTCAGACACTGGGGGTCCGAAGCGGGCTCCATCATGCACCAGCCACAAAAAAAGGCAGGGCGAACTCAAGAGCTCGCGCTGCCTATGGCGATCAACAGAGACTTTTTTAAGCGGCTTTGGCCTGGGCGAGCAGGGTGGCTGCGTCGCTGACTTCAAATTTTCCAGGTCCCTCGTTGTTCAAGGTGACCACCTTGCCGTTTTTCACGAGCATGGAGTAGCGGTTGCTCCTCAAACCCAAGCCACGTGCGGTCAGGTCCAGGGTGAGGCCTGTGGCCTTGGCAAAGTCCGCGCTGCCATCGGCCAAGAAACGCACACGGCCCTTGGCTTGTTGGTTCTCAGCCCAGGCACCCATGACAAAGGCGTCGTTGACACTCAAACACCAAATCTCGTCCACACCGGCGGCTTTGAAGTCGTCGTAATGCGACAAAAACCCAGGCACATGCTTGGCTGAGCAAGTGGGTGTGAAGGCGCCGGGAACGGCAAACAAGGCGATGGTCTTGCCGGCTGCGGCTTTTTCCACGTCAACGGGGTTGGGACCCAATGCACATCCGTCTTTTTCTTCATGAAAGAATTCTGTCAATGCAATGGCTGGCAATGCGTCTCCGACTTTGATCATGGCTATGTCCTTTTCTGAGGGTGATAAATAAGGTGTAACGACTACAAACAGTTCGCATCATAACAAACGGCCCGCAAGCGGGCCGTTGTTGGTCAAGATTCAATGCCAATGCATGGGGTCTTTTTTAAGCGGTCACAGCCTTCTCGACCAAACGGGTGGCAACCCAGTTCTTGGTTTTGGAGATGGGACGGCTCTCCGTGATTTCAATCACGTCGCCGACATGGTACTCGCCGTGCTCGTCATGGGCGTGGTATTTGCTCGACTTGCCGACAATTTTGCCGTACAAAGCGTGCTTGACACGACGCTCGATCAACACCGTGACGGTTTTGGTTCGCTTGTCGCTGACCACTTTGCCCACCAAGGTGCGCTTGAGAGATTTTTTGGTGTCTGTCATGGAGGCGCCTCTTTATGCTTTGGCTTGCTTTTCAGCAAGGATGGTCTTGGCACGCGCAATACTTCTTCGGGTTTGGCGAAGTTGTGAGGTGTTGCCCAAGTTTTGAGTGGCTTTTTGCATGCGCATACCGAAGTGTGTTTTTTGCAATTCTTTGACTTCCGCTTCAAGAGCAGGAATGTCTTTGTTTCTGAGTTCCGCAGTGTTCATTGTCGTGTCTCCTGATCATTGACCCAGCAAGCGGGTCACAAACGTGGTGCGCAATGGCAACTTGGCTGCGGCCAAACGGAAGGCTTCTCTGGCCAATTCCTCTGGAACCCCAACAATCTCATAGAGCACCTTGCCAGGCTGAATTTCAGCCACATAGTACTCAGGATTTCCTTTGCCGTTACCCATACGAACTTCAGCAGGTTTTTGAGAGATCGGCTTGTCAGGAAACACCCGTATCCAAATGCGTCCACCGCGTTTGACGTGACGAGAAATGGCTCGACGAGCCGACTCAATTTGACGCGCCGTTAAGCGTCCACGATCGGTTGACTTCAGACCAAAATCACCAAAAGCAACTGAGTTTCCTCGTGTTGCAATGCCGGTGTTGCGGCCTTTTTGTTCTTTGCGATATTTACGGCGTGCTGGTTGCAGCATGCTTATTCTCCTTGACCGTCCGCAGCCGTGCCAGTGGATGCGGGCGCGCTCACCTTGCGGACGCGCTTGACGGTGGTTTTAGGGGCATCGGTGGCTTGAGCGGGTTTATCGCTACCATCCACCGGTGCGGCATTGGTTCCTGCCGGGCGCTTGTTGGCACCCGTTCTTGCTGGAGGACGGTCTCCGGTCGGACGCGCGTCACGACGCGGTCCACGGGGACGTCTTTCTTCTTCAGACTTGGGCTCTTGGAGCTGGGGCGCATCGTTGCGGCCCAAGGTGTCACCCTTGTAGACCCATACCTTCACACCAATCACACCATAGGTGGTTTTGGCCTCGGATGTGCCGTAATCAATATCGGCTCTCAAGGTGTGCAATGGCACACGGCCTTCACGGTACCACTCGGTACGAGCGATCTCGATACCGTTCAAGCGACCTGATGACATGATCTTGATGCCCTGGGCGCCCAAACGCATGGCGTTTTGCATGGCGCGCTTCATGGCACGGCGGAACATGATGCGTTTTTCCAACTGCTGCGTGATGCTGTCGGCAATCAATTGAGCGTCAATCTCGGGCTTTCTCACCTCTTCGATGTTGACCGCCACTGGCACGCCCAAACGGGTGGCCAATTCTTTTTTCAAGTTCTCGATGTCTTCGCCTTTTTTACCGATCACCACACCTGGGCGAGCAGAAAAAATCGTGATCCTGGCATTTTTGGCAGGACGCTCGATGAGCACTCTGGAGACGGCTGCGTTTTTGAGCTTGGCCTTGAGGTACTCGCGCACTTTGATGTCTTCAGACAACATGCCCGCAAACTCACGATTGCTGGCGTACCAACGACTCGCCCAATTGCGGCTCACCGACAAACGGAAACCGGTTGGATGTATTTTTTGTCCCATGTTCTGAGGCCTTTCAGTTGCCAACCGTCACGTACACATGGCACGTGGGCTTGCTGATACGATTACCACGGCCCTTGGCGCGGGCTGTAAAACGCTTGAGCGTTGCGCCTTGCTCAACATAAATGGTCTTGACTTTGAGTTCATCAATGTCGGCACCATCATTGTGTTCAGCATTGGCGATGGCAGACTCGAGTACTTTTTTAACAATACCGGCTGCTTTTTTTTGCGTGAAAGTCAGAATGTTCAATGCGTGATCCACTTTTTTACCGCGGATCAAATCAGCAACCAAACGACCTTTGTCAACTGACAAACGAACGCCACGGAGGACTGCACGTGTTTCCATAGGTCTCTCCTTATTTCTTTTGGACTTTTTTGTCCGCTGGGTGACCTTTGAAGGTACGGGTCAAAGCAAACTCACCGAGTTTGTGACCGACCATCTGGTCAGTGATGTACACAGGAACATGTTGCTTGCCGTTGTGAACAGCAATGGTCAATCCAATGAATTCGGGAAGAATCATCGAACGACGTGACCATGTTTTGATTGGCTTTTTGTCTTTGATGGCGACTGCTTTGTCGACTTTGACCATCAAATGATGGTCAACAAAGGGTCCCTTTTTGAGTGAACGTGTCATTGGCTACCCC
>CAIMTJ010000128.1 GCA_903844385.1 uncultured Burkholderiales bacterium
GGTACCTTTTTATCTAATTTGGACGGCGCAATCGCTAACATTGCATTGCCCATTATTTCTCAAGAATTAAAAGCGTCCGCATCTGACACTATTTGGGTTGTGAATGCTTATCAGCTGATTTTGGCCATCACCATCTTACCTTTGGCTGCAATGGGTGAACGAATTGGGTACAAAAAGATTTTCTTATCTGGAGTCTTTGTATTTATGATCGGTTCACTTGCTTGTTACGAAGCGGATTCAATCGAGCATTTAATTTTCGCTCGGGTTTTACAAGGACTCGGTGGGGGCGGATTAGCGACCATGGGCCCTGCTTTAATTCGCTATGTCTTTCCAGCTCACTTGACCAGCAGGGGCATTGCGCTCCTTGGCCTGACGGTGGCCATTTCCTCAAGTGCCGGACCTTCAATTGCAGCCCTTGTTTTGGAGCTGAGCAATTGGCGGTGGTTTTTTGGCATCAACATCCCTTTCGGGCTTGCCATTTTCGTTATCGCATACTTCACTCTCCCAAAAAACACGCTGACTCATAAGCCGTTTGATCGATTAGGACTGCTCTACAGCAGCTTGGCCATTGCGCTTTTTATCATTGGAGTTGGGAACTTAGGTCAGGGAAATATCTTTGACAACTCAACGTCTTGGATTGAATTGACTGCTGGATTCATCTTTTTTTATTTACTCTTGCGACATGAAAAAAATTGTTTGTACCCATTGATTCCTCTTGATCTATTCCGAATTCCCTTATTTTCCTTTTCAGTGACTACTTCAATTTTCGCCTATTGTGCTCAAACCCTAGCTTATATCTCATTGCCTTTTCTATTAAGCACTCAATTCAACAGATCCACTGCGATGGTTGGCCTATTGATCACGCCATGGCCTTTGATCATTGTTTTTATCGCGCCCTTGGCGGGTCGACTGAACGAAAAAATCAATCCCAGCACTTTGAGTTCCTTTGGAATGGCAATTTTAAGTTTAGGTCTTTTGTCGATGTATTCCTTGCCATTTCAATCTGGGAATTTGTCCATCGTGTCGTGTCTCATGCTTTGCGGAATTGGATTTGGTTTTTTTCAAACTCCGAACAACTTTTTGCTTTTAACCAGTGGGCCCAAGGAAAGGGGAGCTTCAGCCAGTGGCATGATGTCAATGGCACGGCTCATTGGAACGACGACTGGCGCTGCTACCGCCATAGTGTTCATCAGTGTCTCGCCAGACCATGGTTTTTTATGGTCTCTTCTTTTTGCAGGTGTCGTTGCTGCGCTGGGGTTTATAACCAGTTTTTTCCGTTTGAAATTTACCAAGCTGTCGTCTTGAATGTAGACCGTTTTTCAATTTTTAAGACAGACTAAGGCCCCATGAATCGGTGGCCTTTTATGTTGACTTGATCTCACTGCGACAAGACGCCCAGCAGGGTTGACCTCACACCGCGCTTGATCGTGTAGACCATCACTGAGGTCTGTCGGTCTTTGATCGAGTTGACAAAGGCGGACTCACGATTTTTGAGTGCCCCACATTGAACTGGTGTGCATGGCACACGTCACAAGTTCGACTCATTGAAGCCTTGCTTTTGATTTGATCGCTTCCTTGCTCCCACCAAAGCCCTTCAACGCTTGGGCGTCACGTTAGAAATTCCTCCATGCTTGGTCCAGTCCGTTGAGCCAAGCCTTGTCAACGTGGAGCCTGTCTTTGTCGCTCTGTGAGTTTGTACGGCTCACATGGCCTAGACTTTTCATACCACTCATGGCGCCTACATGGACGTGTCTTTCAATGGTAAAGCGCTCAACCCCTTGGGACTCTTGGGCCTGGTTGTCGCGCTCTTCAAAGCAGGACACCCACTCATCAGCCCTTCGCCATATTGCACTGCAACAAAAAGATTCTCAACATCAATTATTTTCACCTGAGAAAAAATCTTTCGCTTTTGGTGTATATTTAAGTTGACTTTTCAATGTGTACACCTAGAATGACACATTAATGGCAATGTTTTATGATTCCTGACCATGACGGCCATGGAAAACCTTGGTGCAGGTTGAGCACTGTATTTGAACTTTGATAGGAGAAAAACCAATGACAGACCATAAAGTTTGGCCAACAGGTTTAACCGAAGCTGAGTCAGAAGAGCTTCATCGGCATCTCATCCAAGGAACACAATTCTTTGGAATGATTGCTGCCTTTGCTCACCTTTTGGCTTATATCTATTCGCCATGGCTTAAATAAAAAGAAAGGTAACGCAAATGATTTACGGAAAAATGTGGTTGGTGGTCAAGCCCTCCGTGGGCGTGCCACTTATTATTGCCGCCGTGGCTGTTGCATCGTTTTCGGTGCACCTGGCCATTTTGAGCAACACAACTTGGGTGAAAGCTTTCCTTAATGGAAACGCTGACAAAGTTGCTGTTTCAGCGCCCGCAGCTGCCAAATAGCTACTGGTGATGCACATGGCTCCAGCGAGCTGGAGCCATGTGCTTTTATTTCTAATCCATGACTTGGATTTAAATAACACTGCACACAAAATTGAATCGCATCCAAATTGCCGTCAAGCATGACCAAAAGTTCTTTTAGCCAGAAATTGATCTTTTCATGGCTTCAACGTGGGACGAAGTACTTACCCTTCTCCGACGCGGCTTCTGTTGACTTACCCCTCACGAGACTCCTCAGACTCTCCCTATTTCAAGTTTCGGTTGGCATGGCTTTGGCGCTGCTGATCGGTACTCTCAACCGCGTGATGATTGTTGAGCTTCATGTTCCGGCATCATGGGTCTCCGTTATGGTGGCCATGCCCATCGTGGTCGCACCCTTTAGGGCACTCATTGGATACAGCTCAGACACACACCATTCAGAGCTCGGATGGAAACGTGTTCCCTTCATTTGGAGAGGAACCATGGTGCAATTTGGCGGATTGGCATTGATGCCCTTTGCGCTATTGGTTTTATCAGGACAAGGACACTCATCGCAGGCCCCGATTTGGATTGGTCACTTGGGTGCGGGAGTTGCCTTCTTGCTCGTGGGTGCGGGACTGCACACCACCCAGACGGCTGGATTGGCCTTGGCCACCGATTTGGCGCCCGAGGAGTCCAGACCCAAGGTGGTGGGACTCATGTATGTGATGCTGCTCGTCGGCATGATCATAAGCGCCGTGGGGTTTGGTACATTTTTGAGTGACTTCAGCCCTGGGCGCCTCATCCAAGTGATACAAGCTGCAGCCATACTCACCCTCGTCTTGAACGTCATCGCACTTTGGAAGCAAGAAAGCCGCGTCCGAATACCTTTGAACCAACGGCCCAAGAATGAGACTTTTCAAGAGTCATGGACCCGCTTTTGCCATGGTGGGCAAGCCATTCGTCGCTTGATCGCTGTGGGCATGGGAACCATGGCGTTCAGCATGGAGGACATTTTGCTCGAACCCTATGGCGGAGAAATTCTTCACTTGAGCGTGGGTGCCACCACCGCTCTCACCGCCACATTGGCTCTAGGGGGGTTGCTTGGATTTGCTTTGGCCTCCAATGTCCTTGGCAAAGGATATGACCCCTTCAAAATGGCCAGTATTGGAGCATTTTGTGGTATCCCCGCATTTTTAGCGGTCATTTTGTCAGCTTCCATGGGGTCCGCCTTGATGTTCGCCATCGGCATTGGCGCCATTGGATTTGGAGGCGGACTTTTTGGACACGGCACACTCACGGCCACCATGAATCTTGCGCCGCGCGGACAAAGCGGCTTGGCCTTGGGCGCTTGGGGAGCCGTGCAAGCCACTGCTGCGGGGGTGGCCATCGCTGCGGGAGGCGTGATCCGAGATTTGATTGATGCCCTTTATCAAGCACCCTTGGGCTATGACATCGTCTACGCTCTCGAGATCATGATGCTTGTCATCACCATGCTCACCATGATGCCATTGATCAAAAAATTACCACAGACGGTACCAGTTTAGGATTTTTTTGAAAGATTTTGCGATAATTCACTCTGTCACTTTAACCAAGGAAATGAAATGCACACAACTACATTGCTCTTTATCATATGGGTCGTGGGATGCTTGTTTTGGATTGCCAATCAATTTCACGCCAGCAATTTGCGCCGAGAGTATCCTGGACAGATCAAGTAAGTCCGCCGAGCCAACTTTTGATCCAATCGCAAGCCTTGATTGGATCGTTGGGGATGGAATCAACCCTTGTTAAGGCTATTTCTCCAATTCATCTCAATCTCCTGAGTTGACATGCAGAGCACTTGCTCTGGCGTGTATTGGCCAGTCGACAAGAGATGCTGTTTGTAGCCGTTGAGTTGTTTTTCCTCCAAGTATTGGTACACAGGAATGAGACCCAAGATGGGAATTAAGAACAAGGCCATGCCATAAGGGTAAAGGGGCATGCCGATGAAGACACACAACTTGTAAAGCATAAAAAGAACGGCCACAAAGGCCACAGTCAATAACAAATTTTTCTTGAACATGTCTTCATTCGCTTTCTAAAAACCGATTCAACTCCACTTTTCTTTCTCTGTTCACGCCACTTCAAAGGACCCCATATGAACTCACTCATGACCCTTGATAAAGTTAGAAAATTCGTTGACAACAAAGCACTTCTCTTTGTCAGCGCTTTGTTTGTGGCCTTTTGTGGTTTTTTCACACTCGCTTATTTGATCAGCAAGATCTGAACGCCTCTTCACCTGAGGGCTGTTCAAAGACTTGATCAAAAACCGTTGAGGA
This sequence comes from uncultured Burkholderiales bacterium, assembly GCA_903844385.1. Classification (GTDB taxonomy): domain Bacteria; phylum Pseudomonadota; class Gammaproteobacteria; order Burkholderiales; family Burkholderiaceae_C; genus Limnohabitans. The sequence goes on from CAIMTJ010000128.1 coordinate 4,682, forward strand.
CCACCGTTTGCCAATTCAAGGTCGCTGCAATGCAGACCCAGATCAAATAAGGCAGCACCAGTAGGGATGCCAGCTTGGAGTCTTTCCATTGAAAAAAGATCAAAGCCACAATGGACAAGCCCAGGAGACTGCACTCCCAAAGTGACCAATCTGGGCGATGCAACTGGAAGTAAAGGATGCTCCAAGTCAAATTGAGCACCCCGTTGATCAAATACAGACACAGATACAAGTATTTGCTGGTTTGAAGCTTTGCCGAGTTCCAAGACAACCAGCCTGCCGCTGCGCACAACGAGAATATCAAGCTCCAAATCAAACCAAAGGCTGCGTCCGGCGGCTTCCAGCTCGGTTGATTTAAATTGAAATACCAAGTGTCCAAATTAGTGACCAAGGCTCCCCCCGTCGCGAAACCGACGCTCAAAAGGCAAGCAATGATCAAGGACTGCCAGCGCTGTAGAAATTTCATGAGGGCTCTTTTGTGTTGGGAAACGGTGGAATGATTTCTAGTATGCGTGTTGGTGGTGACTCAAGGGGGCTGTGAATGAATGAATTCTAAAACACAGGCCAGTCCCAACTGAGGATTTTCTTCCTGCAGCAAATGGCTCGCTTGGGGCAATATGACCGTTTGCGAATCCACAAGGGCTTTTTGGTAATCCAAACTGTTGCTGCTGGGGATCATTGGGTCGTTTTCCCCCCAAAGCAATAAGGTCGGTGCAGTGATGCGCTTGAGCCGCTCGACAGGGTCGGAGATCACGGTCTGGCGCATCCGGTCCAATATGGCCCGCCTGACCGTGGGTGCCTTGAGCATATCGTTGTAACGATCGAGTAAGCCATCAGTGATCAACTCGGCATTGTAAAAAGCTGGCTCCAAGCTTTTCTTGACCAAGTATTTGGGTAAAACGTATTGAATCAAATCAGCAAGTCGACCAAAGTCATAGGGTTTTTCGCCCAACTTTTGGCCTGGCACAGGAAAACCGTCTGGCGCCAATAACACCAGGCGACGAACGCGTTCGGGGTAGGTGCTGGCAAAATTCCACGCTATTCGACCCCCCATGGAGTGGCCCAGCAAAATGCAATCAGACACACCCAAGGCGTTCAAAAAATCCTTCAATCGCTTGACATCGGCCGCATCGCTGTAATTCTGATCGGGGCTCTCGCCAGTCAGACCAAAACCCGCCAAATCGAGCCGGATCACTCGGTGATCGCGCTCCAACGCGTGAGACCAATGGTCCCAAGTATGCAGGCTCGAGCCAAAGCCGTGCAGCATGACGATGACGGGTGCGCTCCTCTGTCCGGTATCGCGGTAGTGAACCCGCAAATCCTTGACCTGGATGAATTGACTGGGCGCTTGGGCATAGGTCAATTCCAAGTCATGGCGGTTGAGGTCAGGGGCAAAAAATATCATAAAAGCCAAACCAAGAAAAATCAAGAAACACCACCCCAACAAGTTGAACAATCGACTGATCATCGTTGTAAATCCATTCAAGCTCGCCGGGGTTGTACCCGTGCGCCCTGCCCGCTCAACACTTTGTGAACTCGTTAAACCAACCGACACGCCCACCCCCTTGAAGCCGAGTGTGCAAGCCCGTTTCAAATCTTATCTGACAGAGGGAAAAACCATGGCCTGGATGCGTTAAAAAAAGATACAAAAAAACAAGATGGCCTAGGGTTTTCCCTGTAAATAAATTGGAGCTGACATATTCTAATGTCAACATATGTTTACAGTTTGTGTCCATTCTATTCTTAAAACAAACCGGCGTTGCAAATGAATCATCAAGAATCACTGCAGTTGAAGTCCCCTGCACTGCGAGTCCTCCTAGTGACCATGGACACGCATTTGAACAGTGCCGTGAAACGAAGCATCGAGACCTTGAAGAAAATTGCGCCTTCAATCAGTTTGAAGATTTACTCGGCCACAGAATACACCAAAGACCCCCGAGTCTTGGACAAACTCAAACACGATATTGACCAATCCGATATTATCTTTGTGGGCATGTTGTTCATTGAAGACCAGTATTTGCCCATCATCGAAGATCTCAAAAAACGGCGTGAACAATGCGATGCGATGGTGTGTGCCATCTCTGCAGCAGAGGTGGTGAAGCTCACCAAAATCGGCAAATTCGACATGGGCAAACCCGCATCAGGGCCGATGGCGTTCATCAAAAAGCTCAAAGGCGATACCAGCAAAAAAGACGGTAGCTCAGGTGAGCGTCAAATGAAGATGCTCAAACGTGTGCCCAAACTCCTGCGCTTCATACCGGGCACCGCTCAAGATTTGAGAGCTTATTTTTTATGCTTACAGTACTGGCTGGGTGGGTCTGAAGAAAACATGCTCAACATGGTGCTTTACTTGGCTTCGCGTTACGGCACAGGTTCAACAGAAAAAAACAGAACCTTCTTCTCCAAACTCACCTTTGAGCCGCCCTTTGAATACCCCGATGTGGGCATCTACCACCCCAGGATGAAGCCTCGCTTGGGAAACAAATTGAGCGCCTTACCCAGTGTGGTGAGCCAAGACAACAGCAAAGGCCGTGTGGGCGTGCTCATGCTGCGCTCATACTTACTGGCCAACAACACGGAGCACTACGACGCAGTCATTGCCGCCCTTGAGGTCCAAGGACTTCATGTGATTCCGGCTTTTGCAGCGGGACTCGACGCCAGACCTGCCATCAACGAATACTTCATCCAAGACGGTCGGGTCTTGGTCGATGCGGTGATCTCGCTTACTGGGTTTTCGTTGGTGGGCGGGCCCGCCTACAACGATGCGCATGCGGCTGAGGAAATTTTGGCAACGCTGGATGTGCCTTATATTGCGGCCCACCCTGTTGAATTCCAAACACTTGACCAATGGGGGGATTCTCAACGCGGACTCTTGCCCGTGGAGTCCACCATCATGATCGCCATCCCTGAGCTCGATGGGGCGGTGGTGCCCATGGTGTTTGGTGGACGACCCGGCGCGCAAGGGGTGACTTGCAAAGGCTGCTATAAAGAATGCACGTTCACCAAAAATCAAGTGGAACAAGACATGTTCACGTGCACCGAGAGAACCGCCATGCTCTCACAACGGGTAGCCAAACTCGTGGCGTTAAGGCGTACCCGGCGTGAAGACAAAAAAGTGACAGTGGTGCTCTTTAATTTTCCACCCAATGCGGGCAACATTGGCACGGCCGCCTACTTGGCTGTCTTTGAGTCTGTCTACCAAGTCATGCTCAAACTCAAAGCCGAGGGCTACCACATTGACATGCCCAAAGATGTGGGGCAACTGCAGCAAGACATCTTGGAGGGCAACGCGAAAAAATACGGCGCCGACGCCAATGTCCACACCCTCATCCCCACCCAAGATCACGTGCGACGTGAAAAACACCTCAAAGAAATTGAGGCCCAATGGGGAGTCGCACCCGGCAAGCAACTCAACAACGGCGCCCACCTATTTGTGCTGGGCAAACAATACGGCAATGTGTTGATTGCCATCCAACCCTCGTTTGGCTACGAGGGTGACCCGATGCGGCTCTTGTTTGAAAAAGGCTTTGCGCCCACCCATGCATTTTCAGCCTTCTATCGCTATTTGAGGGAAGACTTCAAAAGCAATGCCGTGCTGCACTTTGGCACTCACGGTGCACTCGAATTCATGCCAGGCAAACAAAACGGTTTGACAGCGCAGTGCTGGCCCGATCGGTTGATCGCCGACATGCCCAACTTTTACCTCTACGCGGCCAACAACCCCTCAGAAGGCGCCATTGCCAAGCGTCGCTCAGGCGCGACCTTGATCAGCTACCTCACGCCCCCCATGACCGAGTCAGGCCTTTACACCGGACTGCTTGATTTGAAGGAAGGGCTGGAGCGTTACCGCAGCCTTGAAGTCGATCAACTCCAAGAGAGACAAGACCTCGCCCTCATGGTCCAAGCCCAAGCCGCCGAATTGGACTTGTTGCCAGCCAAACCGCTGTGGGTCAATGAGGATCAGTGCCTCACCGCACAAAGTCTCGAGGGGGCCGATGAAGAAATTCAAAAACTCATGCGCAAGATTTTGGAGCTCGAGTACTCGCTCATCCCTAACGGCTTGCACGTCTTGGGCCAGGTCTCCACGGCTCAAGAGAAACTCGAATTCTTAAAAATCATGGCCGAAGCGAGTTTCGAGCGCGATCTGCCCATGGAATCCATCCAAGCCATCTCTGACCATTCAAGTGCGGACCGCGTCTTGAAACTCGCCCAGTTGCCCCTCGATGAGATGCACAGGAGCAAGATTGAAAAACTCTTGAGTTCGAGCAAATTGCTCAATGAAAACGCCGAACTCAACGGCATCTTGAGAGCGCTTGACGCCAAGTACATCCGCCCGGCCCCCGGGGGCGACATCATTCACAAGCCCGAGATTCTCCCCACTGGCAGAAACCTCCACGGCTTCGATCCGTTTCGAATTCCCAGCGCCTATGCAGTCAAGGACGGGGGTATTCAAGCGGAGAAACTGCTCGCTCGCTACTGTGAAGACGGACTGCCTTTGCCCGAGTCCATCGCCATGGTGCTTTGGGGCAGTGACAATTTAAAAACCGAAGGCGCCCAAATCGCCCAGGTACTCAGACTCTACGGTGCCAAGCCGCGATTTGACAGTTTTGGCCGCTTGGTCGGCGCGAGTCTGATGACGCTTGAAGAACTCGCACGACCCCGAATTGATGTGGTGATCTCCTTGTCGGGGATTTTCCGTGACCTCATGCCTTTGCAGATCAAACTCGTGGCCGAAGCCGCCTTGTTGGCCGCCAGTGCCGATGAGCCCCTCGAGCAAAACTTTGTCCGTAAACACGCCCTGGCCTACATGCAAGACCATGGCTGTGATTTGCAAACTGCCGCCTTGCGCGTCTTTGGCAACGCCGACAGCGCCTATGGCGCCAATGTGAACAATTTGATTGAAAGTGGTGCTTGGTCCGATGAGAACGAGTTGGGTGAGACCTACACGCAGCGAAAAGGCTTCGCTTTTGGCGTGGATGGACTGGCCGTGAAGAATGCGGGCATCTTGAAGTCGGCACTGGCAGATGTGCAGCTGACTTATCAAAATCTCGACTCCGTGGAACTCGGTGTCACCACCATTGACAACTACTTTGACACCTTGGGCGGCATCACCAAGGCCGTTCAACAAGCCAATGGAGGGGTGAGTAAGCCGGTTTTCATTGGCGACCAAACCCGAGGCGAGGGCAAGGTGAGAAGTTTGTCAGATCAAGTCGATCTTGAAATGCGCACTCGGGTATTGAATCCCAAATGGTACGAAGGCATGCTCAAGCACGGCTTTGAGGGGGTGAGACAAATTGAGGTTCACCTCACCAACACGATGGGCTGGTCGGCCACCACAGGACAAGTTCAGCCCTGGGTTTACAAACAAATCACCGAGACCTTTGTGCTCAACGCCGAGATGCGACAGCGACTCGCCGAACTCAACCCCACCGCCTCCATGCGCTTGACCAACCGCTTACTCGAAGCCTCACAGCGCAATTATTGGAAACCGAGTGAGGACATGCTCGAGCAGCTCAAACTCGCCAGCGAAGAGCTTGAAGACCGCTTGGAAGGCGTGTATTGAGGCTCGCGCAGTGCGCCCAGAATAGCCCCTTGCGCGCTCAAGCCCTAGCTCACGACCTAGAGGCTCGAGCGCAAAGATCTCTGCCGTTTTTAAGTTTTTTCTCGATCATTCCAAGTCGCCCCCAACCTTGGGCCGACCTGGATCTTTTTTCTAGTGTTCCTATGGCCATACCCTTTCCTTTTTCAGCAATTGTTGGACAACACGATATGAAGACCGCGATTCAGATCGTGGCCGTTGACGCCAGTGTCAACGGCATCCTGGCCCTGGGGGATCGCGGCACCGGCAAGTCCACAGCGGTCAGAGCACTGGCCGATTTGTTGCCCCCCATCAAAGTGGTCAAACATTGTCCCTATGGTTGTGACCCCAAGGATCACAGCGTCTCATGTGAGCAGTGCGCCAAGCTCAAATCGACACACGCAAGCGTTCCCAGCGAGACCGTGCCTGTGCCGGTGGTGGATTTGCCCTTGGGGGCTTCGGAGGACCGCGTGGTGGGCGCCTTGGATTTGGAGAAGGCATTGAGTTTGGGCATCAAATCCTTCTCGCCGGGACTGCTGGCCAAAGCCAACCGGGGGTTCTTGTACATTGATGAAGTCAATTTGCTCGAAGACCACTTGGTCGACCTCTTGATTGATGTGGCCGCTTCCGGAGAAAACTTGGTCGAGCGCGAGGGCCTGAGTGTGCGCCACCCGGCTCGCTTTGTCTTGGTGGGCAGTGGCAACCCGGAAGAAGGCGAGCTCAGACCGCAGTTGCTCGACCGTTTTGGCTTGTGTGTGGAAGTGAGAACGCCCAAAGACTTGGACGAGCGCATTTTGGTGATCAAGCGTCGCGATGCCTTTGAAAAAAATCCACTTCAATTTCAACAAGAGTGGCAAGCGGCCAATGAGGCTTTGCGCGACAAGATCTTGAAGGCCCGAAAGCGCCTGGACAAAGTGGTGCTGGACGATGATTTTTTGCGCTTGTGCTCCCAGTTGTGCCTCACCCTGGGCACCGACGGCTTGAGAGCCGAGCTCACCCTGATGAGAGCGACACGGGCCTATGCTGCCTTGGAGGGTGACAAAAAAGTGGACGCCAAGCACTTGAGAGTCATCGCGCCCATGGCCCTGTCTCACCGGCTGCGACGTGACCCCTTGGATGACACGGGATCGAGCGCAAGGGTTGAGCGTGCGCTTGAAGAACTCGAGCTTTGAGCGGTGCACTCTTTAACCTTGACCAACCCCACCCCACGAAAGCTTGAGACACCATGACGTGCTTGGCCTTGGATGATGCGCTGTGGGCCTTGGCCGCTTTGGCGCTCGACACCAAGAGCCTCAAAGGGATTTGGCTGCGCGCACCGTTGGGGCCGGTGCTGCAAGATTGGCTCCATGGGTTGCACGCGTTGAAATCAGACGTGATCAAAATCCCGAGCAACATCGACACCGAGCGTCTTGTGGGAGGATTGGACTTGGCCATGACCCTTCAGCTCGCACGCCCAGTCCAACTTCAAGGCCTCTTGGCACAAAGCTCGGGCCAAATTTTGGTCTGCCCCATGGCCGAGCGTCTGCCCCAAGCCACCGCCGCCATCTTGACCCAAGCGCTCGACACGGGCCGCGTGCATGCGCATTTCGGCCATGAGAGCACGACCACCCACTTTGGCTTGGTGGCGATTGATGAATCCCTGCCCCAAGAAACCTCTTTGAGCGCCGGCTTGGCCGAGCAGTTGGCCATCTGGCTGGACCTCACGACGATCAACCCCAAGGACACGGCCTCAGACGAGACCTTGGACATGCTCGAGCGTGTCATGAAAAAAATGCACCAGCCAGCTCACACTCACTCAGAGGCCATCGCGCAGGTTGCGCTGCCAGACCCCGTGCTGCATGATATTTGTGAGTTGGCCATGGGCTTTGGCATCGAAAGCCTCAGAGCCGCTGGCTACGCCGCTCGCTTGGCCAGCGTCTTGGCCGTGCTCAGAGGCGATGATCAGGTGTGCGCAGACGACCTCGGGCGCGCTGCTCGCCTCGTCCTCACCCCCAGGGCCAAATGCATGCCCTCCCTGCAAGAGCCCCTTTGTGCTGACCAGCCGCCTGCAACACCACCGCCTCCACCTGAGTCCAACGAGCCGACACCCCCTCAAGAACAAGCTGAAGATAACGACAATGCGCCTGCCAACGCGAGCGGTGCAGACGCCTCGCCTGTCGAGGACCCAGCCATCGATTCACCTGAGCCGAGCGCTCCAACGGCTCCCTCCAACACCGACGTTCAGGCCTTGGAGACTCGCATCTTGGAGTCGGCCTTGGCCACCCTGCCCCTGGGGCTTTTGAATCAACTGACCCAGGGCCAGAGTTTGGCCAAAAAAAGCGCGGGCGGACGCTCGGGACAAGTGCAAAAAAGCACGCAAAAAGGTCGACCCTTACCTGCCATGAAGGGTTTACCGCAAAACGGCAAGCGCTTGAACGTTTTGGCCACCTTGCGACATGCAGCGCCTCGGCAAAAAATACGTGACAAGGGCCTTGCAAGCAGGGCGCCAGAGTCTTTGCTCACGCCCCATGGACCCCCGCGTTTACACATCCGCAGTGAAGATTTTCATGTTCAGCGCTTTGCGCAAAAGAGTGAGAGTTGCATCATCTTTTGTATCGACGCATCGGGCTCTGCAGCACTTGAGCGACTCGCCGAAGCCAAGGGTGCGGTGGAGTTGTTGCTCAAAGATTCCTATGCCAGGCGTGACCACATTTGCGTGATCAGTTTCAGAGACAAACGTGCGCAACTCCAACTCCCAGCCACCCGCTCGCTCGTTCGCGCCAAGCGAGAGCTCCAAGCCCTCCCGGGCGGTGGCGGCACACCGCTTGCCAGTGCTCTTGAGCTCGCTTTGGAGACCTCCCTTCAAGCGCGCCAAAGGGGCATGACTCCCACCGTGGTGGTGTTGAGCGATGGCCGAGCCAACGTGACCTTGGAGGGTCAGGGATCCAGACCCATCGCCAAAGCACAATCCTTGTGGTGGGCCAAGCAGTGCCGTGCCAAAGCACTTCACGCCATCTGGCTCGACACCTCGGCACGTCCAGACCCACAGGGCCTAGACATCGCGCGGGCCATGGGGGCGAATTACGTGCCTTTGCCACTGGCCAACAGCCAGCGCATGGCCAGCACGGTCAAAACGCTGCAAGAGCGCCAACCCTAGACGCTCGGGTGCACTGCAGGGTCCCCATGGGCTGGCGCGACACGCCAGCGCGCTTAAGGACTCAGGTGCGAATCAAACCAAACAAGTGGGCCAAGTCTTTGAAGAAAATTCTCACATGGGCCATTGGGTCACTTCTGACCAACTCTTTGTTCATGTAGGCATCAAAGGTGAGTTTTTGCACATCCTTGTCTTCGCAGATTTTGACAAAACGCTCGCGGCGTTTGTCATTGATGTACCAAAAGTACTGCATGATCCCGAGCACCCAAAAGACTTGGCCGTGGAGCTTCATGAAGCGCTTTCTCGCGAGCTTGAGGGTATTGGTGTTGCCGCTGAGCAAGCATTCACGCACCGCTTGTGCCGCAAAACGCCCGCCCACCATGGCGTAGTAAATACCTTCGCCTGAGGCCGGCGCGACCACGCCCGCAGCGTCGCCAGCCAACACCACATCGCGCTCGTTGTCCCACTTGGGCAGGGGTTTGAGGGGAATGGGCGCGCCCTCGCGCCTTAAAGTCTCCGCCTGAGCAAGACCAGCCGTTTCTCGCAAGCGCATCACCGCTGACTTCAAGGAGTAGCCCTTGTCCGCACTGCCCGTGCCAATGCTCATGGTGTCTCCGTGGGGAAAGACCCAACCGTAAAAGTCGGGGGACAAGCTGCCGCGGTAATACACATCGCAACGATCGGGGTCGTGACTCGGATCTGCATGAGGGGCTTTCACGATCTCATGATAAGCAAAGACGTATTTGGTTTTTTCTGCCCCTTCAATGGCTTGCTTGGCCACCTCGGACTTGGCACCATCGGCACCAATGACAAAGCGCGCACGCACACTTCGCATCTGCACCTCGCCGCGCCCTTCACGCGCCTCAAAATGCACCCGCCGCGTGCCATCCATGTCTTGGGTCAAGCGCTCAAACGTGCCTTGTTGACGATGTGCACCATGGTCCACGGCCCGTTGTCTGAGCCACTCATCAAACTCATTGCGATTGACCATCCCAACAAAGCCGCCATCAATCGGAATATCCACCCGGTTGTCCTTGGGCGAGATCATCCGAGCTTTTCGAGACTTGGCCACCAACAGATGGTCAGGGATATCGAAATCTTTGATCAAGCGTGGCGGAATCGCTCCACCACAGGGCTTGATGCGGCCCATTCGATCGAGCATCAACACACTGTGCCCTCGCTGGGACAATTCATGGGCTGCAGTTGCACCCGCTGGTCCTGCACCCACCACCACGACGTCATAGGTTGTATCCATTTGAATGTCCACTTCTTTGAATTTGCGTTAAATGACTTTGAAATTGTGATTTGAACTGGCACTGAAATTGGCATGCACACCGACTCGCCCAGACCTGGGCCCAGAGTCCGTTTGACGGCAAGAGTCCACTGATATGCCCTCCTCATGAGGTGGGCTCAAATTTTTAACCTGCCAAGCGATGTAGGCTGAGCACAAAAACATCGTGGCCTCCAGGGCAAAAACACTGGCATAGGCAAGGGATGGGTTGCCCATCCAATGGCGAGCGAGATCGCTCGCGCCGCTGCCCAAGAGACCCCCGAGCCCAAAGGCCACCGCTTGAGCCCCACCCCACAGGCCCATTCTGAGGCCTGGTCTCACGCTGCCGGTATGGGCGTCATCCAAAGCGTGGGCCTGGTTCGATGAAAGGCTGGCAGATGGTTGGGTGGCCAAGCGCATCATGGTGCTGATGGCCGCAATGGAGAATAAGCCGTTACCAAGACCCAACACCCACAACACCGGTGTCAGGGGCAGGAGCGCCGCACCACCTGACAAGACACCCGCCGCACTCAGACCCAGCATGCCCAGGCACGACAACAAGCAGCCGAGCACCATCCAGGTTGAAACTCGGCCCCATCGGCCCTTGACCCAGTCGCTGCCAATCAAGGCCAAAAGCAGCATGCCCATCAACACAGCAGCATGCAATAGGCCAGAGAGTTGTGTGGTTTGTCCGGGCGTGTAGTGATAGATGAGGGCCGCAAAGGGCTCCAAAATCAAATCTTGGGCACTGTAGGCGAGCATGGAGGTGAACACAAAAAACGTGAACAACCTCGCCTGTGGCTCAGACCACAACACCCTCAAAGCTTGCTTGAACGACTGCGTTGGTGCGGGAGGTGTTGGGGCGGACTGGGCTAGAGAAAATGGGGCTTGAAGGGGCTTTGTTGGCAAGACTTCATCAACGTGAGGACCCGGGTGTGCAGTGAGCTCATGCCCCAACATGCGACGCTCCAGCCCCCAAAGTGAGAGCGCACTGATGACCACCGTGATCACGCTCACGAACATGCTCACCTCCAAGAGACGATCAAAGGAAAATGGGTCCAAGAATTTGCCACTCACGATGGAGGTGAGTGCAAAACCAAAAATCATCATGGTCCACACCAAGGTGGCCGACGTGGCACGCTGGTGCTCGCCCACGCCCTTGGAGAGCAAGACCAGCAAGGTGGTGCCACACGCACTCACGCCCATGCCAATCATGACAAAGGCCAAGACCGCACTCACGAGCCCCAGGAGAACATGTTCACCCATCCAGGTGGTGGCCAAGGCGGCCAAAACACCCCCCAAACTCAAGATGACCATGCCCCCCATGATCCAAGGCGTGAAGCGCTCTGCCTGGTCTGCCCCAAAACCCATGCGCGGCCGCATGATTTGAACCAGGTAGTGCAAACCAATCAAAAAACCCGGCAGCACTGCGGGCAAATTGAGCTCAATGACCATCACGCGGTTGAGCGTTGTGGTGGTCGTCACCACCACTGCCCCCATGCACGCTTGCACCAGACCCAGGCAAGCCACATTGCGCCACTGCGCCTTCACGGCTTGGGGGCTTGAGATGGCGACGTGATTCACACCATGCTCCTCAGTGCAAAGGCACTCACCATCATGCCTGATACAAACATGGGCACGCCAAAGGCACTGACCCAAAGGGCTTTGCCCACCGGGTCTTTGATGAACTTGAACATCAGTGGCCATTGAGCCAAAGACAACACCAGCACCGCCAAGGCACTCGTCTGCTGGTGCCCTTGGAGCAGCAACAAGGCCACTGACCATTGCGCCAAGGTCATGATCAAACTCGACATCCAAGCAGCCCCCTTCTCGCCCATCAAGACGGGCAAGGAGCGCACATTCATCAAGCGGTCCCCCTCCATGGCTTTGAAATCGTTGAGGGTCATGATCCCGTGCGCCCCGAAACTGTAGAGAAGAGCAAAGACGACGATGATTTTGGGGGGAAATTGGTTGCCCAGCATCACCGCAGCACCGGTGAGCCAGGCGAGCCCCTCATAGCTCAGCGCACAAGCGGCATTGCCTATCCAGCCATTTTGTTTGAACCGCCAAGGTGGCGCGGAATAGGCCCATGCCAAGACCAGACCCAATGCGCCCGCTCTAAAGGCCCATGGCCCCAAGCCCCAAGCCCACACGAGCGAGAGCAGCGTCCAAACCAGGGCCAGCCACAGTCCCCAGTGCCCGGGGATGCGACCCGATGGAATGGGTCGTTTGGGCTCATTGATGGCATCGACATGGCGATCAAACCAATCGTTACAAGCTTGGCTGCAAGCACACACCATGGGTCCTGCCAAAATGATGCCCCACAGCACCACGCCCCAGTGCTCCTCGATCGGCACGCCCGTCGACACCACGCCGCAGGCATAAGCCCACATGGGCGGAAACCAGGTGATGGGTTTGAAGAGCTCCGCGATGGCGCTCAGTTGGGGGACAGTCATGCGAACATTTTTGACTTTACAACTCAAGTTGTCAATAGTAGTTGACACCAATATCAAAATAATTGAAGTTCATTACAATGAAAAAATGAAACAATGGGTGTATTTTTGTATTCAAATGGCCATATCGACTTCGCCTCGAGCTCCAGACCAGAGCCCCCAAGATCAAGACGCTAGGGCCAACGCCAAAAAAGTACCCGCTTTAAAAACGTCGACATGAACCATTCGCCAGATCCGAGCCCAGATCTTCAGCCCAATTCGGCCCCCAGTCCGCACCGCAACTTGTGCACCGATTGCGGCATTTCACGCTCTTCCGAGCCCAAACGCTGTGCCAGCGCCTGTCAGTTCATCTCGCCCCAGTACGCGGCCCTGGAGAGCCGCGTCCACGGCCGAGCCAGAGACCCCAACCGTGCTGATGAATTGCATTTTGGCCCCTTCTTGCACATGCACCGAGCCAGCCTGAAGAAACCCAGCCCGGGGGCACAGTGGAGTGGCATCACCACGCGCATTGCAGAAGTCTTGTTGGCTAGCAAGGTGATCGACGCTGTTCTCACCATGGAGGCCGACCCCAACGATCGCTGGCGCCCTTCCCCCGTTTTGATTGACCAGCCCGAGGACATGGCCAAGGCACGGGGCATGCGCATGGGCTATGCGCCACTCTTGTCCTTGCTCGAGCCGGCTCAACAAAAGGGCTACAAGCGCCTGGCGGTCATTGGAATCCCTTGCCAAGTTTATGCCTTAAGGGCGCTAGAGAAAACGCTCGGGTTTGAGAAAATCTACGTGATCGGCACCCCTTGCTCAGACAACACGAGCACGGAGAATTTTCATCAGTTCCTCAATTTGATCACGCCCAACCCCAAAGCCGTGACCTACTTGGAGTTCAAAGCCAACTACCATGTTGAGTTGCGTTATCAAAACGGCAGTCGCCAAGAAATTCCCTTTCTTCAACTGCCGCTTGCAGACTTGCCCAAGGATTTCTTTCCCTTGACTTGCCGCACCTGTGTGGACTACACCAATGTGCTGGCGGACATCACGGTGGGCTATATGGGCGGTGAGGGCGAGCAATGGGTCATCACCCGAAACCAAACGGGAGAACAATTGCTCTCTCTCTTGGGCGACGAAGTCGAGCTCAAAAAAACTGGCAGTGCGGGCAAACGCCATTCGGCCGTGCTGGGCTTTAAAAAAAATGTGGAGCTCGCCGCCGGTGGTCTCCCGCTTCGAAAAATGCCCCAGTGGCTTCGGCCCATCGTCTCATGGATCATGCCTCGCTTGGGTCCGCGCGGTCTCGAATTTGCCCGCACCCGCGTGGAGATGAAGGCCATCGAGTCGATCATCCACTTAAGGCGTGAGCAGCCCGCGCGCATGAAACACATGCTGCCCGAGCACATCTGGGCCCTGGCAAAAGCTTATGATTTAAAACCCCAAGCCGATGAGGTTCAAGTCTCTGGCGCGCGAGCGGCACTTTGAAGCCCTCGAGCCCCTAGCAACGCCCATCAAGGCTTGTCGTTGACTTCGGCCATGCCGTAGCGGTGCAGCTTGATGTAGAGACTTTGGCGCGAGAGCCCCAGCATTTCGGCCGCTGAGGCGCGGTTGTTTTGGGTGAGCTCCAGGGCTGACTGGATGCACATTTTCTCAATCATGTCGGTGGTCTCACCAACAATATCCTTCATGGGCATGCGCCCCACGAGTTGGGACAGTTGCGAGACGGAGCCGGCCATGCTGCTCGACGAGACCGGGCCCGTTTGAGACAAGCGGTGCACGTCACGAATAAAAAAGCCATACCGCTTGTCAGCACTGTCCAAGACCGAGGCGGAAATATCCACCTCCAAATTCAAGTTCGACTGGCTCACGAGTTCGGTGGCAAAATTTCTGATGGTGGAGAGTTGTTTCAAATTGTTGACCAAGACACCCCAATCCACCCCGCCGCGGCCCAGCCATGGCTCGAAATGCTGCCCCACGACTTGGGCCAAGGAAAATGCCCCCGACATGGCCATGAACTCCTCGTTCACACTCAAGATCAGACCCGACGCATCGGTCACCACAAAACCATAGGGCGCTTTTTGCAGCGCATCCGTGTACCACGCTTGAATGGGTTTGTCCGTGATCGTGGCTGAGGTGCTTGACTTGGCCCCCAGACGCACCATCAGTTGCGTACCCCCTTCTTGCACAATCAAGTCCGCTGCCATGGTGTACGCTTGCCCCAAGGCACTGACCTTGGTCGTGATGCCACTGGTCTTGCCAGTCGTCTGCGCCAGACTGAGCATGGCATCGATCTCTTCACGCTCTGTGCTGTCGAAACACTGAGAAAACTCCTGGCCCACCAACTTCTTGGCGTCTTGCTGACCCAAGGCCTTGGCCGCTGCCGTGTTGGCCTGGGCGATTTTCTTGGTCGACAAGTCCAGGACCACGATGGGCTCGGAGGCGGTTTCAAACAGCAATTTGTAGCGCGACTCGGTGTGCCTCAAACGCATGTAGTCGCGCTCCATCGAGCGTTGCGTGTCCATGAGTTTTTGCTGCATCTTCGACATGGAGCCCAGGTCACGCCCGATCATGACCAGGTGCTCAGCGTCTTGAAACTTGAACAAGTGAACCAAAAAGGGGGCAGACAATTTGGCCGGAGACAAGAAATTGATATGACGCCACTGAAAATCAGCACCCTGGGCCACAAAATGATCGAGGTTGGTGGGGGTTTTGAGGAGGTTCATGAACTTGTCAACGGAGTCCGCCCCGGTCCATTGCGAGAGGTTTTCTCCGACCCAACCGTCGAGTTTGACGCGACCGAGCTCCAGCCCCTTGGTCTTCACAGACAGCACTTGGAAGGTTTTGGGCTGCAAAACCACCACCAAGTCGGCCAGTCCCATGATGAGGGATTCAGACAAGTTCAACTGCTGAGGTATTTCGAGCACGTTTTTCAAATCAACTCAACCCGGTTTAACGCGCTAATGCGTCAACGTTAATGGACAAAAGGACCGGGGAAATCACGCATCAATTGGCGCATTATTCCCGTTCCTGACAACCTCATTTTAGGAGGAACCCTAAAATTTCTATGTGTTTTCAACAACATATCTGCAACCATTGAACTCTCAATTTTACTTTTTGATTATAAATACTATTTATAAGTCATGGTTGCTTTACAGTAGACGACGTCTTGCAAAGTCACCATTTTCATGACCATTGTGTTGTTTTACCCCACCCCTTGAGCATATCGCCTTGAGTTTGACGATTGGCGTGAGGACGCCTTGTGCAGCTTGGATGCGGGCAGTGGGTTCGGTTTTCGGCTCGATGAGGTCACCAACTTCGGCTGAGTAAGAGCCTGATCAAGGGGTGGCGAGGCGGCCAGGGACAGGCTCAACTCGGTGGCCGTCAAGGCATTGAGTTTTCTCACCTTGCGATGGATTCGCACGAGTTTGAGCCCCAAGCTGTGTGCCTCTCGGGCGTTGTAACAAAGTCCGTGCACCCCCATGCGGGCTTGCAGCTCCTGCTCCCAAGCCACCACAGGGCCACCGAGCAAGCACTGAATATCTTGATTTTTAGAGACGGACTTCACGCGCTTGATCAGTAACTGCAAACCAGGCAAGTCACTGCTGGTGGACGCACTCACACAAAACAAATCCACCCATTGGGTACTCACCAATTGAAGGATGTCTTTCTCGCTGCGCTCAAAACCAGGGGTGACATTCCATCCCTTTCGTTGCAGGTACTGAGACACCAACAAAGGGCCCAGGGTATGCTGCGAGCCATCTGCCATGCTGACCATGGCCTGAAAGCGATGGGCCATGGGGGTGAGGGTCAACACATCGGGGCGGACAAACTCGGTGCTGCCCAGCAGCACAAAGCCTTTGACGATCCAAGATGCGCGGGTGACATCAAAAAAAGTAATTTCATCGCGCTCCCACAAATCTTGCAACAAGCGAACCGTCTTGGGGATCACATCCAAATAAAAGACCTCGATGTCCAAACCCGCTGCCAGCGTGCCCTGCGCATACACCAAGAACTCGTCGGCCGTGAGGTCCAAACTCGCCCGAGAGCACTGCTCAACGTGGCGGGTCAAATCGAAGGGGTCGAGACTGCTTTTGGCCTGCGAGTGAAGGCATTGATTGACCATGGTGGTCATGGGGGGCGACGCCACCGACACGGGTGCGCCCTCCCGGGTCGATGCACTGGGGCTTGGGGAGTTTTGAGCGATCACGCGAACCAAATCAGGGATGATTTCGCTCACCAAGGACGTGAACAGACGGGACAAATGTGGTTGATTCAATTGCGATTGCCCTCTCTCTGTGCTCCAAGTCATCGATGAATTCATGATCCGCCTCAGCAGCCTCAGCCAAGGCTGCAATCCAACACGATTGCACACTCGCCAAGGTGTGGGATGCCCACAGTGTCCAATAAAAATGACAGATCAATACTAGTGAAAACCCCTAATCTGTAATTCAAATTTAACGTCAATTTAAGTTGACACGCCACCCCATTCAGACATAAAGTCATGCCATGTGAGGAACCAACCCTGAGCACCATGAGTCAACACGTCGAGTCACCGCCCAAAGCCACCTTGCTCTACACGCCAGAGCAACGGGTGCGGCGCGACCAAACCATTTGGACACCCGTACAGGGTTTTTTAGCCGTCTTTCAATTTTTTGTATTCATCGTGAGTGTGTGCTTGGTGCTGCGCTGCTTGTTCAACGGCGAAGGCGCCGAATGGGCGAAGTGGTCAATCATTTTGAAAACCCTCACCCTGTACACCATCATGGTGACGGGAAGCATCTGGGAGAAAGTGGTGTTTGGCAAGTACCTGTTTGCCAGCGCTTTTTTCTGGGAAGACGTGGTGAGCATGGTGGTGATCGCACTCCACAGCGTTTACATCGCTTCGCTGTTTTTCTCCTTTTTGACACTGCAAGAACAAATGCTCTTGATTCTGAGTGCTTATATCACCTATGTGATCAATGCCGCCCAGTTTGTGTTGAAGCTCAGAGCGGCCAGACTCCAAGAGGCCCGCATGAAAGAGATGAACAACAAAGAGAACGCGGCCCACCCGTGCGCCATTGAGACGTCGCAAGGATACCCCGCATGAACGCCGTGATCCCCATCCAAATCGCTCAAAAAGAGCCGCAACCATCCTCGGGCTCGAGCCATCAGATCCGTCAAGAGCGCGGGCAGCGCGAGGTCTTTTGCGGGCTCACCGGCATCATCTGGCTGCATCGCAAGATCCAAGATGCGTTTTTCTTGGTGGTGGGCTCGCGCACCTGTGCGCATTTGGTGCAGTCCGCGGCTGGCGTCATGATCTTTGCCGAGCCCCGATTTGGCACCGCCATCATCGACGACCGCGAC
This sequence comes from uncultured Burkholderiales bacterium, assembly GCA_903844385.1. Taxonomy (GTDB): domain Bacteria; phylum Pseudomonadota; class Gammaproteobacteria; order Burkholderiales; family Burkholderiaceae_C; genus Limnohabitans. Next base: position 22,438 of record CAIMTJ010000128.1, read on the forward strand.
CTCTCAGGCATTGCCGACGCCAATGAAGAACTCGACCGCGTGGTCAACCAGTTGCTCAAACGGCGCCAAGACATCAAGATGTTGTTTTTGGTGGGCTCGTGTCCATCTGAGGTGATCAAACTCGATCTCTCGCGCGCAGCCCAACGGCTCAACGCCCAATTCAACCCTCATGTCAAAGTGCTCAATTACTCAGGCTCTGGCATCGAGACCACCTTCACCCAAGGCGATGACGCCTGTCTGGCCAGCTTGGTGGAATCTTTCCCCATTAGAGCCAGTGAGCCTGCCAGCGCTGGCGAACTCCAGCTTAAAAAGCTCTTGATCGTGGGCACCTTGGCCGATGTGGTTGAGGACCAAATGCAGCGCATCTTCAAAAGCATGGGCATCGAGGGTGTTGAATTTTTCCCTGGCAGAAACTCCAAGCAAGTGCCCGTGATTGATGCGAGCACCGTGTACCTATTGGCCCAGCCTTTCTTGGCCGATACCGCCAAGCGACTTGACGCTCGGGGCGCCACCCGACTGCCTGCACCCTTTCCACTGGGCATTCAAGGCACGAGCGCTTGGTTTGAAGCGGCAGCGCTGGCCATGGGTGTGTCAGTGCAGGTGTGCGAGAACGCCTTGCAGGCCCCTCGGCAACGCGCGCAAATGGCGATCTCTCGACACCGCAGCTTGCTTGAAAACAAAAAAATCTTCTTCTTTCCTGACTCTCAATTGGAAATTCCTCTGGCTCGGTTTTTGAGCAATGAGATGGGCATGCAACTCACCGAAGTGGGCGTGCCCTACATTCACCGCCATCATTTGGCCCAAGAGCTCGAGCTTCTCCCCGCCAACACCGTGATCGTGGAAGGCCAACACGTGGAGCGCCAACTCGAGCGCTGCGAAGAGGCCCATCCTGATTTGGTGGTGTGCGGGCTGGGACTGGCCAACCCCTTGGAAGCCAAGGGCTACACCACCAAGTGGTCGATTGAATTGGTCTTCACCCCCATTCAAGGATTTGATCAAGCCGGCGATTTGGCCGAGTTATTCAGCCGCCCCTTGGTCAGAAAACAAAAAATCGCGGCTTAAAGCACCCCAACACGCAACCCTAACCTTCTTCACTTCTTCACCGCTTCACCTCCACACCCGACAGCTCAAGCCCTATGCAACTCACACTCTGGACTTACGAAGGCCCCCCGCACATCGGTGCGATGCGGCTGGCCACCTCCATGACAGATGTTCATTACGTTTTGCATGCCCCTCAAGGCGACACCTACGCTGACTTGCTCTTCACCATGATCGAGCGCTTGCCAAGACGCCCGCCCGTCACCTACACCACCTTCCAAGCCCGAGACCTGGGAGGCGACACAGCGCAGCTCTTTATCGACGCCGTCCTCCAAGCCCAAGAGCGCTTCAAGCCCAGCGCTTTGTTGGTCGGGGCATCGTGCACGGCCGAGCTCATTCAAGACGACCCCGGTGGTTTGGCCTTGGGCCTGCAGCTCAAGACCCCGGTGATTGCACTCGATTTACCCGCCTACCAGCGCAAAGAAAATTGGGGCTGTGCCGAGAGCTTTTATCACCTGGTGCGCCATCTCCTCAAGCGCCAACAAGCCCAGGAGCAAGAGAGTGAACCAGCCCACGCGCAAAAGTCTACCCACCCCAAGACAACAGGTCCGCGATGCAATCTGCTCGGCCCTACGGCGCTTGGGTTTCGTCACCGCGATGATGTGATTGAAATCAGCCGTTTATTGAGTGACTTAGGGATCACGATCAACGTGATCGCCCCCTTGAACGCGAGCGTGAGTGACATTGAGCATTTGCCACAAGCCGACTTCAACGTGGTGCTCTATCCAGAGACGGCGCACACGGTGGCGACCTGGCTAGAGCGAGAGTACAAGCAGCCCTTCACCAAAACCATCCCCATCGGACACCGCGGCACCATCGCCTTTATCCGTGAAGTGCTCGCCTTGGCCCACTTGCCAGTGCAAGAAGACTTGATTGACACACTGTCAAAGCGATCGCACGCGTCTTGGTATGCCGCGTCGGTGGACTCGACCTACCTCACCAACAAACGGGTGTTCATCTTTGGCGACGCCTCACACGCCATAGCGGCCGCACGTGTGGCCCACGAAGAGATGGGCTTTCATGTGGTGGGACTGGGCACCTACAGCCGAGAGTTTGCCAGGGATATCCGAGAGGCTGCAGCGCTCTACAACATCAAAGCCCTGATCACCGACGACTACCTCGAGGTTGAAGAGCAAATTGAGGAGTTGCACCCCGAGCTCATTTTGGGCACCCAAATGGAGCGCCACATAGCCAAGCGACACGGCATTCCTTGCACGGTGATCTCCGCACCCATGCACGTGCAAGACTTTCCAGCGCGTTACGCACCCCAAATGGGGTTTGAAGGCGCCAATGTTCTTTTTGACACCTGGGTTCACCCTTTGATGATGGGGCTTGAGGAGCACTTGCTCGGGATGTTTCGCCAAGATTTTGAATTCAACGACGAATCGGCGCCCTCTCATTTGGGTGGCGCAAAGAAGGCGTTGGGCGTCAAGGCTTTGGATGATGAAGCGCCTGGCCATGCGACTGCCCACGCCCCTGCCCATGCCTCGGGCCCCGAGCTCGAACACGCCGGTGTGGCCGCGGGGGTTCAGGTCCAGACAACACAGGCGCTTGACGCCCCCTTGAGCCACACCAGTGGCGAGCAAAACCTGCAAGATTGGGTTCAAGTCTGGAGCCAAGACGCGCAGCTTGAACTCAAAAAAATACCTTTTTTTGTTCGCGGAAAAGCCAAACGCAACACTGAAAAATTCGCCAAAGAAACGGGGGTGATCCACATCACCGTCGAGACTTTGTACGAGGCAAAAGCTCACTTTAGCCGCTGACAGCGTTAGAACCCATGACTTCCACACCTGCACCCTCAACCCCAAGGCTCATCTATGAATGAAACTGTCGCTTTCCCCGTGTCCAGCATCAAAAAGGGCTCACGCCCAGATGGTGAAGGCAGCGTGCAAGTTCAACTCGACCCCAATTTAAAAATTGGCAACGCCAAGGTCTTTGCCATTTACGGCAAGGGTGGCATTGGTAAAAGCACCACCTCCTCCAATTTATCCGTGGCGTTTAGCAAACTCGGTAAACGGGTGCTTCAAATTGGCTGCGACCCCAAACACGACTCGACGTTCACGCTCACCAAAAAATTGGTGCCCACCGTCATCGATGCGCTCGAGCAAGTGGATTTTCATTCGGAGGAGCTCAGGCTTGAGGATTTTGTCTTTCCTGGCTACAACGGCGTGATGTGCGTTGAGGCCGGTGGCCCGCCAGCGGGGACGGGTTGCGGCGGCTACGTCGTGGGACAGACCGTGAAGCTTCTCAAAGAGCACCACTTGCTCGAAGACACCGATGTGGTGATCTTTGATGTGCTCGGTGATGTGGTGTGTGGTGGCTTTGCCGCTCCCTTGCAACACGCCGATCGTGCTTTGATCGTGACGGCCAACGACTTTGATTCGATCTTTGCCATGAATCGCATCATCCAAGCGATTGGGGCCAAGTCCAAAAATTACAACGTGAGACTGGGCGGTGTGATTGCCAATCGAAGCGAGACCACCGACCAAATCGACAAATTCAACGCCGCTGTGGGTTTAAAAACCATGGCCCACTTCCCGCCTTTGGACGAAATCAGAAAAAGCCGACTCACCAAGTCCACCTTGTTCGAGCTCGAAGCCACCCCCAATGTCAAAGCGGTCCAAGACGAGTACATGAGACTGGCCAGTCAGTTGTGGATCGGCAGCGACCCCTTGCCGGCCGTTCCCATGAAGGACCGCGATATTTTTGATTTGCTCGGGTTTGATTGATCTGCCACGACCCCCCTATTTTTCACCCCTCGACTTGAGTGTGACCATGAACCCAACCCATCCAGCCTATTTGCAAAGACGCGGTGAAATCGAGCACTATTTCGACCGCACAGCCCATAAAACCTGGGAGCGATTGACCTCCACCGACCCTGTGGGGCGCATCCGCGCGACGGTGCGTGCTGGCAGAGATGAGATGCGAGCCACGCTCATGTCTTGGCTGCCCGAGGACATGAACGGCATGCGGCTGCTCGACGCGGGCTGCGGCACCGGTGCGCTGGCGCTTTGCGCGGCCGATCGTGGTGCTCAGGTGTTGGCGATCGACCTCTCGGCCAATTTGATCCAGGTTGCACAACAACGCTACGCGGCCTTTGCCCCCTTGAGCGCTGGGGAGCCAGGCGCGAAGGCGCGCGGCAGCGTTGAGTTCGCCAGCGGCGACATGCTCGACCCAGAGCTTGGTGAATTTGACTATGTGGTTGGCATGGACTCCTTGATCCATTACGATGCGCCCGAGCTCATTGGCGGCATTCAAGCGCTGAGCGTTCGCACCAAGAAGGCCATCCTTTTCACCTTCCCGCCGCGCACCCCCTTGCTTGCTGTGGCACACCGTATCGGGCGCTTTTTTCCGCGCTCAGACCGCTCGCCCACCTTGGCGCCCGTGTCGCAACAAAGGATACGCGAGTCTCTTGAAAAAACCATCGTTGACCAAGGCTGGCGTGAAGGCCAGACCACTCGAGTCTCGCGCGGCTTTTACACATCCCAAGCCTGGGAGTGGGTGCGTTCATGATCAAATTGTCACTGCTTGTGCGACAAAAGCTCAGCCATGTCGCACTTCGCTATGTGCCTTTTGCCGATGCAGCGTCGGCCCAGTTGCCTTTGCCCAGGCTCATGCGTTTGTGTCTCTTTCAAACCGCCATTGGCATGACCATGGCCCTCTTGGTGGGAACGCTCAACCGCGTGATGATCGTCGAGCTCGGTGTGCCGGCCTGGTGGGTGGCGTTGTCGGTGGCGATCCCGCTATTGTTTGCACCGCTGCGCACCCTCATCGGCTACCGAAGCGACACCCACCCCTCGGCCTTGGGTCTGCGGCGCTTACCCTACTTGTGGCTTGGGAACATCTTTCTCTTTGGCGGCTTGGCCATCATGCCCTTTGCCCTTTTGCTGCTCAACGACACGACACTTCAAACGCTGTGGATGGGTCGATTGGGGGCGTGCTTGGCCTTTTTGATGGTCGGTGCAGGCATACAAACCACACAAACAGCCGGTCTGGCCTTGGCCACCGATCTGGCCGAGCCCGATAAGCGCCCGCGTGTGGTGGCCTTGTTGCATGGCGCGATGTTGGTGGGCTTGATCGTTGGCAGCGCCTTGCTCGCTTTCATGCTCGACCACTTCACGCCCACCAAATTGGCCCAAGTCGTACAAGGCAGTGCGCTGGTGGTGGCGGCCTTGAATTTGACGGCCCTGTGGAAACAAGAAGCGCGTCAAACCAAGCGCGGTGCCCGTGAGCCCGATGGTTTTTCAAAGAACTGGCAGCAAATCATTGAGCTGCCCAACATGAAACGGTTTTTGTGGACCGTGGGCATTGGGACTTGTGCGTTCAGTATGCAAGACATCATTCTTGAGCCCTTTGGTGGCGAGGTCTTGCATTTGGATGTGAGCTTCACGAGCTCACTCACCGCCTTGTCCGCAGCCGGTGCGCTCATTGCATTTGCATTTGCCGCCAAGCTCATGGGCAAAGGGCTAGACGCGTGCAGGGTCTCGGCCATTGGGCTCTTGATGGGCTTGCCTGGATTTGCCTGCGTGCTGCTCGCCTCCCCCTTGGACTTGGTTTGGTTATTTCGTTTGGGCACGGCCTGCATTGGTTTTGGTGGGGGTATGTTCTCTGTGGGCATGCTCATCATTGCCATGGAGATGCCTCAAAAAGCGATGATCGGCATGGTCCTTGGAGCCTGGGGCGCTGTGCAAGCGACCTCAGCGGGCGTGTCCATGGCCGTGGGGGGAGTCTTGAAAGATGTGTTTTCCGTCTTTGCCAACAGCGGCGTTTTGGGAGACGCCCTCATGAATCCCTCCAGTGGTTACGGCTTGGTGTTTGCGCTGGAGATGCTGCTGCTGTTTGCAGCTCTTGTCGCCATGGCGCCCTTGTCCAGAAAAAATCCCCGTTCATACCCTCACGCCCTGAAATTTGGACTGGCGGAGTTACCCAATTGAACCCTTTTATCAATCTCAATCAATCTCAATCAATCTCAACCCTTAGGAGATGAGCTCATGGAAACAGGCGCAATCACCCAATACATCGATGTGGCACAAATTGTGTTGTACATTTTTTGGGCATTTTTTGCTGGCATCATTTATTACCTCTTGCGAGAAAATCACCGCGAGGGCTATCCACTGGACAATGGGCGCGAAAACGGCCCCAGGCAAGTGGGTTGGCCCTTTCCCGACCCCGTCACTTACAAGCTCGAAGACGGACGCGAGATCAAGATCCCCGATGTGAACCGTCCCGATGGTCAATATGCCTACACGCCTGCCCACGGCTGGCTGGGCGCACCCTTGGAGCCCAAAGGGGATCCGCTGACCTCGGGCATGGGACCGGGTGCTTGGGCCGCCAGGGAAGATGTCATTGAAAAAGACCCCCATGGTCACCCCAAAATTGTGCCCCTGCGCGTGTCTGTCGAGCACGGTGTGGCCCACCAAGACAATGACCCCAGGGGTTTCATTGTTTATGACGCCAAAGAGCAGCCCGTCGGTGAGGTCATTGACCTGTGGGTTGACCGCATGGAGATGCTGTTTCGCTACCTGGAGGTGAAACTGCCCTCAGGCAAATCGGTGCTCTTGCCGGTCAACTTCTCGCTCATCAACCGATTCAACATCCACGTGCACGCCCTCTTGGCCGCCCAGTTTGAGAACGTCCCAGCACTCAAAAATCCTGAACAAATTACCCGATTGGAAGAAGAAAAAATCTGCGCTTACTACGGTGCGGGAACGCTTTACGCCACCCCTGAGCGTCAGGAACCCATGATATGAAAGCCACCCACGAGCACGAGTTCGAGGCGCAACCGGGTTTGCCGGAAAAGCTCCCCAAGGGCGAGCACATTTTGTGGCAAGGAGCCCCCCACTGGTGGGCCTTGGGGGTGCATGCCTTTCACCTGCAGAGTTTGGGCATTTACTTTGCCCTCATGCTCGCACTCCAAGCCAGCTTTTTGAGCGGTCAAAGCGAAGACTGGAGCCTTCGCCCCCTTCTCATCACCGGAACGCTCATTGCCCTCACCTTGTGCGCCTTGGCCGCTTGGGCCTGGATGAGTGCGAGCACGAGCCTTTACACCATCACCAACAAACGGGTGGTCATGCGCGTGGGTGTGGTGTTTAGCTTCACGTTCAATTTGCCACTGCACCAAATCGAAAGTGCCCAAGAATTACACCGCAAAGACGCGAGCTCAGACATCAGTCTCACACTCAAGAAGTCCGATCGCATCTCTTGGCTTCACTTGTGGCCCCATGCTCGGCCTTGGGTACTGCATCACCCAGAGCCCACTTTGCGCTGCATCCATGAGGGCACTCAATGCGCCCAGATCCTGCGATCCGCTTGGGAGCGAGTCAACGCCCAAGCAGCCGCGAGCGCCTTTGGGGGCACCCCAGCTTCTGAGAGCCAGCCTAGCCACCCAAGCGCTGGGGCCGCGTGCGAACTCAAAGCCTCCCTGATGGAAAGCGCTTAAGACCATGACAGGATACGCATTGCCCAACCCGAAAAACCCTGGCCGTCAAGACGCGCCAGCCACGAGCTCAGGACCGATTGGCGTGCGGCAGGCTCAAATGATGATGGCCGTGATGCTGGCCACTCTTTTGTATGTCGCCTACGTCACCCAATGGAGCAGCAAGGCGAGCGTGGAGTCCACTCGCGCACTGGTGACCCAGCAACTCGTCATCAAAGACGCCCCCAATGGCGACATCTTGATTGAGCTGCTCTCCACGCCCTCACACCCCATCCCAGCGGGCGAGCCGAGCCTGCGGTTTTCGGGAGAACAAGGTTTTTTAAGAGGCACGCTGCGAGCGCTTGCCAGAGAGAGAAAAGTCCGTCATTTGAGCCCGCTCTCGCCCTTTGAATTGGCTTTGCACGAAGACGGTCGCCTGTCCATCACCGACACCCTCACCCATCAAGGCATTGACCTGGAAGCCTTCGGACCCGACAACTTGGCGGTATTTGTCCAGATCCTGCAGGCCTCGGCCCCGCAAGCCTTCCCAAGCGCTTCTCTCACCCCCATACCCAAGGAGAACCAATGAACGCCAACACCGCTTTCATGGACACGGACTTCACGCAGGTGCTTGTGAGCAATGTGGAGTCGGCCGCCGACGCCAACCAACGCGCCCTCACCAACACGGTGATTTCGCCGCGTTTTTACACCACCGATTTTGACGCCATGGACAAGCTTGACGTGAGTGCGGTGCGCCAAGAGTGGGACTTGATGATGCAAGAGTATGAGGGCGACAACAACCACGATCACTTCCAACGTGATGCCGAGTTCGCCCAAGAGGTCAAGACCTTGATGGCCAAACTCGATGAAAAGTTAAAGCAAGAGTTTTATGACTTTCTCATCAGCTCCCTCACCTCGGAGTTCTCGGGCTGCATTTTGTACAACGAGGTCAGAAAAAACGTGACCAACCCGGACATCAAAAAACTCATGACCTACATGGCTCGCGACGAGTCACGCCATGCGGGATTTTTGAATTCGTCTCTCAAGGATTTCAATTTTGGCATCGATCTTGGAGAGTTGAAAAAATCCAAGTCCTACACTTTTTTCCGCCCCAAATTCATTTTCTACGCCACTTACCTTTCAGAAAAGATTGGCTATGCGCGCTACATCACCATTTTTCGCCAATTGGAGAAACACCCCGACAAGCGCTTTCACCCCATCTTTCGCTGGTTTGAGCGGTGGTGCAATGACGAATTCCGCCATGGCGAGTCGTTTGCACTGATCATGCGCGCCAACCCCAAACTGCTCGAGGGTGTGAATGTCTGGTGGATTCGGTTTTTCTTGGTCGCCGTCTACGCCACCATGTATGTTCGCGATCACACCCGCCCGGCTTTGCACGACGCCATGGGGTTCAAGTCCACCGAGTACGATTTTGAAGTGTTTCGCATCACCTCAGAGATTTCACGCCAAGTCTTCCCCATCTTGCTCGACATCGATCACCCCCAATTCAAAGTGAGCTTGGACAAATTGACCGCCTTGTCCTTGACCATGAGCTTGGCCAAGGCCCAAGGCGGATGGTTGAACCGGGTCAAACAAGGGTATTGCGCAGTGGCGGCCAGCGTTGAATTCGCACGGCTTTACTTTTTGCCTGTTATAAAATCCAAGCTGCCAACACAAGTGCGCCTCACGCCCACTTGGTAACGCGACCACCCACCCGCCATGCAAGATTTCTCAACCCTCTTTCTTGAACCCGCACTGATTGCATTGGTGTCGTGGTGGTTTGGAACAGGGATCATCTTGCTGTTGGTGAGACTGCCCAAGGCATGGTTTTCCATCGCCAGGGGGGGATGGACACTGCTGAGCATCCCGGCCCTCTTCTTATGTGTGCAGTCCATGCAAGACAACACCAATGCCAATGCTTACCTGGGCTTCATCAGCACCATTGTGATTTGGGGCTGGCATGAGTTGTCTTTTCTCACTGGATGGATTTGTGGGCCACGAAAAACAGCACTCGACCACAATTTATCGTTGGGCCAACGATTCAAGCAGTCGGTGGAGGTGATTTGGTACCATGAGTTGGCACTCTTTTTGAACTTTTTATTGCTCATCGCGCTTCAAATTGGCAACCCCAATCACACGGCCTTGTGCACGTTTGCATTGCTGTGGCTCATGCGACTGAGCTCCAAATTCAATTTGTTTTTTGGGGTACCCCAAGTGGGCGAGCAGTACCTCCCCACACAATTGGCCTATTTGGGGAGTTACTTCCGCAAAAAACCCGTGGGTGTATTTTTTTACTGCACCTTGGGTGTGTCCATCCTCAGTTGGCTGGGACTGCTCTGGCAAGCCCACGCTGGCCAAGTGGCCATCACCAGTCAATGGGTCTTGCTCGCGAGCTTACTGGGCTTGGCCATCTTGGAGCACGTCTTGATGATGATGCCTTACTCACTGGAGCGGGTTTGGAACTGGGCACTCAAGCCCAACATCACCACGGCGCCAAGCCTGGAGTGCCGAGCCCTTGACCTCCCGCTTGACGACCCCATCATCTTGCCCCTGACCAACACGCGGCTCGCGAGCGGTTCTGGCGTCGAGACCAAGTGAGGGTTTGGGCCGACCACTGTCATACTCTTGTGCCGCGCCCGAGAAGCCGGCTCGACCCCCCGTGTTCGCGCGTTGTATGACCTTATTGTTTGATCTCTTTGTTTGATCTCTTTGTTTGACCTTTTTATGCCCAACGCTTCAACACAACACCCAGCCCAACGGCCCAAAGCCGTGGTCATTGGCGCGGGTTTTGGGGGATTGGCCAGTGCCATCCGCCTGTCGGTCAAGGGCTACGATGTGCAAGTGCTGGAAAAACTCGACGCCGCTGGTGGCCGAGCCTATGTTCATCACCAAGATGGTTTTACCTTCGATGCGGGCCCCACCATCATCACCGCCCCGTTTTTGTTGGAGGAGTTGTGGGCCTTGTGCGGCAAACGCATGCGAGACGATATTGATCTGATCAAAATGTCACCGTTTTACCGCATACGCTTTTACAACGGAGAGACTTTTGACTACAGCGATGACACCGAGGCCATGTGCCGAGAAATTGCCAAGTTTGATGCACGCGACATCCCTGGCTACCACCGCCTGATGAAAGCGGCCGATCAATGCAAACGCTTGGGCTTTGAGCAAATGGGCGATGTGGCGTTTGACAGCTACATGGATCTGCTCAAAGCCCTGCCCGCCTTTATCAAAATGCGGGCATGGAAGAGTCTTTATAGCCTCGTGGCCGAAAACATTAAACACCCCTTGCTGCGCGTGGCTTTTAGTTTTCATCCCTTGCTCATTGGCGGCAACCCTTACAGTGTCACGCGAGCCTACGCCTTGATTCACTCGCTTGAAAAGACCTGGGGGGTTCACTCCCCCATGGGGGGTACCGGCGCCTTGATCAAGGGCTTGGTGGATTTGCTCGCACACCTGAAGGTGCCCATTCGCTACAACGCCGCGGTCAAGCGCATCTGCATCGAAAATGGTCGCGCCTGTGGTGTCGAGTTGGAACCTGTAGACAGGGCCCAGAGCAGCGCTTTGCCGCTCAACCCTCATCAGCCCAGTGAACCGACTGAGCGTATTGACGCGGACATTGTGGTGTGCAACACCGATTCAGCCTGGACTTACAAGTACCTGATTGCGCCCGAGCACCGCCGACACTGGAGCGACGCACGCATTGAGCGAGGACACTACTCCATGGGGTTGTTTGTCTGGTACTTTGGCACCAATCGCACCTACCCGCAAATCCCCCACCACATGATGGTTCTCACCGAGCGCTACAAAGCGCTCTTGCACGACATTTTCAAAAAACACCATTTGTCTGAGGACTTTAGCCTATACCTTCATCGCCCAACCGCCACCGACCCGTCCCTGGCGCCACCGGGGTGCGACACCTTCTACGTCTTGGCGCCGGTGCCCAATTTGGACAGCCACACCGATTGGCCCCGCATCAGTGAGTCGTTTCGACAGTCCATCCAAGAGCACTTGGAGGCCATTTTGCTCAAGGACTTGGGCCAACACATCGTCACCTCCAAGGTCACCACGCCGCTTGATTTTCAAAACCGCTTGTACTCCTACAAAGGGGCTGGGTTTGGGCTTGAGCCCCTCCTCACCCAAAGTGCCATTTTTCGCCCCCACAACCGCAGCGAAGACATCCCCGGACTCTTTATGGTGGGCGCGAGCACCCACCCAGGCGCCGGCGTACCGGGTGTGTTGATGTCGGCCAAGGCGCTGGAGAAAGTCATCCCACATGCTTGAGCCCTACGACCAAAACGCAGCCACCTTGCGCAACTTTGATGAGTGCGTGACGCTCATGAAGGGCGGGTCAAAGACGTTTTTTGCAGCCAGCAAGCTCTTGCCCAAGAAAGTCCGCCAAGCGTCCATTGCGCTTTACGCGTTTTGCCGCGTGGCCGATGATTTGGTTGACAACGCCACGGCACCCCTCAAAAGCCTGGAAGAGCTCCAACACCGATTGGACTTGATCTATGCGCAAAACCCGGTTGATTTGATCGAAGACCATGCCTTGTCGCATGTGGTGCATCAATTCAAAATGCCCAGAGCGCTCTTGGACGCGCTCATGGAGGGCTTTGCTTGGGACACGCAGGCGCGGTTTTACCCCACCCTTGAATCGGTGCATGATTATGGCGCCCGGGTGGCGGGCAGTGTCGGTGCGATGATGAGTTGGATCATGGGCGCGCGAAACTCGAGCACCTTGGCGCGCGCGTGTGAGTTGGGTGTGGCCATGCAACTCACCAACATCGCGCGCGATGTGGGAGAGGACGCGAAAAACGGGCGACTTTATTTGCCCCTGGAGTGGCTGCACCAAGAAGGCATTGATCACACCCAGTGGCTCAAAAACCCCGTGCTCACGCCTGGCATTCAAACGGTGGTGGGCAAACTCTTGGACGAGGCCGATCGCTTGTACGAGCAGTCCAGTGTCGGTGTGGCCGACTTGGCGCCTGAGTTCAGAGCGGCGATATTGTCAGCGCGGTTGATTTACGCTGAAATCGGTCAGCATTTGCGTGCGCAACAACTCGACTCCATCACCCAACGCAGCGTGGTCCCGTTTGGGCGCAAACTCTGGCTGCTTTTTCAAGCCAAGCTCCAAGCGCCCTGGATTGTGACCCCCAAAGTGCCGGCACCCCCCTTAGAGGCGATCGCCTACTTGGTGCAAGCCTGCGAGGAGCAGTGCGCTCAGTTTGGTCTCAAGCACGAGGGATTTCCCAACCGTGGTTTCCCGCAGCGAGTCGAGTGGGTGCTCGAGCTCATTGAGCGTCGACTCGAGGACGATGAAAAGTTCATGAACCCGTCGGCCAAATCCTAAAGCCGCTGAGACCTGAGGCCAAAGACCTGAGAGCCTTCGCCCAGGGAAAACCTCGCTCAAACGAGAGATTGAGGGTCTTTATCGCCATTCGCTGACTTTGGGCTTGCCCATCCAACGCGGCATGCGCCATGGCAACAAAGCCTGCACCCATGCGCTGTCAAAGCGCTGGGCGTGGAGGGTTTCGTGAAAACTCTCCACCTCCTCCCCCAGCAACCGGTTTGTCACGACAGCGCGTTGGTAAAACGGGGTATCCTCCAAGGATTGGATCTTGCCAAGGGGTCCATCGCTTCTGAGCCGGCGCTCCAGACCCCAAGCGGTCCTGGGCATGGATTGCCGCGCTGGGGCGGCAAAAGACTCCACCTGTCCGTTGCTCAAAAAGCGCAGCGCCAAGAGTTGATCGTCCCCCTTGGGATACTGACAATCGTAGAGCACCGTGCTTGAGCCGTCCTTCATGTGGGTGCGACTCCAGTCCCATTGGGTGAACGCGCAGGCAATGGGCTCGACCCCTTCGTTGGAGTCCACATAACCTCGTCCTCGCCACGATTGCCCGGGGTGAGACAAATTCACCTCCACGCGAGCCAATGGCGCAATGGGGCCCCAGTGATGGCGCGCCTGGGGGTCCAGGGGTGTGGAAAAATCAAACAGCTGCTCTGGGTAGACGCTCACGCGACCTTGGAGCCGTCTGGGAATGGGCACCGACCATTCGTTGATATCGATGTGCAAGGCCTCCCCGTCCCAGTGCAGTGAAGACGGCCCGATGACAAACTCTCGCTCACTGCGCTGCACACTCACACTGGGCCGCTCGGTCATGCTCCAATACTTGGACCTGGGGTTGTAGAGGGCCACATTGAGCGCACAGTGGTTCTCAGGATGCGGGTTGATCCCTTGTTTGATGGCTTTGGCATAGTAGGGCGAGAAAACGCTGCCCACAAAGGCAATCAGACTCAAGCCGTGCTCGCCACAGTCACTCAAGGCGTCGATGTACCACCACAAATAGCCGCCTGAAGTTACTCCCTGGTCAAACCGAGGTGCGCCATCGCGGCCCCGGCCGCCATGCGCCCCGACAGTGCCGTCATCGGCAGCCCCGGCCCTGGGTGCACGCTCCCGCCGCCCAGGAACAGCCCCGAAATCGGCGTGGTCGCTTTCGACCTGGAAAACACCTGCATCCAGCCGTGGGTGGCCTGGCCGTAAAGGGCCCCACCGGTGGCGGGAAAGCGTTGGTGAAACTGAGATGGCGTGGTTTGAAGGGTGAACTCTGGCGCTGTCTTGAGCGACAGGCCACAACGCTTGAGAAGAGAAAAGGCGGCTGTCTCGCATGCTGCTAGCTCCTGGGGTGTCCAAACTCGGGTGTCGCCCGTGGCTGGGGCGTTGATTAAACAAAAAAGAGATTCTCGGGGCTCTGAATGGGGATCGGTGGCGAACAATGCCGCGCCCCGAGCCAAGCCCCGCTCTTGGGCGCAAACGTAGACGGTTGGGGTTTGCGGCAAGCGCTGGTGGGTGAAGATGTCGGTGAACTCATCTTGGTAATGGTCTTGAAAAAACACATTGTGGCGCTCCAGCGTAAAGCGCTCCTCACGGACCGCGCACCTCATGCTCCAGGTGAGCGCCGACAAGGAGCGCGCGCTCCTTCGCCCGAGCTTGGCGAGCATACCGCGCTCAACGGCCTCACCCAAAAGGCCGGTGTGCAAGGCCTCAATGTCACCATTGAAGACCACGGCATCAACGGGCAAACGCTCGCCGCGCTCAGTTTGCACGGCGCACACTCGCGCGCCTTCGAGCTCAATTTCGCGACAACGCGTTTGAAACTGAAACACAACACCACGCGCTCGGCACAAGCGCTCGAGCACCGAGGCCAAGGCCCGAATGCCACCCTCAACCGACCACACCCCGTCCATCTCGACTTGAGCAATCAGCATCAAGGTGGCAGGCGACGCCCAAGGAGACGAGCCGCAATAGGTCGCGTAGCGGGCGAAGAGTTGGCGCAAACGCGGGTCCTTGAAATAGCCCCCCAGACTGTCCCACAAACTGCGCATGGGCCCAATGCCTGCCAGGGCGGCCAAACCGCGAGGCCCCAAGGAGAAGGCTAGTTTTTTGACACTCGGCTCGGCCTCACGGATGATGCTGCCCTCCAAAGCGCCATAAAGCGCCTTGGCCGAGCGACAAAAGTGTTGGAAACGTTGGGCCTCCGCCGCCCCGGCAAACTCGGCCACCGCCTCGGTGCTGCGCGCGGGGTCGGCGTAAAGCGAGAGTTGAGCCTCACCCCGATCGGCACTCCACGCGTGTTTGGCCAGCACGTCGAGTTGCGACACACCAAGCTCACGCTCGAAGTGCAAACCCACGGCGGCAAAAATCTCCTCAAACACCCACTTCATGGTGAGCACCGTGGGGCCGCTATCGATGCCGCACTCACCTGACTGGGGCGACTGGCGCTCAGCGCCAGGCCAGAGTTGGCGAATTTTTCCACCCACTTGCTCCCCCGCTTCGAGGACCGTGACCTGGGCCCCAGCGTTGGCGAGCAGCAAAGCGCTCACCAAGCCCGCCATCCCCGCACCCACGACCACCACCTGGGGCGTCTTCAATGGGGAGCGTGTTGTCATGGCGGCCTGGGTCATGGTGGGTTCGAGTCCGTGCAAGCCAGACTGATGGCCAAGACTCGTGTGACTGGGATGAGCCGCGCGCCCAAGCACCTGCCCCGAGACCGCCTCAAGCCGCGAACTCCAAGGCTTGCAGCACAGGCGCATTGGTTTCAAACGTTTGCGCCCCCCAAAGACCGCGCATGTGCAGCACTTGCATGCGAACAAACATAGACTCGGTGAAAAAGCCGTGTTGTTGTGCGGCAGCGATGGCCTTTTGGTGGGCGCCTTGGTGGGCATAGTTGAGCAAGGACTTGGTGTCTTTCCACACGGAGAAGGTGCACTGCCTGAGCAGCGGCGCTTCCCCCAGACCCATGGAGAGCTCACAGCCCGGGGCTTCATTCAAATCCTGCTGTGCACCTGGTGCATAACGCCAAAAGGACATGGCTTTGGACGCGCGCACACTGCCACGCGTCAAGGAGGCGACGTGTTGGCTGTTGGTGCCATGAGCGTCCTCTGACCAAAGCCCCTGGCTTTGCCAACTTTGTTGATCCCAGCTCCCACGACACGAATTCACACCCAAGATGCCCTGCCACCATTCACGCGCTTTCTCGCGATAAATCGCCAATTGTGGGCTGTTCAAATAACGGTGAGCACTGTGTAAACCATCAAAGAGAAAAATCAAACCCTGGTGGCTTGAACTCGGCCGCAGACTAAAACCCCCACCCTCACCCGAGCCCATGACTTTGGCAAACAAAAGACCCGGCAAGGTGTTGTAAAAGCCTCGGGTGCCTTGCATGAGTTTGAGCCAAGCCCAGGAGCGGTGTTGGGGTAAAAAATCAAACAACACGACCACCACCACGCCGTTCAAGGCGCGCGAGGCGGGGTTGGCGTGTTGCAAAGGCTTGGACATACAAAGCGTGCTTTAGGTTGATCCCCCAAGCCCATCACGATGGGTTGATGGGTTGATGGGTTCATAGGTTGGGGGGCATTCAAAATCAGGGCACTTTCAAGAACAGGCCATCAAGCGTTGACGTCCTCGAAGGCCACGCCATGACCTCTGAAGGCCACCCGCGTGCCGCTCGCAGTCGTGGCGGCCTGCGAGCCAATCCTGATCAACGCCCGCGTGAGCAAAGGCTCTCAGCGCAACAGCGCTCACCGAGCACTGACTCAGCGCTTAGAGACCTTGACCTCGGCGGAGCTCGATGTGGTGGACTTGAGTTCAGGAAAAGCGTCCACCATTTTGGCACCGTTCAACGGCTTGTTCACGCCTTGGTGACACGTGGCGCAGTAGACCTTGGCGACGTCGCCCGTTTCACCCAAACGCGTTTGCGGGAAGGTGCCCAGCAAAGGCTCCAAATACTGCAAATTCACATCGCGCACCATGCGTATGCCATACCACGCGGTTGCGCGCTGCGGTGGACTGGCTTGCCAGCTGGCAAACGAGCGTGTGTTGTGGCAATAGGTGCAGTTCACACCCAGCGACTCAGACATGTGGGTCATGAGCCCATAGGTCCACTCGGCTTGTTTGATGGAGTGACGGTTCTCGTTGGGCAGCGCGGTCGTTCCATTGACCCGAATGTCTTGAGTGCCCAACAAAAAAGGCGTGAAAGGATCATTGGGCAAGGAGCTCAGACCCACGCTGGCAGCAGGCTCATTTTGACCAGCACGGTCGCCCATGAAGTCCGCACCCATGGGGCTAGCGTCTTTTTTGAACCAGATTTGCTGAGGAATGTTGTTGCCGCGGTGACAGGTGTAGCACGTGACACCCGTGGTGGAGACGTGCTGAGACCAATCGCTGTTGATGTGCTGCGTCATTTGTATCATGCGACGCGCCACCACCTTGGTGTACTTGGAGTCATCGGCAAAATTGACCGGGTTGTGACAATACACACATCCCTCATTGGGGGCCACCCAAGAGGTCATCGATACCATCAAGCGGGTGAACTGGGCCGTGGACAATCCGCCCAACACTTGCACATTCTTGTACGTTTGGCTCGCGCGCGGGCCATCGGTGGGGGCCGCTGGGAGGGCAAACGGTGGCGTATTGTTGGCGGCTTGTTCCTCCAAGATGCGGGGGTTTTTGACCTGCACCATGCCGGTTCCACGGTAGCCGTGCTGCTCACTGAGCATGGGAGGGCGTTCACAACCGGCGAGCAAAACCACAGCACCCAAGAGCGCCCAAGATAAAAAACGAGACGTCACGGCCTTCATGGTTTGCCTCCAATCAAAGTTGCGGGATCCACCACCGCAGGGAAAACGTTGGGATAAGGAGGAGCCACACCGTGCTTGACCGCCCACAAATACCAGTTGTCGACGACGGTACCGGTGAGCAAGATGCCGATGCCACCTGCCAAGGGACACAGCACTGCAAACCACCAAGCCCAGCGGTGAATGGACTCCATCGTGGCGTTAAAGCCCATGGTCCAGCGCCAAAATAGCGCTGCCCGCTCGGAGGCCGTACCACGGTCAACGATTTGTTCAATCTCTCGTTCACCGCCGTAGCGACTCACCGCCAAAATGGTCGCACCGTGCATGGCAAAAAGGAGCACCGAGCCGTAGAGGAACACGATCGACAAGGCATGAAAGGGGTTGTAAAACAAGTTGCCGTAGCGCAAAGAAAATGCGGCAGTCCAGTCCAGATGGGGGAAGATTCCAAAGGGGACGGCCTCACACCAGCATCCCATCAAAAGGGGCCTGAAAAATCCAAGCACCAGATAAAGCCAAATCGCACCCACAAAGGCCCAGGGCACATGGGTGCCCATGCCCAGTTGCCTGGCACGCCGGTAGGTTCTGACCCACCAGAGCAAAATGGAGACGGTCAAGAATAAACCAGCAATCATCCACCAGCCGCCTTGGTTCAGGGGTGGCATGTGCAAGCCATACTGCGGCGCAGGCGGCTCCAAGGCCAGCCAAAAGAGTTGTCGAATGAACTGAATCGGGTCGTAATTCACCGAAGCGAGCATGTTCATGCCGATGATGTTGAAGGCGATCATGCCAAAAAACAATGAAGCCACCCCCATGCTGCCCAAGTAAACTGGGCCAATTTGTGCATTGCCCAAACGACCGGCCAAATGCAGCATGAATGGTTTACCCACACGAGGGTCGTTCCCTCGCCCAAGCGCGATGCCATCGCTGGTCGGGCCAGTGACTTGGACCGCCGTGAATAAATTTTGATATTGGGGCATGCTGACCTTCCTTTAATGTTTGTCAATGAGTGCGACGCTCATTTTTACTTTGTGAACCGTGCCTGGCGTGCTCGATGAGAGCGCATCAATGCCAAATGGGCATGTTCAACCACCAACCCCACCACTCAGGCCATCCACGCGACCAAAATGGTCCACTGATGACAATGCAAACGGCTGAAAAGAACACAGCGGCCAATGCCAAAAAGAGTCCCAAGCGGTGTATACCGAGCGTTCCAACGGAGTAGCCGACGATGTCTCTAAAAAACGTGTCCTCATGCTCAGGCGACTTGACGCTGCCCCCCGGTATTGGATTGGTGGCCGACAACACCAAGGCACCGTGCAAGGCCAACGCAAACGTGGTGGTGAAGAAAAAAGTCACCGCAATCATGTGCGCAGGGTTGTAGTGAAAATGCAAGTACTGGTAGCCCACATTGGAGACCCAGTCCAGGTGACTATAAATGCCATAGGGAAACGCATGTCCCCAAGCGCCCATCAAGACTGGACGCACGACTTCTAGCGTGAAATACGCAAAAACAGCGAAACTGTAGGCAACAGGCACATGCAGTCCCATGCCCAGTTTGCGGCAAATCTCGACTTCTCTGAGCGCCCAAGAGATGAAGGCCCCCAAAGCACACACCGTGATCCACTGCCACAATCCACCTTGGAGCATCGGCGCGAGCTTGAGGCCATAGGACAAATCAGGTGGTGCAATGCTGATTTGCCACAGATTCCAGGTCGGCCCCATGGCTGCACCGTACAAAATGAGGGTGGTACCAAGTACTGAGAAAAATAATGTCGTGACACCAAAAAAGCCCATGTAAAACGGGCCCACCCAGAAGTCAAACAAGTCACCCCCAATCAGGGTGCCTCCTCGGATTCGGTATTTTTTCTCAAAACTCAACATGGCCATTTTGAAGCCCTCCTATGCCGAAATTGGCAAAAACAAAGCACTGATCAATCTATTTGTCAAAAGCAAGCACCCATCACTCGGGGGACAAGGCCGAGGTTGGGTGCTTGCACCCTACCCTGAGCAATCAGGACTTCGCTTCAACGCCACGGGTTGGCATGGGCGCGTTTTGCGCCGTTGCCCCAGCAGGCTTCACACGAGGACCATCAAACCAGTTGTACTTATTGGTGCTGAGCAAGACGAGATGAATCATCGCAGCAAGACCAAACAGAAAAATTCCCTGAACCACCATGGCTCTTAAGGGATCAAACAGTCGCCAAATTCTCCACATGGCTATTCTCCTAATTGATATGGGACATAAAGGTGTAAACCGCCGTCTTGATGCCAACGATAATATTGTGTGAATCCTCAGCACCGCTGAGCCAGGTCCGCCAATGGATACCGATCAGTTGACCGAGTAAGGCCACAGCCAACAAAACCACAAAGCAAGGCACAAACATCACCATCTCACCCCAACGCTCTTTAGGCGCTGGCGAAGGATGACTTTCGTTGAACATGGTTGACATGGTTAAACTCCTCAGAAAAAAAACTACCGTTGAATCAGAACCAGGGCCGCCATGCCCAGACCAACATGTGAGCAATTGCAGCAACCGCTACAAACCCCACTAATCCTTGGACCCAGTAATGGTGGAACTCCTGAGCTTCTTCGTCGGTCAGGCCGGAAATTGACGTCCGATTAGACATATGAATGCTCCTCGTTGATGAAAGTGGTCACATGGACCATTGGCGCTGAAGCCCGCGCACCCTGGGCAGCCGCAACCCGTCGTTGCTGCATCTCTTGGGGGGACACTTCAACGCACGCCTGAGGGGCAGAGGCGATGAAGGGTGTTCCCGTGTTCATGGGGTTAGGGTTGGTGGAGACGATCATGCCGTCACACCTTTGATGTCGTGAGCATGGGCGTCTTGCTCTGCAGGCTCCCAACCAAATGACTTGGCCACGGCCCTCAGCCGCTGGGCGCTCACCTCGCTCTCACCGGCCTCAATGGCAGCGCGGTCTGTGGTGTCACGCAAAGTTTTGGCCGCTGAGATCTGCACCAAGACTGGTTGCGCGCCAACGCATGCGCGCATCAAGCTTTGAGCCTCTTCGCTCCAAGGCAATTGGCTTGGTGCCACCACCCCTCGCGATAGCGTGGACTCAGCGCGGTCCATCTCTGTGCCCAAGGGCAAAATATTGAACAGCGCATCAAACAGCGCATTGCAAACCTCTTGCACCAAGTAAGAAGCTCCGCTGTAGCCCATGAACGGCGTGCCGATGTGTCTGCGAATGATGGCGCCTGGGAAAGAGGCTGGAATAAAGCACGGCCGCATGGGCCCACGCGCGCCAATCTCACTCAAGTACATGCGCTCGTTGTAGCTGCCAAACATGATGAGCGGGGTCTCCTTGTAGACCTTTTGACGAACCTCTTCGTTGTTGGTCTTTTGACCGGGCATGCGAGAGATGGCAAAGCGGCAGGGTAGCCCCATCTCGACTTCCAAAAAGTTCTTCAAGCCACGTGTGTACGTCTCATTGGCCACCACAGCGAAACTTGCGGTGGCAAAAAAGTCTTGGGTCACCGAACGCCACAAATCCCATACGGGCTTTAAGGTGGTGTGCTTTTCGCGCTCAATGAAGGGCTCGGGGTCAAGCCCCGTGAGCTCGCCGAGTTTGCGCAAGAACAAGGTGGTGCTGTGCAATCCAATGGGGGCTTGCAAATAGGGACGCTCCAGTGTTTCACACAGCAATCGACCAAACTCTCGGTACATGCAGATATTGACATCCGATTCGACCAGTCGCGACACGTCAGACAAATGCGAGCCCAATGGAAACACCATGTTGATCTCGGCACCAATGCCTTGCACGAGACGCCGGATTTCAGCCACATCACTGGCCGAGTTGAAGGTGCCGTAGCATGGACCAATGATATTCACCCGGGGTCGCTCACCGTCTTTGCGAACGCGCTTGGGGACCTTTTTAAGGCCGTACTCACTCCAGAGCCAAGACATGGCCCGGTTGGCACACTGCCACTGGTCTTCGTCGATGGTTCTGGGCAAAAACCGCATCAAATTGGTGCCCTCAGGGGTCACACCGCCACCGATCATCTCGGCAATGGAGCCCGTCACCACCACCGAGGGCAAATCCGGGTCCAAACTGGCGTGGGCGCGTTTCATGGCGCCTTCGGTGCCTTCACGACCGAGTTGCTCCTCGGCCAGACCGGTCACCACAATGGGTAACTCGTGGGGGGGCAAGGCATCGGTGTAATGCAGCACCGAGGTCACTGGCAAATTCTCACAGCCCACCGGACCATCAATGACGACTTGCAGTCCCTTGATGGCGGTGAACACATAAACAGCGCCCCAGTAGCCGCCGGCTCGGTCGTGGTCAATGACAAACATCAGCCCATCTCCTGCGCTTTGCGCTGTTTGTTTTTTTTCTCCATCTGGCGGCGGTTTTCAGCCCTGAACTCAGGATGCTCTTTGGGTTTGTCCGACCACACACCCGAAGAATCACCCTGGCCCACCGAGCCAAAGAATTCTTTCATTTGATGGAAACGGTGTTGGTTGCTCATGGCGGCATTGACCACTTCAATCAAGGAGCCCGCTCCCGCAATGCCCATCAAGGGGCGAGCAGAAATCAAATTGGTGAAGTAAAGCGATGGGATACAGGCCTCTTTGGCGTACTGCACCACGGGTGTCGTGCCAACAGCCAAATTCGGTTCAAACTCTTTCACGGCGTCCAAGTCTTGCTCAAGGGACGCTCTGAACTGAACCTTCACGCCCTTACTTTTGAGCCACTCAGCATCGGTGGCGTTCCACGGTGTTGCCGGACAGGCCGAGCCCACGTAACGCAAGTCTGCACCGCACTCCACCAAGAGTCGGCCCACAATCAATTCAGACCCCTCATAACCACTGAGGGTGATGCGCCCATGGATGGGCTTGGAGGCCAACACCCCACGGATGGCGCTCAGTGATTTGTTTCTGGCGGCATCAATTTGGTTTTGTGACACACCCACACTTTGACCAATCTGCTGCAGCCAGTCATGGGTGCCCTCAACACCCACTGGGGCCGAGCCCACGACGGGGCGTGAAGCGGCTTCGAACTCGCGAACACAGGCGGTATAAAACGGATGAATCGCCGCCACCACGCTGCCGTCCAAGGCGGCATAGAGCTCTCTCCATTCGCGAGTGGGCACACTCGCGCCCACGGCCAAGCCCATCGGTTCAATCAATTGCGCAATCCCCATGGGGTCGGCAGGGAACATCTCACCGAGCAAGGTCACCGTGGGCAATGCTTGTCGCCCACGCTTGGGTGCGGGTACGGGTCCACTCATGACCTCATGCCTTGCATACTTGAGCATGGCGCCTGCGAGCACGTCTTTGGCCTCGGCATGGGTGGGCACACCAAAGCCTGGCACATCGATGCCAATGATGCGCACGCCGTTGATTTCTTTGGGCAGCAGCTGCAGCGGCACACCGCTGGCGGTGGGCACGCACAAGTTGATGATCACGATGGCATCGTATTGATCAGGGTTGGCCTGCAAGTGAACGGCTTCACGGATGTCTTCAAAGAGCTTGCCCGTCACCAAGGTCTCCGAGTTGAAGGGCACGTAGCCGACGCTGCGGCGAGCGCCATAAAAATGCGAGGTGAAGGTGAGTCCGTAGACACAGCACGCCGAGCCCGACAAGATGGTGGCTGTGCGACTCATCCTGAGCCCCACGCGCAAAGAACCAAACGCGGGGCACATGCTCTGGGGTTGATCGTGGGGGCCTTTGGGGTAATCCAAGGCGTAGCGCTTAAGAATTTCGCTCTTACCCGCCGCTTGTGCAGCCGATATCAACGATTCCTGCGGGGCGTGACACGCCCCAGCTTCAGGTACGGCGTCTTGCACGGCTTTGATCGGAATGGTCTTGATGTCCATGGCGGCTTGGAGGTCTTGTAGGCTGAGGGTGGGATGGCGTGAAGGCAGCGTTAAAGTGGCGTTGGCGTGTTCGCGTGTCAAGCCTCGTCGTAGATCACTTCAAGGGTTGGCTTGGTGAGCACACTCGCTCCGCGCATGTCCACCTCGGTGGCCGGCTGCAGCACCACATTGCGACCCACCGAGTCGGCGCTAAAGAGCGACAAGAGTTCGTCTTGGCTCAGGGGCTTGGGGCGCTGGGGGGGTGCATCAGCGACGTTTTGCGCCAGTTCGGCAAACAAGGGGCCCCATTGACTCTCGGGGCGACCGATGATCTCGTAGCTCGCACTTTTTCTGCGGATGTCTTCATTGGCGGGAATGGCCGCCAGCACTGGAATGCCCACAAGCTCGGCAAATTGGGCGGCTTCCCCTGTGCCGTCATCTTTGTTGATGACCACGCCAGCCACGCCAACGTTGCCACCGAGTTTTCTGAAGTACTCCACGGCTGAGCACACATTGTTGGCGACATAAAGAGACTGCAAATCATTGGAGGCGACAACGATCACCTTTTGGCACATGTCACGGGCAATGGGCAGACCAAAACCGCCACAGACCACGTCGCCCAAGAAGTCAAGCAGCACATAGTCAAAGCCCCATTCATGAAAGCCCAACTTCTCCAAGGTCTCAAAACCGTGGATGATGCCGCGTCCACCGCAGCCGCGACCAACCTCTGGGCCGCCGAGTTCCATGGCAAACACACCATCGCGTTTGAAGCAGACGTCGCCAATGCTCACCGCCTCACCGGCGAGTTTCTTTTTGGAAGACGTCTCAATGATGGTCGGACAGGCTTTTCCACCAAAGAGCAAGGACGTGGTGTCGCTTTTGGGGTCACAACCAATGAGCAAGACTTTTTTACCTTGCTGCGCCATCATGTAACTCAAGTTGGCCAAGGTAAAGCTCTTGCCAATGCCCCCTTTGCCATAAATGGCAATGATTTGGGTCTCTTTGGTCACCTCGCCCGAGTGCACCTGGTCGGGTTCGTGATGGGCTTCATCGCGCAGGCGTTGGGTGAACTGGATGGTCTGCTCTAGGACTTTGGATTCGCTTGCATTCGGTGTGGTTGTCATCAGTTACTCCAGTCAAGAATCATTTTGAGGCAATGGGGATCGCAAAATGCGGTTTCATAAGCAGTCTGCGCCTGGGCCGGCGCGCTGTCGTGGGTGATCAATCCGTCAAAGGACAAACGACCCGTGTTCATGAGCTCACAGACCGCATCCAAGTCGCATTTCTTCCACTGCGCAGACACCCGAATCTGGGGCTCTTTCATGAAAGCCGATGCAAACGTAAAGGACAGATCTTGGGTGTAAAAGCCCGCCAACACCACCTCCCCGCCAGGCGCCAAGTGGCCAATGAGTTGGTTGAGCAAGGACGAGTCCCCGCTCACGTCATAAATGGCTTTGTAGTCTTTTTTGGTGTCTTCTCGCGGATCCATCACGATGTAGCCCTGCGCACCAGTGGCGCGGGCAGGATTGATCTCCCACACGGTCGGGGGCTGCATGCCGGCCGCCACCGTCATGCGGGCCAACAAACGGCCCATGATGCCGTGGCCCACGATCAAATCGGGGGGTTGCGCAGGATTGATGGCACCTCCCTTGGAGACGCTGTGGTAGACGGTCGCCGCCAGCGCCAAAAGGGTGGCATTTTTTGCGTGTTCATCGGCCACCCGCACCACGCGCTTGGCAGGCACCACCAGTTGTGAGCCCGAGCCCCCAAACAGGTTGTGAACATTTTTAAAGGAATAAGCCCCCGGCACAAAGACAAATTCACCCTCTTTGAAAGCGTGTTGTGAATGGTTTTTGACCACCCGTCCCACTGTCTCGTAACCTGGCACCAATGGGTAGCCCATGCCTGGGAATGGGGGCATGCTGCCGTCCCACAGCAGTCGCTCAGTTCCGGTGCTGATGCCACTGTAAGCAACCTCAATTTTGATGTCCCCATCCACCATGTCAGCGATGTCCAAGGGACTCAGCTTGATGTTTTTGGGGCCTTCAAAAAGTACGGCATGTGCATTCATATTGTCATTCTTTTTGTACAATTTAATGCGTCAATGTTAATTGACACTATCAAACTGAGTATTAGGGGAAACACTAGGTTTTGTGGGCAATCAAAATTCGAGCGTGGGTGGGCATGGGGTTGGAGAGGAGTTCAACGCGCGAGAAACCGGCATGCTGCATCATGGACGAGAGCTTTTGCGGCGTTCTCAAACGCCCCTCGCCCATGGCCATCAAGTAAAAATGGAAATACGCATCCTGACGGTCTCCCCGCGCGTCGGCCATGGGCTCGGCCAACAGCAGCCGCCCTCCTGAGGGGAGACCTGCGTGGATCTTGCCCAGCAGCGCTTGCACATCGGCGTCGCAGTGATCGTGGGCCACTCGAACGAGGGTGACCAAGTCGGCGCCGCTTGGAATCGGATCGGTTTTAAAACTGCCCGGTATAAAACGCATGCGCGAGACGTAATGGGTGTTCACATGGCTGCGCTCGGTGAGCTTGACCACCTCCGGCAAGTCCATCAAGAGGAGTTCCAAGCCAGTGTGGTGTTGGGCCAGGGTACTGGCAAAACGCCCCAACCCACAACCAATGTCCAAGACGCATTGGTGGTGCATGAAGTCATAGTTGTCGATGATTTCTTGAATCACAAAGTTTTGTGACACGGACATCAACTGTGAGTAACGCTCGCTCGATTGGGCAGCGTCAAGCTCGTGGTGCGGGCCGGTGGCAAGCACTGGGTTGGGCGTGATCCGTTTTTTCGCCTGTTCGCCAAAGGTATAGGGCCAATAGTGGTGCATTTGCGCGTTATCAACCCCCTCTGGACTTTTGAGCATCTGGGGTGTATCGGCCATGTCCGCATACAGCAAGGCGTTGTGCTCGACCATGGCTTCAATGCCGGGGTAGCTCACCACCAAGGCCCCCAGAGGACCAATGCCGTAACGAGCCCCAGAGCGTTGATCCATCAGCTTCAATGACACCGCTGACCACACCAATCGATCCAATCGATCGGGCGGCAAACCGACATGGCTGGCCAATTCTGCCAAGCTGCATGGGCTTTGCTGGACACGGGCCAACACGCCCAGACGCAAACAATTGAGCAGCACTTGAAAGTGCACAAACCCCGCCATCAAATCAAAGACTTCACGGGTACGCTTTTGTGTGTACCAGCGGGTGAAAAACGTGCTCACACTCAGGCGGTAAAGCTGAGGCGAAACCATCCAGCGGTCGATGCGGTTACGAAACCGCTCTCGCCAGTCAAGCTTGACCTCCACTGGGGTGCTTGGATTTGACGAGGCTTGGCTCAAACCCATGGCTGGCGAGATGGATGGGTAACGCTTGAGCTCGATGTTGAGCGTCATGCCATGCTCACCTGTGTGCGCTGATGGGTTTGCAAATACGCCTGATAGGCCTGCTGCGGGACAAGGCGCTCTGACTCTTTGAAAATCATGCCCCTGAGCAAGTCACGGCCAACACAATCAGGCACGCTCTTGGCGGCTGTGTCAATCAAGTGCTTGAATTGTGAATTGGCACCCTCGAGACCCAAAGCCTGGGCGGCACTTGGGCGACCGTGTTCTGCATCTTGCCCCACGGGCTTGCCAATCATGTCCATGTGACCAATGACGTCTCGAATGTCATCGGCGATTTGATAGGCATCTCCCAAGCTCTCGCCCAAGACGTGCCATGGGGCGGGATTGGCACCCGCTGCTACGGCGCCCAGGCTCGTGCTCGCTGAGAACAAGGCGCCTGTTTTAGCGCGTTGGTACTGCCACAAATCCACCTTGGTCTCGCACTCCCAGGCTTGACCGGCCACAATACCGCTCGGTGCTCCAACGCCTTGACTCAAGATGTCCATCATCTCCAAGAGCCGCTGTGAATGCGCTGCACTCGAGCGCACCTGCGCGCGCTGGCTCAACAAGACTTGGTAGGCCATCACAATCAAGGCGTCTCCCGTCAAGAGCGCAATCGGCTCAGAGAATTCGGCATGAACCGTGGTCTGCCCCCTTCTGAGCAGCGCGTTGTCAAACGCGGGCATGTCGTCATGCACCAAAGAGGCGCAATGCATCAATTCAAGGGCCACCGCACCCGCATCGGTGAGACTGGTGTCGTCTTCGCCACACACCATGGCCACGGCCGTGCACAATTGAGGGCGAATGCGCGCACCTCCCGGGAAAACCGCATGTTGCATGGCCGCTTTCAAGGTGGGCGGTGTGCTCGCACTCAACACTTGATGGAAATGACGCTCCATGGCATTTTGAATTCGGGCTTGAATGTCCATTCTTAACTCCTGTTGGTATGAAGAGCAACCACTTGAATCATTGACAAGCCAGTTTTTTGACTCAAAAGACCAGCTTGTAAATAAAATTTGACAATAATTAATGTCAATGTATCATTACACAAAGATTTGTCAAGTTTGATGGACAAAAAAAACTTGGAATAAACCCTTGGTGGTCAAGCCAGTTTTGCCGTGGGCCAAAACGGCCCGTCATTGTTCAACTTAGCGCCACAGTCCATCGCACTGTGGACCTGAAGGGATTAAGCATGAGCGTTTGGGCACTGGGGCTGAATCACAACACCGCCCCCCTCGATGTGAGAGAACAGTTTGCGTTCGCGGCCGACCAAGTCAAAGCGCTTTTGGTCGACTTTAAATGTCAATTTGGCAACCAAGCAGAAGCTGCGGTGCTGTCAACTTGTAACCGCACGGAAATTTATTGCGCCATGCAGCCCAGCCACTTCGAACAAACCAAAGACTGGTTTGCCGCCTTGGGCCGGGTCAACACCAACACCCTGCAAGACCACGGCTATACCCACGAACATGACTCGGCCGCTCGGCACGCGTTTCGTGTGGCCAGTGGGCTGGACTCCATGGTGCTGGGAGAGCCACAAATTTTGGGGCAACTCAAAACCGCAGTTCAAACCGCACGCGAAGCAGGCGTCTTGGGCTCGACCTTGAATCAACTCTTTGAGAGAAGCTTCTCCGTGGCCAAGCGAGTGAGAAGCTCAACGGAAATTGGCTCACACTCCATCAGCATGGCCGCAGCGGCAGTGCGATTGGCCACCCAGCTCTTTGAAGACCTCGGCAAAATCAACATTCTCTTTGTGGGTTCAGGCGAGATGATTGAGCTTTGCATGACGCATTTTGCGGCACGTCGTCCAAGGCAAATGGCGGTGGCCAACCGCAATTTTGACAAAGGACAAGACCTGGCCAAGCGCTTTGAGGCTCAAGCGATTGCACTGGGACAAATTCCTGAAAAACTCCACGAATTTGACGCCGTGATCAGCTGCACCGCCAGCACCCTGCCCTTGATCGGCTTGGGTGCGGTGGAATCGGCGTTGAAAAAAAGAAAGCACAGTCCCATGTTCATGCTGGACTTGGCCGTTCCAAGAGACATTGAACCCCAAGTGCAAGACTTGAAAAACGTCTACCTCTACAGTGTCGATCACTTGAGCCACGTGGTGCAAAGTGGCAAGGACAATCGCCAAGCCGCCGTGAGCCAGGCCGAAAGCATTGTGGATGAAGGCGTGCACGGGTTTTTGAATTGGCTGCACAACCGCGACGACGTGCCCTTGATCCAACGCTTGCATCAAAAAACCGATCAATGGCGCGAGCTAGAAATTCAGCGGGCCAAAAAACTGCTTGCCAAGGGCGAAG
Source organism: uncultured Burkholderiales bacterium (assembly GCA_903844385.1). Classification (GTDB taxonomy): domain Bacteria; phylum Pseudomonadota; class Gammaproteobacteria; order Burkholderiales; family Burkholderiaceae_C; genus Limnohabitans. Next base: position 51,599 of record CAIMTJ010000128.1, read on the forward strand.
ACATCAGCCAAGTGCTCGAAGCCATGAGCAAAGGCTTGACGCAAAAAATCATCCACGGCGCCATCGCTCAACTGCACTCTGAAGACCATGCCTCCAGAGATCAGGCACATCACGCCATTGAGCATTTCTTTTTGCAAGGCTGCAAAGGACCGCGCACCCCCACCCATTGAAGCGCCGTATTGAGGCTCGGCATTGAAGCCGTGTTGGCGGTCAATGGGAGTTCAGTCGAGAGACCTTGAAATTTGCGCCATCGCGCTCCAACTCACAACTCTACCGCAACGACAAAACGCCCCAGCGCATTACTCGCGCTCGATTTTGGCGTCCGTCATCACGCGTGACCATTTGGCACTGTCGTCTTGCACAAAGGCTGCAAACGCCTCCAAGCTCATGGTCATGGGCTCTGCACCATTGGTAGCCAATTGCGCTTTGATCGGCGGCAGTTGAGACACCGCCCCCACTTCACGCGCCAAGAGCGCCAAGATTTTGTCTGGAACGCCTTTGGGTGCAAACAATCCATACCACAGCGAGCTGTCAAAACCCTTGAGACCCGATTCATTGAGTGTGGGCACATCGGGAAACAAACTCGAGCGCTTGAGAGTCGTCACAGCCAGGGGTTTGACCTTGCCGCTTTTGATGAACGCGCTCACGGTCGGTGCAGGCGCAAATATCACCGACAAACGGCCCTCTACCAAATCAATCAAACCTTGATTATTACCCTTGTAGGGGATGTGGGTGAGACGAGTGGAAGCGCTCAAATTGAACAACTCGCCCGACATGTGAGGCGAGGTCCCTGGACCAGCCGTGCCGTAAAAGAGCCCATCGGGGTGGCTGCGCGCGTATTGGATCAATTCTTGAACACCATTGAGACCCAGTGTTGGACTGGCCACCACGATGTTGGTGGCAAAGCCCATGGGTGCAATCGCTTTGAAATCTTTGGCAAAATTAAACGGCAACTTCTTGAAATAACTCTCGCCAATCGCATTGGCCACAGTGCCAAGATAGAGGGTGTAGCCATCGGGCTCGGACTTGGCCACCACATCGGCGGCCAGATTGCTCGACGCCCCCGCTTTGTCCTCGACCAAGAATTGAACCCCCAGTTTGTCACTGAGTGCATTGGCATAAATGCGCGCCAAAATATCAGCCGAGGTGCCCGCCGGAAAACCCACCAAAATTTTCACCACTTTGCTGGGATAGGCCTCGTCGGCCCAAGCACCAGAGAAAGCGAGGAGCGCAATCCACCCCCCCAGGAGCCAACGTGTCAATGTCGTCATATGTTCTTGTCCTTTGAACGCTCAATGATGGGAAGCAACAGATAAGGGCTGTGCTCGGGATCGAAATGCAAGCTCACCGGGGCGGCAAAAATGTCCGCAGGGCGGTCCACCGGATCTTGGTGAACAAAGGGTCCCACCCCGGCCATCTCATAGCCGATGCCCGGCACGCGAATGACGGGACCATCGTATTGGTAGTCACGCCCCAAAACGCTCAAGGCCACGGTGTACCCCTTGGGGACCACAATGCAAGTGGGCCAAATCTCAATATCAAGTGCCACCACCTCACCCGGCACCAAGGGCTCGCGCTTGGCGTGCGTGTGATAGGGTCGATAAGGCGTGGAGAGTGCCTCGTCGAGTTGACGATGCGAGGCGCGCAACCACCCCAGCCCAATCGGGGTGTTGGGGTCGTTCGAGCCTTGAAAGAGCACTTCACTGCCATCGGGTTTGAAAACCCGCAAGACCAAAAACACATCGGCATCGACCGATTCACTCGAGAGCCACAACTTGCATGCCACGGGACCGGTAATCTCCACCTCTTGTTCAAGAGGTGGGGTTCTGAAGGTCACCCCTTCACCCATGGGGTCATAGGTGATGCGTTGAGTCGCTCCAGAGCCGCTTGTGGACAGCCCCAAGGTGTGGGGATCCAAATAAAAGCGCTTCCATTGGGTGTCATGCAAGGGCCACTGCGACTCGGCCCGCACTTCAAAGCGGTCGACGTGTCGCACTTGCAGCTGAACAGGCGGTTGCTCGAGCCAGCCGTTGTTCTCGCCCTTTAAAAAATGGGCAAAAAATTTCTTTTGCAACGCCACGCCATAGTCGGTGTAAAAATGCGTCCAGTGTGACTGCCCGTGCACTTCCAGCCACTTGTGCTCAGAAGCTGAGCGGCTAAAACCCTCAAAATTGCCTCTCGGGTGCAAGCCTTGTCCACCCCAATTTGCTGCGGACAACAGCGGAACCTTCACCCGTCCAAACTTCGTTGAACGGTCTTGGTGGTATGCATCATTCAAGGGGTGTTCGCGCAAAGACTTCACAATGTCGATGCGGTTGGCCAGCAAGACCTCTTCGGGTAAGGTCTCAGGACCTGCGACCCATTGCGAATTGTTGGGGTTTTGAAACCCCCTCTCCCCCACCCCGTGCTGCACACGCCACACCGCCCAGGGGTAGAGCTTGGACAAAAATTGACACAAAATGCCGCCGTGATAGGTATTTTCTCGGTAATAGTCCGAAGCGCCCTCCCAGGGACAAATGGCCGCGAGGTGGGGCGGCTGCATGCCCGCCACATACCATTGGTTGGTGGCAAAGTATGAAATACCGTTGAGCCCCACTCTGCCGTTGCTCCAGGGTTGAACACCTGCCCACTCGATGCATTCGTACAAGTCCTCGGTCTCTTGAACCGACTTGGGATTGAGAAAGCCCTCTGAGCGCCCCGCGCCCCTAGAGTCCACTCTCACGCAAATGAAACCATCGGGGACCCACTTCTCGGGATCCACCACTTCAAAATTGGCGTACTTGGCACTGGTGCCGGCCACCACCTCAGGGTAAGACTGCACCAAGCGATTCCACCCCCCGGAGAAGCCTTCTTGAAACGACAAACCTTTGCCGTAGGGGCCTGAGCTCAGAATCACCGGATATTGACCTTCGCTGAGCGGTCTGAACACATCGGCACGCAAGACCACGCCATCGGCCATTTTGATGGGCACATCCCAATCGATGTTCATGCCATCGGCCACCACACTCAACTGCATACCGTCTCCCAACAACGTTGATGATCACAATCCATTCTAGCGTGTTCCTTTTGAAAAAATGACGATCGATAGAGGGCAGGGTTGGTGCAGACTTGATGGCTGCCAACATGGTCATCGTGAAGACCACATCCATGGAGCGTTGACCCAATGGGGATGGAGTCTTTGAAGAACGGGGAAATGGGACACTGTGGAATCAGTGCTGCTGACCAAGGGGGACGATTGACTCAGGTACCAAGTGGCACAATAATGGATTGAGAAGTGGTGACTTTAAATCATCGCGATGGGTAAGCAACGAAACTCACCAATGAGCCCATCTTCACTCAGCGCCTGAGCGGCATGTGGGGACTTTCCCCAGCGGGGTTCTACACCAACTATTTGGAGAACAAGAAATGGACTTCTCACGCTTGCAATTCATCGACATCTCCATGCCACTGGACAATGACATCACCAGTGACCCCGAGTTCATGAGGCCCCACATCGAGTACCTCAATCATGATGAAACCGTGGCTCGCATCCAGACTTTCTTTCCAGGCCTCAAGCCCGAGGAATTGCCCGACGCAGCGGGGTGGGCCATTGAGAAGATCCAACTCACCACCCACAATGGCACCCACTTGGACGCGCCCTACCATTTTCACCCGACCATGAACCACGCCAGTGGACACGCCGAGCGCGCGATCACCATTGACGAAATTCCGCTCGAATGGTGCTTTAGACCGGGTGTCAAATTGGATTTTCGCCATTTTGGCAATGGCTATGTGGCCACGGCTCGTGATGTCGAACTCGAACTCCAGCGCATTGGTCACGAACTCCAACCCATGGACATTGTGGTGGTGAACACTGCTGCAGGAGAGCGCTACGGACAAGACGACTACGTGAGTACCGGCTGCGGCATGGGGCGAGAGGCCACCTTGTATCTTTTAGAGCGAGGCGTCAAGCTCACAGGAACAGATGCCTGGAGTTGGGATGCACCCTTTGTTTATACCAATGAAAAAGTGCAAGCCACAGGCAACAAACAATTGATCTGGGAAGGCCACAAAGCTGGACGCGATATCGGCTACTGCCACTTGGAGAAACTCCACAACTTAGAGGCTTTGCCCTCACATGGCTTTGCGGTCAACTGCTTTCCCGTCAAGATCAAGGCTGCATCTGCAGGTTGGACAAGGGCTGTGGCAATTATGGGCTTATAAAAATTAGGCGACTGAATATGGTGTAAGAGCAATCGTGTCAACGCACTGTGCACATTCATTGATAAGAGACCGACGATCAACAAGCACGAACACGAATTAGTGCCTACAGGTGTAAGGGCATAGATCCCGAAACTAATAAATTATTGAAATATCGAATTACCGAAAGATTGGATCGAATGACAATTATGTATTTTAAAATCATTATCAAAA
>CAIMTJ010000129.1 GCA_903844385.1 uncultured Burkholderiales bacterium
CGGTAAAAACATGGTGAACTCCCGTGCGCTGGGGTGTCTCGCTCGTTCATTGTTTGCCGCGGGTCTTGAGCGTCAGCGCTCATGGCAAGTCAATGCAATGCAATCGAATCCAATCATTAAATCTTGTTCTGAATCGGTGAGCACTGGGACAAACCCGCGGATGCTCCAACCCCACGGCGCCACGGGCCAACACAGCGCTTGAAGGACTTTTGAAGTCAGCGGTCTCGCACAGGCACTGCCCAACTCATGCCTAGGGTTAAACCGCTCTTTGCCGCTGTTCCAAGAGTGCTACATTGAAATGTCTTGGCTCTTTGAAGAGTCGTCGATGGGTTGAAACAGTCACTTTCATTCGAGGTCTTTCATGTACAAAAAACTCTCTGCGGTGGGTTGCTCACACGCCCTTTCATCTTGCCAATGTGAAACGCAGTCCCTGGTGGTGCAAGGTGGACAATGGAAGGTGCCCAGTCGGCGCCAGGTGTTAAAGACGGCGGCTTTGGCCTTGGGCTCGAGCGCTGGCGCCGTGGCCGGTGTTGGTGCGCTTGCCGCTTTGGGCAGTGGGGAGAGTTGGGCACAAACCCCCCCCATGCCCAAAGGCCCCTTGGTCGATACACACCATCACTTTTATCCGCCGGAGTACTACAAGGCTTGGATGGACTATGAGGATCAGCGCAAAATTCCCCATTTCCCCCAAGTTGAGACCTGGAGTGTTGCCTCCGCCTTCAAGGACATGGACCAAGCGGGGGTGAGCAAAGCCATTTTGTCGCTGGCCTCTACACCGGGCGTGTGGTTTGATTTGCCCGTGCCTGAGATCAACAAAATGGTCAAGATCGTCAATGAGTATGGCGCGCGCTTGGTCAAAGAGCATCCCGGGCGTTTGGGGCTTTTTGCTGCGTTGACCATGCTCGATGTGCCCAGCACCTTGAAAGAAATTGAGTACGCCTTTGACGTCCTTGGAGCCGATGGGGTGGGCATACAAACCAACTATGGCGATAAGTGGCCTGGGCACCCGGATTTTGCGCCGATTTTTGCGGAACTCAACCGCAGAAAAGCCGTGGTCTATTTCCACCCCCTGGCCGCGGCTTGCTGTGGACGACTCGCCGTGGGCACCTACCCGGCCGTGATCGAGGTGCCCCATGACACCACGCGCGCAGTCTTGAATTTGCTGCTGTCGGGCAGTTTCATGAAATTTCGAGATATCAAGTGGATCTTCTCGCACGCGGGGGGCACCATCCCCATGTTGGCCGGTCGAATCAACTTCTTTCATGGCAACGCCAAAAACATGGCCCAAATCGCCCCCAATGGGATCGAGGCGGAGCTCAAGCGCTTGTACTATGACACCGCCAACGCCACCCATCCCGCCTCCATGGCGGCCCTCATGAAACTCGTGCCCAGCACGCAAATTGTGTACGGCTCTGACTACCCCTATGTGCCGATGGACACCCAAGCGCAGGCCTTGAGCCAGCTCTCACTGAGTGCCGATGTGGTGGAGCAAATTCGCCACACGAATGCAGAGCGCTTGCTGGGAAAGACTTGAGGAGAAAGCGCTTTGGTGTGACCCCTCAGGGCAGTATTGAGCTCAGCCAAGTCGACCATGAGTCACAAAGGCTGGTGCATCTTTTTAGATGCGTTCACTGGCAGTTGTCCAAGTGATAGCACGCCACCAAGGTCAATAGCATTTGGTGACATTGGTAATTGGGCGTGTTCTCACTGGCACGCGTGTACAAAACTTGGGCGGCATCGTTCAAATGTTTTTCTGCATTCAAATCTGGCCCCACCTTGGACTTGTTGCTTTGGTCCAATGACCCAGCTTGGAGCAAACTCTGGCGAGCTTGGCGCGCGTTGACCAGCGCAAGGGTTTGGGTGCACTGGAGCGCCTGGGTGAACCTTTGTTTGGCCTTGAGGTTCTCATAGGCCATCGAGGGCAGGGCCATGACGGTTGCGACACTCAAGACCAGCAGGTAGGGGGGTGGCTTCATGCTCAAGGCCGAGCCTGCTTGATGGTTAAAATGCTGCCAAATTGGCCTTGGGTGTGTCGTTGAGCGTGGTTCTTCGCAGCTCTCGGCGCTCGCTCAAGTTGTAGCGACGGCCCCGGTGCAAGGTGCTGCGGTTGTCCCACATGAGCAAGTCACCCACCTGCCACTGGTGGGCGTAGACAAATGGTGCTTGGGTTGCATGCTCGAGCAAGTCCAGCAAGAAAATGCGCGCCTCGGCCACAGGCCAATCGATGATGCGGTGTGCATGCACCCCGACAAAGAGGAGCTTTCTGCCTGATCCTGGGTGGGTTTGCACCAAGGGCCAGATGGCTGGTGCAATGGCTTTCTTTTGCTCATCGGTGTAGGCATCGTCTCCCAGCAATTGACGCGTGTGCAGTGCGAAGTGTTCGGCCGACAAGCCCTCGACCTCACGCTGGAGCTCAGGCGAGAGGGCGTCATAGGCCGCTCTCAAATCGGTGAACTCGGTGTTGCCGCCTTCAGCCGGAATGATCAAGGCGTGGAGCATGGAGTAAGCCGCCTTGGGGGACATAAAGGAGCTGTCGGAGTGCCAGAGTTGGTTGGCAAAGCTCGATAAATTTTTGGGCGAGTCGCGTTGGTTGACTTCTCCATGGAGGTCAACATTGGAGATGTCGATGAGTCGCTCGTCGCTCAGGCGCTCTTGGCGTTTGAACACCCGCTTGAGCCCAATGTCCAAGGGGCCAAAGGACTCAGAAAACGCGATTTGCTGCTCTCCACTCAAGTTCAGACCGCGCCAGACCAAGACGGCGTACTCGTTCATGGCGGCATTGATGGCTTTGCGGTCTTCATCGTTGAGGGGTTGGCTCACATCCACCCCGCTTGCTTCGGCCACAAACAAGGGGTGCAGGGGTTTGAGTGCTAGCGTCATGGTGTTCTTTCGCCTGAGGGTGCTGTGGTGTACAAGGACGTGTCTAATCGGCCGTGATTTTAGATTCGCTCACGACTTTGGACCATTTCTTCATTTCAGCGAGTAAAAAAGCATTGAATTCTTCGGGCTTGGAGGCGACGATGTCCATGGCAAACTCCTCGCTTCTTTTTTGCAGATCGGGCATGGCCATGACTTTGGCGATGTCACTTTGAATTTTTTGCACGACGGGCATCGGTGTGCCCTTGGGTGCGATGAAGCCGAGCAAGGCATTCACATTGAATCCTGGCACCACCTCTTGCACAAGAGGGTAGTTGTAGCCCTTGAGTTTTTTGTCACCCAAGGTGGCGATCACCTTCATTTTACCCGCCTTCACGTAAGGCATCACCGACAAGAAGGGATCCACCACCACCTCCAAGCGCCCACCCAACAACTCACCGTGGGCTTGTGCACTGCCTTTGTAGGGGATGTGGGCGATTTGAAAACCGGCGGTTTTTTTCAGCAACTCGGTGCCCAAGTGGGTGGTGCTGCCTGTCCCCGGTGTGCCGTAGCTCAACTTGTCGGGATTTTTCTTGGCATACGCAATCATCTCGCTCAAGGTATCAAATGGGGCATTGGGTTGGGCAACGATAGCGAGTTGCAAATTGGCCACCAAGGTGATGGGCTCAATGTCCTTGACCGAGTCGTAGGGCAAGGTTTTGTACAAAGATGGATTGACCGCGAAGGCCGAGTTGATCATGCCGATGGTGTAGCCGTCAGGGCTGGACTTGGCCACATAGTCCACGCCAATGACCGTTCCCGCGCCTGCCTTGTAGTCAATGATCACGGGCTGTCCCCAGATCTCTTGCAGCTTCATGCCGATCAGGCGCCCCAGCGTGTCGGTGGGACCGCCTGGGGGGAAAGGCACAATCATTTTGACAGGCGAGTGGGGGTAGTCCAAGGCGGGAGCTGCAAATGAGCCAAGCGTGTGAAGTGCCAGCACCCAAGCGAGCACCCAATGGGGCAAGAGTCGTGTGGCGTGTTGAGTGTTGATGTGCATGGGGGGTGAAGTCTCTGTGTGGATCAAGCCTTTGAGGCTCGCTCGTGTCAAGGGATGGGTTGAATTCAGTTCAGTTGATTAAAGTGTAGGGCAGTCAAGCGTCATCCCCCATCGAGGCTTTGGGGGGGCGAATGGAGAGATGTTGGACTTTTTCAACGATTGAGCACCATGAGGGTCCTCAGGGGACTAGGGTAAACCTATGAATCAGGGATTTTACTATCCTTCGATTTTCTACAAGGCTTAAAGTCTCTACATCGCTCACCGTCCTTGGTGGCCCTCGATCTTGATTCAACCAGGAGTTTTTCCATGAGTTTAGAACACAATGCCCCCAGTGCGCAAGACAAGACAGAGCGCAGAAACTTTTTAAAATCCGCGGGCTTGATGGCATCGGTCGCAGGTGTGGGTGCCGCGTCCAACGTCGCCATGGCGCAAGCGTCGGACAAGGGCAGCACAGGCCCTCAGATGAGCTCCATGAGCGTGCCCTTGGCGGGTCCCAAGCACGAAGGCCCCATGACCCGGCGCTGGATCGAGCAGCGATGGGTGCTTGACAACATCATCCGCGCCAATGGCATCGATTGGGATCAGCCCCGCTCCATCATCTACAACGGGCCTTGTGGACCCGAGTCCAATGCGGACTTTGCTGCGGTGCGCGCCAGAGTGAGCAAATACGCCGACATCAATCCCGCCTTTGAAGCGCAAGCCAAACGGCGTGAAGGCTTGGGCAAAGAAAGTGAGCTCGAGGGCGACTGGGTTGCCGCACGCCAACACTACTACATCGCCGCGGTGCACTGGGCGGCCTCGCAGTGGACCTTTGACACCAACAGCGAGCACAACGTTAAAAACAATGAACGCAAGCGCGCTTGCTATTTAAAGTATGCCCAATACGCCGAGCACAAAGTGGTGGCGGCCTGGGTGCCCTTGCCCAATGGTCAAAAGTTGGCCGGGTGGTTTCATGTGCCCAAGCATGCCGCAGCGGGCAAGGTGCCTTGCATCATTGCCATTCCTGGCATGGATGGTTTCAAGGAAACCGGGATCGCACTTTATGGCGACCGTTACATAGAGCGCGGCATTGCCGTCTTGGTGCTGGAAGGGCCCGGTCAGTATGAAAGCGCGGTCCTTGGGGTGCATGTGAGTATGCAAGCCTGGAAGGAGACGGGTCGCGCGGCCATGGCGTGGCTGGCACAGCAGCCCGAGGTTGACCTTGAGCGAGTCGGGATGACCGGATCCTCGTTTGGATCTTTCTTTGCCACCATCGCTGCATCGTATGAGCCCCGCATCAAAGCGGTGGCGGTGGGGTCGACTTGTTTGGAGCCTGGGTGTCACACCATTTTTGAAGAAGCTTCGCCCACCTTCAAGATGCGCTTCATGTACATGTCGGGCATGACCGACGAAAAGGAGTTTGATCAGTTCAGGCAAACGCTCACCTGGGTGGGACACGCCGACAAAATCAAGGTGCCTTATCTTTGTGTGGCGGGAGAATCCGATGAGCTCAGCCCCATGATCTTTACCGAGCGGTTGATGAAGACACTGCCGGGGCCCAAACAACTCATGGTCTACCAAGACTCGAGGCATTCGGTGGGTCTTGTGCCCAGTGCCAATTTGGGGCCCAACCCAGCGGGCTACACCGCGCAGTGGATGCTCGACAGGCTCAACGGCAAGCCTTTGAACCGCAGTGAGCGATGGTTCATCGATGCGAGTGGGCGGATTGAAAAAACCGACATGGCCGCCTACTTAAGGGCAGTGGACCTGGCCTGAGTCGATCGGCCTGGAAGGCGCTCAAGGGCCTGGGCGAAATGCCTGCCCTGGGGCTGACTTTTAGTAAGCGGGGTCTTTGTGCGCCGCTCTGATGGCATCAATGGCTTTGAGCGTGTCGGGGCTCAAGGTGGTGCCCCAAGCGTCACAGTTTTCATCCAATTGCGCCAAGGAGGTGACCCCAATGATGGTGCTGGTGACTTGCCACTTCGTGTAACAAAACGCCAGGGCCATTTGGGTGGGCGTCATCCCTTGGTCTCGGGCCAGCGCGTTGTAGAGCCTGGCGGCCACCAAGGCCGATTCTCGGCCCCAGCGCTGCTGGCGGACCGATTCGAATTTGGCAATGCGCGCATCCTGGGGTGCAGTGGGGCCCGTGGTGCCCGATGCGTCGTATTTTCCAGTGAGCAGTCCAAAGGCCAAGGGGGAGTAGGCGAGCAGGGCCACTTGGTAATGGTAAAGACTCTCGTCAAGCGCATTCTCCACCAAGCGGTTGACCAGTCCGTAAGGATTTTGAACGCTGGCCACTCTGGGCAGACCATGCTGCTCAGACATTTTGATGAACTCGCCCAACCCGTAGGGCGTTTCATTGGACAAGCCCACAGCGCGGACTTTGCCCGCCTTCACCAGTTGGCCCAAGGCCTCGAGCTGAACGTGGATGCTCGAAGTGGACGCGTCAAGCATCTTGGGGTCAAAGTCCCGAATGCCAAAGGCTGGGACATGGCGCACGGGCCAGTGAAGTTGGTACAAATCGATGCACTCGATGTGCAGACGCTTTAAGCTTTGGTGGCAAGCCGCTTCAATGTCTTGGGCGGTGAGGTTGGCACTGCCCCCCCGCACCCAGGGCATGCCGCGCGAGGGCCCCGCCACTTTGGTGGCAATGAGCATGTTGTCGCGTCGGCTCGGGTGCTGGTGCAGCCAGCGGCCGATGATGTTTTCAGTGAGGTTGAAGGTCTCGGACTTGGTGGGGACGGAATAAATTTCAGCGGTGTCAAAAAAATTGATGCCCCTGTCGATGGCGTGGTCCAAAATCGCGTGAGAATCGGCCTCATTGACTTGCTCGCCAAAGGTCATGGTGCCCAGGCAAATGGGGGTGACGTGGAGCTCAGAAGTGCCGAGTTGAACTGTTTTCATGGGGGGGTGTGGTGAGTTGGGTTGGGTTGGGTTGGGTTGAAGGCCAATGCAAAGCCCAGTTGAGCCAAGGTCAACCAGCGCGTGTCAGACACTGTATCAGATGGCCATCACCCCGAGGGTTGCTAGGGCTTGGGTGTGGGCTCACAACATCCAAGTTGGGGTCAATATCGATCCACTCCCAAGCGCTCAGCAAGTCTGGCACAGTCAACGCCCCCTGCTAGAAGGGGCTTGAGCGAGGGGCAGGAATGAAAATAATTGGATCCCCCCAAGGACACCTCGCTGCTCTTGGCGTTCATGCTGCACACGGCTCTCGCTCAGGGCGAGCGCCTGCGCTAGGGGCCATCTGATGGAGAGGCTGGGTCAAGCCCAAAAAACAACGGCCCAAGGTCTGCCCGATCAAGAGTTACGGTGAATTACGGTTGTCATGCACCGACATTGGCCGGCAAGTGCCTGCAATGGGTTCAAAATTGAGTTCTCTCATTGCCCTGGAGTTGATCTAGGTCGACTTGGCATAGACCCCCCCACTCGGTTGTATCTGATAAGATGAGCTGAACGTTTTTGGATGGACACATCCGCTTTAACACTGAGCCCTTATGACCGCCACCACTCAATTTGTCACTGCGGCCAATACCACTGCATTGGCGGGTCCTTTTTCCAATTACGCGATCACACCGGTTTTGAACGGGACGACCCCGGCTGGCTTGTCCGTACAGGACAAGGTGGGGGGAGCGGGCACGCAAACCATCAATGCCAATGTGCAGTACTTGAGCTTTGGCTCGGGTTCGGCTGCCAGCACCTACACGGTGCAGAATTTGACCTCGAATGCGGTCACGCTCTCTAGCGATGCCAATGTGATTGCGGTTGACCCCGTGGCCAATGCCACGATCACGGCTGGGGGCGGAGCAGACATTATTTTTGGTGGCGCCAATGACACCATCTACGGGGGCAAAGGCAACACCACCGTGGCATTTGCCGCGGCTTACAGCAACTTCAAAGTCACACCCCTTTACGGCGGAAAAAACGGTGCGTTTTCGGGGTTCACCATCACCGACAGCAATAAATCAAGCGGCATGGGGGTCACGACCATCGATACCGCCGTCAAATTTTTGAGTTTTGGCGGTGTGGGCAATGGTGCGACCTTGCTCACGCTCAATGGCGGGGGAACGTTCAGCGTGAGTGGCTCCACCCCCACCCCAACGCCCACGCCCACGCCCACGGGGACCAACGCATTTGCCTCGGCCTACAGCAATTATTTGATCACCCCCTTGTACTCGGGCAAAAGCAATACTTTCTCGGGCTTGAGCGTCAAAGACAATGTGGGCTCGACGGGGACGAGTTCTGTGGCGTCGACAGTTCAGTACTTGACCTTCAGCGCAGGCCAAACCTCGGTCACGGTACAAAACCTCACTGCCATCTCCATCACCTTGTCCAATGATGCCAATGTGCTGGCCATCGATCCCATTGCCAACGCCTCCATCACGGCAGGCAGCGGCAATGATGTGATTTTTGGCGGGGCCAATGACATGATTTATGGCGGCAAAGGCACGACCACGGTGGCCTTTGTCTCGCCTTACACCAACTTTAAAGTGACACCACTTTATGCTGGAAAGAACGGTGCGTTCTCTGGCTATTCGGTGGCGGACAACACGGGCGCTTTGGGGGTCACCACCATTGACGCATCGGTGAAGTACTTGAGTTTTGGAGGTTCCGGCAACGGTGCGACCGTGCTCACCTTGTCGGGCGGCAGCTTCACGGTGGGAAGCTCCACGCCTGCCTCACCCAGTACACAAGGCGCCGTGCTCACCTTCACGAGTAACCTCGCCTCGATTGCGCCTGCTTCTTACACCATCGCCGACACCAACCTCAATGTGGCCGCGGCGATCGACACGTTGGCGCAAAACCTCTCCAAGCTCAAAACCATCAACCTCACCTCATCGTCGTCCGATTTATCCCTCACCTTTGCCCAGTACACCAACGATGCTGGGGTCTTGGCGCTCATTGGCAACACCTACAGTTTGACCTTGTCAGCAGTGCCCGTTGCGAGTCTCTTCGCTGTGGCTCAAAGCAGCAAGGTCACGTCGGTGAGCTTGAGCGACACGGGGGCCAACATCTCCAACAATTTGGACAACATCGCGTCTTTGGCGGGCAAGATCACCACGCTGGTTCAAACCGATGCCCCAAGCTTGATCAGTCTCACGGCAGCACAACTCAAGAGCGACGCCAGCGCCTTGGCGTTGATCAGCGGTACCTACGCATTGAATGTCACTGCCGTTGCCGTCTCGGCTGTGAGCAGCACGCTGAATCAGCCGCTCGTGAGTGCGGTGGCCGTTCGCGATACCGATGCCAATTTTGTGGCGAATTTGTCCTTTCTCAATGCCAACGTCAATAAGATTTCAACCATCACCTTGACCGACAGCAGTGTGCTCTCGATCACGCCTGCTCAACAAACAGCGGATGCAGTCTTGTTGTCCAAAATCGTGGGAGGCTACACCATTGCACCGACCACGGTGAACCTCACCTCAGGATCGACCTACACGGCGCTGCCCAATCAGATCATCAACGGGGTCTCGGGGCTCAACACGGTGATATTGAGCGAGCCTTATGCCAACTTCTCCGTTGCCGTGGCGCCGGGCACGGTCACGATCAAAGACAAGGTGGGCAGTCTGGGCAATGAAACCTTGAATGGTATCCAACGCATCAAGTTCTCGGACGGATCTGTGCTGGCCACGGATTTTCAGCCTGGACAAAATGCCTTCAATGCAGCCATGTTGATTGGGACCGCCTTTGGCAGTGGCTTGGTGAACACGTATTTTTCGGCGGCCGTTTCTTTGGTTGACCAGGGTCAAAGCAATGCACAAATTGCCAAATTGATTGAGCAAAACGCCTTGATCGAGAATCAACTGGGCATGGCCAACACCAACTCGGCGGCCAACAACAAGTCCTGGGTCGACTTTGTCTATAAAAATGTGGTGGGGGCCTTGCCCGATCCTTTGACTGAGGCCATCTTCATCACCAATTTGACCAACGGGACCTCCAGCCGCGATCAAATTCTCACCTTGGCGATCAATGCGGCAGATGCAGGTGGTTTTGCTGTGTCGGCCCAAATCAATTTGACCGGACTTCAAGCCAATGGCTTGCTTTATAAAACTGCATTTTAAGCCAGCATGAGCGAGTCCGAAAGTATCTTTCAACGCTCGCAGCGCTTGCGCTCGCACTACCAATTCCAAGCCGCTGCCGATCTTGTTCTTGACAGCGCTCGATCTCAGGTGTTGTCGCCCGATTATGTCTGGGCTCATCAACCGATCCTGTGGTCCGATATCCGTGCCGGCATTTGTCAATTGACCCGTCGAAAAAAAGAAGATGCCGCTTTTTTGGCAGAGCTTTGGAGGCACAAAGACTTCGTCTACGAGTTTCATCGGCATGCCAAGGATTTAACGGCCGACTCATCCTTGCTCAGCATGACCTTGAACCAAGAGTACATCGCCATCCTCACCGAGGTCAATCAATTGCATTGGATTGTGCGAGACCGCTGGGGTCAAGCCTTTGGGCTATTGAGTTTGACCAATATTTCTTTGCAACACAAAAGTGCCGAGGTTTTGCTGGGCGTCTTGCCAAAGGCCCCGATCGGTTTGGCCACCGCGTCGATGCTGACTTTGTTTCAATTTTTCTTCAAAGCCATGGGTTTTCACAAACTCTATTCTTTTATTTATGAGGACAACCCGCATTCACTCAAAGGCACGCTGCACTTGGGTTTTCAGCGTGAGGGCCTCTTGAGAGAGCACATCATGGACCCCGCCACAGGTCAATTTGTGAATTTGATCCAAACAGGCTTGTTGGCCTCAGAGGTCGACTCCCCAAGCAACCACAGGCTCATGGAGCGATTACTGAGCTAAAGCATCAAGATGGGGCGCCCTATCTGCGCTCTTTTGGCATCTCGCTTTGGGAGCCTCAGCTTTCTTTGACGAAGGTGTTGGTGAGGTGCCCAAGCCCACTGATCTCGATATCCACCACGTCTCCACTGACCAAATTGGGGGACGATCCATCGGTGCCCATCCACATGACGTCCCCAGGCCACAAGGTGAGGTAGCGGGTGATCTCCACCAGAAATGTGGGAACGTCAAAAATCATCGCGTTGGTGGGATAAACCGTGGAGGACACGCCATTGACCTTGACGGTCGTGGTGGCGTTGATCGGGGAAAACTCAGTGTCGATCCAGGGGCCCATCGGTTTGAAGGTGTCGGTGTTTTTGCTGCGCCAAAACGTTCGGTCACTGCGCTGCCATGTGCGCTCGCTCACATCGTTGCCAATGGTGTAGCCCAAGACGCAAGAGAGCGCATTGTCGTGCGTCAAGTGTTTGGCTTTCTTGCCAATCACCACCACCAACTCTCCCTCGTAGTGGATCTTTTCGGTGGCATCTTTCGGAATCACCACGTTCTCCAGGTGAGCGATCAGTGCGTTGTTGGCGCGGTAGCCGATGTCGGCTTTGGTGGGCAGCACGGGCTCAATGCCTTGCTTTTTGGCGGTCTCGATCACGTGCTCGGCGTAGTTGAGTCCTGCGCAATAAAAGGTCCGAGGCACCACGGGAACTTCAATCTTGACGTCTTTGAGCGATCGAACAATGCCCTCTTTCTCATAGCCGTCAAAGGGGTTGCCAAGGACTTGCTGAATGTGCTCTCCTTGCAGTAAGCCATAGTGAGTCTGGTGTTCAAAGGTGTAGCGTATCCAACGCATGCTGTGTCTCCTCTTGGTGGTGATGAAGGCAAGTCCAGGTCACTGGGTGCCATGCAGCACGCCTGGTCGGCGCTCACGCACCCCTGGGTTGCGCGTGCAACTCAAAACAATCGGTCAGGGTGCTTTTTGCATGTCCCCACATTGTAGAGCTTGAGCCTCAACGGATGGCTCTCATCCATCGATACCTTTAAAAAATGAAAATGATGACTCGTTTGATTTGAATCAAGCTTGAAATTGGGTTTGAACCGATCATGAGGTGTGTGATATCACCGCATGGAATGGTGATGTCCTCCAACAAAAGGTTTTTATGAGGCGTTCAATGCCTGCGAATTTTGAGGAGGCGATGCATCAAAGTGGTCTTCAAGCGCTTTGCATCAAAGGGCGTCAACTCTTGCCCATCGTCCAAGGTGGTATGGGGGTGGGTGTCTCAGCGCATCGCTTGGCTTCAGCGGTCGCGCTTTGCGGCGCAGTGGGGACCATCTCTTCCATCGATTTGCGTCGCCTGCACCCTGATCTCATGCGAAAGTCTGCCAGTCTGCCCTATGCGCGCAGCAACAAGGCGATCATTGATGCAGCCAATGTGGAGGCACTCAAGAGAGAGATCGTGCTGGCCAAATCGTTGAGCCATGGGCTTGGGATGATTGCTGTCAATATCATGAAGGCGGTGAGCGAATACGCGTCTTATGTTCAATGCGCGTTGGACAATGGTGCCGATGCCATTGTTGTGGGGGCGGGCTTGCCACTGGACTTACCCGACTTGGCCGTGGATCATCAAAGCGTGGCATTGATCCCTATTTTGTCGGAAGCACGCGGCATTGATATTGTTCTTAAAAAGTGGGCCAAAAAGCACCGCACACCCGACGCCATTGTGATTGAGCATCCGCGTTATGCGGGCGGGCACCTGGGCGCGTCCAGTCTAGAAGACCTCAATAACCCCAAATTTGACTTTGAAGTGGTCATTCCCCAGGCCCTGGCCTTGTTAAAGACCATGGGTCTTCAAGGCCAAGTGCCCTTGATCGCGGCCGGTGGCATCGTCTCCTATGCCGATATCAAGCGAGTGCAAGACTTGGGGGCCTCGGCTGTTCAGATGGGGACGGCCTTTGCCGTCACCCTGGAGTGTGATGCACACCCGCACTTCAAGCACGTGTTGGCCAACGCCAAGCTTGACGATGTGGTGGAGTTCATGTCGGTGGCCGGGTTACCGGCGCGAGCGGTCAAAACGCCGTGGCTAGAAAATTACATCCAAGTGCTTCCCACCTTGCAAGCCCATGCCAAAAAGAAAGAGCGTTGCACCTTGGGCTTTGATTGCTTGAAAGAGTGTGGCTTGATGCTTGGTAACGCCAATGTGGGGCAATTTTGTATCGACCAGGTGCTGGCCAGTGCGGTGAGAGGAAATACGCAAAAAGGACTGTTTTTTCGAGGGGCGAGTGCGCTGCCTTTTGGGTCTAGCATTCGGCACGTTCGCGACCTCATGATGCATTTATTAAACAACACCGGAGACTCCAGCGATGCTCACCCGTCAGTCCCAGCCCCACCACACTTTAGCCCAACCGTCTCTGAGTGAGCATTCCCGCAGCGAGCAGACCATCAGCCAAGATGTCTTGCTCGAAAAATATGCCAAGGCTCAAGAGAAAACGGCCGATGACATCTTTCAGCGCGTGGCCAAGGGCCTGGTGCAAAAGGAAGACCCTGCCAGACGAGATGAAATCGAGGCTTTGTTTTTGAGCAATATGCGTCGAGGCGCCATCGGCGCTGGACGCATCATGAGTTCGGCCGGAACGGGCATTCAATCCACCTTGATCAATTGCTTTGTCCAACCGGTGGGTGACTGCATCCAGGGTTTGGACGAGAGTGGTTATCCTGGAATTTATGAGGCATTGAAGCAAGCGGCCGAAACCATGCGTCGAGGCGGTGGCGTGGGGTACGATTTCTCCCGAATCAGGCCCAAAGGCGCCGAAGTCAAGGGCACGGGCTCAATGGCTTCGGGACCGTGCAGCTATATCAACGTATTTGATCAATCGTGCTCGACCGTGGAGAGCGCGGGCTCACGCCGCGGCGCGCAAATGGGTGTGCTTCGCATCGATCACCCCGATATCAAGGAGTTCATTGCGGCCAAACGCACGCCAGGGCGATGGAATAATTTCAACGTCTCGGTGGGACTCACCGATGAGTTCATGATCGCTCTTGAGCAGCAAAGCAACTGGGCTTTGACCCATGTGGCAAAACCGGGCGCCACCTTGATCGCTGGCGGCGCTCATCAACATGCCAGCGGGCATTGGGTGTATGAAACCTGTGCAGCCTCTGACATTTGGGATCTGATCATGCGCTCGGCCTACGATTATGCCGAGCCTGGGATCTTGTTTTTAAACAACATCAACCGAGACAACAATTTAAACTATTGCGAAACCATTACCGCAACCAATCCGTGCGGTGAACAACCCTTGCCGCCCTACGGTTGTTGTGACTTGGGGCCCATCATCTTGCCGCGCTTTGTCCTCCATCCGTTCGGTTTTGAGGGGACCCCAGCCTTTGATTTCCAGGCATTTGCCCAGGTCGTTCAAGTGCAAGTGCGTCTGCTCGACAACGTCTTGGATGTCACTTTTTGGCCGCTGGCGCAGCAAGAGCACGAAGCACAACAAAAGCGTCGCATTGGCATCGGTTTTACCGGTCTAGGAGACGCCTTGGTGATGCTCAAGCTCGCCTACAACAGCCCAGAGGGCCGGCAGATGGCCGCGCAAATCGCCAAAGTGATGCGCGACTGCGCCTACACGGCCTCTGTGGAACTTGCCAAAGAGAAGGGCAGTTTTCCCATGCTCGATGTGAATCGGTACTTGAGCGACGATAATTTCACCAGCCGCTTGAGCTTGGAGTTAAAGCTAGCCATCCGAGAGCATGGTATTCGCAACAGCCATTTGCTCTCGATCGCCCCCACGGGAACGGTGAGCTTGGCGTTTGCTGACAATGCGTCCAACGGGATAGAGCCCGCTTTTTCTTGGGTCTATCGACGTAAAAAACGACAGTCTGATGGCAGTACTGCAGAGTACTCGGTCGAGGACCATGCCTGGCGCTTATTCCGCGACATGGGCGGCAACGTGCAAGAGCTGCCCAGCTATTTCGTCTCCGCCATGGAGATGTCGGCAGCAGACCACATTGCCATGATGCAAGCGGTTCAACCCTTTATCGATACCGCCATCTCCAAAACCATCAATGTGGCGAGCGACTATGATTTTGAAGACTTCAAGGGCCTGTACCTTCATGCTTGGCGGGCGAATTTGAAAGGCATGGCGGTGTACCGGCCCAATCGCATTTTGGGCTCCGTTTTGGAGCTCGAGGGCGCACCCAGCACAGAGCCTAGCGCTGCGAGCCAGGGCCAAGCGTCTTGGGATCCGATGAAAGCCATCATCGAGAGTCGCCCCCAGGGAATGCTGCCCGCGGTGGCCGAGAAAATCGAATATTGGACGCAAGAGGGCCACAAAACTCTGTATTTGATTGTGTCCTTCTTGGCGATGCCTCACCCCTTGGGCGAAGCAGTGGTGGATCGTGCCATCGAGTTTTTCATGCCTGTGGGGCAAAACGGCGAATCCCAACAATGGATCACGGCCAGTATGCGCTTGTTGTCCTTGGCCGCTAGGGGGGGCTTTTTGGAAAGAGCGCTCAGCGATATGCGCAAAGTGGCGTGGGATCGGGGGCCTGTGCGACTCGGGACCTTTGAGAAAGTCGATGGCACTCGGGTTCCCATGTGGCATGACTCGGAAGTGGCGGCCATTGCCTTTGCCATTCAAAACATCATCGGTCGCAGAAATGGATCGGTCAGCATTGACGCCTTGCAAAGCAGCCCGCAAAACTCGACAGCGCCAGCGGTGATGAGTGGCAAAAAATGCATGGAGTGTGGCGCGCATGCGGTCATCAAAAAAGACGGTTGTGAGTTTTGCACCCAATGCGGGCAAATGGGCAGTTGCGGCTAGTCTTGAGAGACCTTGTCCATCCATCAATGCATGCCCAGACTGGCCATGAAGCCCACGATTGTGAGCGCTCTTGGCCATAAGAGCCCGAAAGGCTTGAACGCCGACTCATCGCTTGGCCCAAGGGCTTGGAAGCTCAAACGGCAGGCCTCTATGAGACAGTTGGTTTCATCGCTCAATTGGGGTTGATCGGGATGCCAATGCGCGCCAAGAGGGATAAACTCTGCAATTCGCGCGCACGCTTACGGCCGTGCATTTCTCCTATGAAGACCACGAGTCGCAACGTTTGAGTTCCATGAAACAATTGATCACTATCTTGATGCTCCTTGGGATGGGTGTTGTGTTTGCCGCCCAACCCTCGCTCACCACGATTGTGGTGCCCTATTCGACAGGTACCGGCATTGATGCGGTCTCCAGGATCATTGCGCCGCATTTGTCCGAGTTGTTGGGTCGACCCGTCTTGGTGGACAATAAAGCGGGCGCGAGTGGCAATATCGGCGCGGATTATGTGGCGAAATCCAAGCCCGATGGCAGCGTGCTCATGATCACGGTGAACACCTTCAATGTGACCCCGGCACTTTACAAAAAGTTGCCCTATGACCCCAATGCCGACTTCACGCCCATTGGTAAGATTGGTGTCAGTTTGCTCGCTTTGGTGATCAATGCCAATGTGCCAGCGCAAAATTTCGAGGAGTTCAAGGGCTTGATGTTGGCCAAACCCGGTGCATTCAATTACAGCTCCTCGGGCGCCGGGACCGCCCAACACCTCTCCATGGAGGTGCTCAAGAAACGATTTGGTTTTGATATCGTTCATGTGCCCTACAAGGGGGCCACCGGGGCAATCACCGATTTGCTGGGCGGTCAAACCCAAATGATGATGATGCCCGTGCACACGGCCATGCCGTTTTTGCGCAACGGAAAAATAAAAATGATCGCCATCGCGGGCGATACCCGCTCGAGCTACGCGCCTTCAGTGCCGGCCTTGTCTGAGCTTGGTGCAGGCAGCCTGGATTTGATTGTGACCTTTTGGATGTCGGGCCCAGCGGGCCTGCCCCCAGAGGTGGTCAACCAGTTGAACTCGGGCTTGAAGGTCATCTTGAGCTCACCCGAGGTCAAAGAGCAATTCAACGCTCAAGGCATCATCCCTGAGCTCAGCACCCCAAGCGCTTTGGGTGATTTTGTGAAAAAAGACATCGAACGCTGGAAGACTTTTGTGAAAGAGCAAAACTTTAAATTCGAGCCCTGAAGGCTTGCGTGCTGAGCACCTGGTTGGACACATCAATTGAGATCAATGAAAGCTTAAAAAAATGACGCAATCTATACAGCCCGAAGTGCACATGGTCAAAGTCAGGGATGGTGTTGAAATTGGCGTGGCCATTTATCGCCCTGCTCATGAGGGGCAATTCCCCAGTCTTTTTGCCGCTTCGCCCTATCGTTTTGACAACAACACCCTGCCAGCGAGCCCACAGTTTTTGTGGCGAGAGACTGGCCCTATTGATTTTTATGTCAACGAAGGCTATGTCTACGTGCACATGGATGTGCGCGGCTCTGGTCGATCAGGTGGACACTTTGGCTTTATGGACGCCAATGACGCCAATGACATGCACGATGTGATTGAATGGGTGGCTGCGCAGGCGTGGTCCGACGGTCAAGTGGGTAGTATTGGGCAGTCTTACTACTGCATGCTGCAGTGGTTTTTGGGCAAAGCCGCACCCCCAGCGCTCAAATGCATTGGCGCGCATGATGGCTTGGCCGATGCCTACCGTGCGGGTGTCTACCATGGCGGTATTGCCTGTGATTTTTTCCCTGGCTACTGGTGGTATCAAAATCGATTCATCAATCGTTTTCCGGCCCAAGGGCCTGGACGTGAACAAGAAGATGACCTCACCCAGATGTTGGCGGCTCATCCAACCTATGATGATTTTTGGCGTGAGCGTTCGGCCTGGGAGTATCTGGATCAAATCAAGGTGCCCTTGTATTCCAGTGGGGTGTGGTCAAAAATGCAGTTGCACACCCGAGGCAATATCGATGGCTATTTGAAGGCTGGAGGGGAGAAAAAATTAAGGATGTCGGGTGCCCCCAACGCGTGGGGGGCCGCTGCTGAGTTTGCCAGTGAACAATTTCACCGTGAGGTCTTTTTGCCTTTTTATGACCACTACCTGAAAGGCAAAGAGACCAACTACCTGCAAAGACCCCAGGTTCAATACGCCGTGCGTGCAGCACTCGAGACGGGCATGCGTGCGTCTGAGGTGTGGCCGCCCAAAAACATTGACTACACGTCTTTTTACTTGAACTCTCAAAAGACGGGGAGTGTGACCTCTTTGAATGACGGCAGCTTGTCACTCCAAGCACCAGCGGCAGACCCCGCCACCACCTATGTCTACCCCAACCCAGGCTGGGTCGCCGGCGTGGTGGGTTTTGGGCCCACCGGGCCACAAGGCGGGTTTGACTCGGCCAGACGGGTGCTCACCTTCACGACTCCGATACTAGAAAAGGACTTGGAGATTGCCGGCCCGATCAAGCTCACGCTGTACGCCTCATCAACCGCCAGTGATACCGACTTCTTTATCAAAGTGTCTGATCAGTTCCCACAGTCGCCCGAAGACCGCGCCAAAACATTGAATCCTTTTGCTGAGCTCGTCTCCAGAGGCTGGCTTAAAGCCTCGCACCGCGCCTTGGATGGTGCGAGCAGCACCGATATGGTTCCTCGGCAAAGTCATGTCAACCCCCAGCCGATCAAGCCCGGTGAGGTGTATGCCTTTGAAATCAGCATCGAGCCCATGGCGTATTTATTCAAGGCGGGCCACCGAATTCGTCTAGAAATTGTCAATGGCGATTCACCAGCGACCGAAGCTTTGTGGCCGCACTACTATCGACCCGACAAAATGGGACAAGACACGGTCCACCACGACCCATCTCATGCCTCGCGTTTAATCTTGCCGGTGGTGATTGATTGATTCAGTGCTGTGCACTGCATCGGCGCCAACCCTCTCTTGATACCACGCTGAGGCGGTCATTGATGCTCAGATCATTTTTTGCAGGATGGGCATGACGTCTGAAGCGAACCGGGCTTGGTTCCTTTGGGTGAGTTCATTGCTCAGCGTTCCGAATTGAAGCATCGAGACGAAATTGCCTAAATTGGTTTTTTCTTTGACCTCTTTGATCTGCTGCACAATGGTCTCGGGCGTGCCCACCAAGACGGTGCCCAACTCCATGAGGCGCTCCAAGCTTTGGCGTTGATTGGGGCCGCCAAAACCACCCCGACCAATGGCTTTTTTCGTGGCAATGATTTTCTTCAAGGACTCAATGGAGGTGTAGCCCGGTGGCAAGAGCATCTCCATGGGCAAGGTCAAGTAGTCGTTGAACAAGGCCTCAATGGCTTCGCGCGACTCCTGCATGGCTTTCTCCACCGTATCGGCCACGTAAACCGGAGCGGCCCAACCCAATTGAGACGATTGGGCTTCATAGCCATATTTTTGGGTCTGATCTCGGTAGGCCAGCAAGTTCTTGATGACCGCTTCTCGTGCAGAAAAAGTCACCAAGAAGGGGTATTTTCGGCTGGGATCGGCTGCCCATTCGATGGTTTCAATGGAGCCTTGTGACGGAATCCAAATGGGGGGGTGGGGTTGGCGATACACCCGCGGCCACAAGTTCACATAGTTCAAGTTGTAGTGCTCGCCCTCCCAAGCAAAGGGTCCTGGCTGAGTCCAGGCCTTGACAATCAAGTCATGCGCTTCGTGAAAACGCTCGTGGGAATAAAAAGGATTGACAGTGGTCGAATGGTACTCCGCGCCGATGCCGCGCACAAAGCCGGCAATGATGCGCCCGCGTGACATGTTGTCAAGCATGGCGAACTCTTCAGCGATATTGATGGGGTTGTTGACCAAGGGCAAAGCTCGCCCGAGAATGGCGATGTTGATCTTTTTGGTGCGTTGAATCAAGGCACTCGCAATCAAATTGGGTGCGGGCATCAAGCCATAGGCGGTTTGGTGGTGCTCATTGACACACACCCCATCAAAGCCCAAAGGCTCTGACTGCGCGAGTAAGTCAATGTAGCTTTCATAGTCATGAGCGCCTTTTTCTGGGTCATAAAAGGTATTGGGCAAGACCACCCAAGCCGATCGATGTGCTTTGGATGCGGGCACATCCAAGCTGCGATAGGGCATCAAAGTGAAGTTGAGAACTTTCATGAAGAATGTTTTCCTAAGAATGTTTTGATCAAATGGGCGGTTTCTGAGGGTTTTTCACTCACCGGAGAGTGACTGCATTCGTTGAGCACGGTGCAGTCTTGGGTATCAAGGGCATCGGCCCACATTTGGGCGTACTCTTTGGGGATGAGTCCGTCGTGCTCACCCCAGATGACTTGCGTGGGCACCTTGATGCGGTGCAACCATTTTTTCAAATCAGGGTTAAAAAGACGGGGATGCCATGCGAGTTTGGCAAATGTGAATTTGTTTCTCACCATGATTTCGGCTTCTTCAAGTGTGGGTTGTGCGTTGAGGCGCTTTTCTTGAATAGCAGGGTCAAAAATCAAATGTTGGATCGATTCTTCTGCATTCCAAATGAAGACGTCACCCATGGGATGGCCCTCCAGTCTCAAGCCCGCACTCGAGATGAAACTCAAGCTTCGGATGTGCTGAGCATTTCGGGTGGCGATCTCTGCGGCGAGCCATCCACCGATGGAGTGTCCCACCACATCAAAACCTTCTTTGGGGGCGTGTTCATCCAAAAAATCGAGATAAAACATGGCCAAATCTGACATGTTTTTTATGAACGCTGGGTTGTCCGATACACCAAATCCAGGGTGATCAGGAACCCACACGTCGTGACTTTGTGCCAGTTCTTGGAAAAATGGGCTCCATTCTGAAACGCCACCGGCACCATGGAGAAACAAGATGGCGCGACCTTCACCTTGACGGCGCAGGTTCAAGTTAACGCTGCCAACGCGGCAGGGACGGATGATGTCTGACATGGATAGACCTTAAAAACAATGAATGGATAGGGGGTCGCGTTTACTCGGCGATCGCTTTGAGGTTGCCTTCTTTGACCACTCGGCGCCATCTCACCAAGTCTGCTTTCATGATCTCAGTGAAAGCCTCTGGTGTGGTGGGGGTGGGTTCAAAATTCAAATTCTTTAATTTCTCTCGGATATCTTGACTCTCGACCAGAGCCAAAATCTCATTGCTCAACATGTTCACGATGGGCTTGGGCGTGTTCGATGGTGCGAGCATGCCAAACCAAGGAAAGGCATCGAAGTTGGGGAAACCTGATTCAGAGATGGTGGGCAAATTGGGCAAACTTGCCAGTCTTTTGGAGGATGCGATGGCCAGCATTTTGACTTTGCCGCTTTTTGCAAAAGGTGCTACGTTGTTCATCATGTTAAAGAAGATGGGGATTTGACCTGAAACCACATCCGTGAGCGCCGGTGAGCAACCCTTGTAGGGAACGTGCACCATGTCGATTCCA
>CAIMTJ010000130.1 GCA_903844385.1 uncultured Burkholderiales bacterium
AGCCATTCTTTGGACCATTCTTTGTTTTTTTTCTCAAAAGTCACTTGCAGGTGTTGAATTTGGGCAAGACTCAAGCTTTGTAAAAACTCTGCCAAGGGAGCGCTCAATTGGTCTAGCCAAGCGCCTTGGGTGTCGATCAAGGCTTGCACGGCCCCGCATCCCACCTCGGGTGTGATGTCGCCAGTGGAGAGCTCGGCGAGTTTTTTAAGCTGAACCGAGTAAAGCGGCAGCTGGCTCGTGTGGTGCCAGGCCAACAAGTCGCTCAGTTTTGCTTTGGCCCAGTCTTTTTGATCGGCTCGAAAGTCGACATAATCATCGAGCCACCAGTAGACCAATTGGGGCGCGTTGTTGTAGAGTGACTGCACCACACTGCAGCCCGATAAAATCAAGGTGAAGAGTCCCACCCAGGCCATTCGCCTGAGTGGGGCCCCTGCGCCCGACCAGCACTTGAGCACGCTTTCTGGGGAGGTGTTGTTGGCGTTCAAATAAAGGCCCTCGAAGAGTCGATAATGGCGTGGTTCATAAAAGGATACACACAATGAGTGGGATGGATGTCGTGATCATGGCGGCGGGCAAAGGGACTCGGATGAAGAGTCGCACTCCAAAGGTGTTGCACACCCTGGGCGGCGTGCCTTTGATTGAGCATGTTATCAAAGTCTCAAAGTCCTTGGGCGCCAGGCGACAAGTGGTGGTTGTGGGGCACGAAGCATCCAAAGTCCAGGCGGCATTGGCCCACCACGAGGACTTGATGTTTGCGCTGCAAGAGCCTCAACTCGGCACGGGGCACGCCCTCCAAAGCGCCGCTGCCCATCTGCCAGTGCTCCCCAATGCGGGTTGCACCTTGGTGCTCTCAGGCGATGTGCCCCTCATAGGCTTGAACACGCTCCAAGCATTGGTGGCGGCCTCAAAAGATCAGCATTTGACCCTTTTGACCTTGAAGACCTCGAGTCCCCAAGGGTATGGGCGCATTGTGCGCACCCCCAACGCCAATCGACAAGTGTTGGGGATTGTTGAAGA
Source organism: uncultured Burkholderiales bacterium (assembly GCA_903844385.1). Taxonomy (GTDB): domain Bacteria; phylum Pseudomonadota; class Gammaproteobacteria; order Burkholderiales; family Burkholderiaceae_C; genus Limnohabitans. The sequence goes on from CAIMTJ010000130.1 coordinate 1,018, forward strand.
AAAAGATGCAAGCCCCCAGGAGCGCCTCATTGAGGAAATTTACGTCGGGGTCATGGTCATTCCCAATGCCCATCTGCACGCTTGGCTGGCCGCCTTGAACAACAACAACGCACAACAAGAATACTATTTGACCGACTTGGTCGCGATGGCCGTGGCCGCAAAACTCGAGGTTCACACGCACGCATGCTTGGACCCCAACGAGGTGGCGGGCGTGAACGACCCAGCGCAGTTGGCCCATTTGGAGCGTGCATATCAACGCAACGTGGCAGGGCAATTGATGCACGCCGGTGCTCGCTTGGCGGACCCCGCGAGAATCGATGTGCGTGGCGAGGTGGTGGTGGGTCAAGATGTGGAGATCGACGTGGGTTGTGTCTTTGAAGGGCGTGTGGTGCTGGACGATGGCGTCAAAATTGGAGCCCATTGTGTGGTCTCCAATGCGCACCTGAGCGCCGATGTGGTGGTCAAGCCCTTCACCCACATCCAAGGCGAGAG